>NZ_JBTNEH010000013.1:0-128460 GCF_054512775.1 Alicycliphilus sp. T452
TTTCGCGTGGCTGGAGAAGAACAGGCGGTTGTGGAAGAACTGCGAGAGACGGCTCAACACCAGCCTGCAGTTCATCCACTTGGCGTTCTTGGCTCTACTGCTCAAAAGACTTTGAACAGGCTCTTAGAGCGTATCCAAAGCCACTTATGGCGAGCGCATCAGCTCCAGCATCAGGCTGATCCGCGCCTTCACCGGGCTCAGGCCGTCCGCACCTTGCCAGGGCGCATCGTGCACGTCCAGCATGCGCCCCTGCGGGCAGCGCGAGGCCACGCGCACCACGACGCCCGCGGCCACGGCGCGCGCAAGGGCCGCCTCCAGTGCCTTGTGCAGCGTGCCGTTGCCCGTGGCCGCGGCCACGATGCCCCGGGCGCCGTTCTCCACCAGCCAGTCCACCAGGGCGCCGTCGGCGCCCGCATGGCTCGTCACGATCTCCACGCGCGGCCAGGCGGTGGCGCCCAGGGCGGGCAACAGCGCGGCATGGGACGGCGGCTGCGCCAGCGGGGCGCGCCCATGCGCCCAGCGCACCTGGCCCGCCTCCACCCAGCCCAGGGGCCCGCCGTCGCCCGACGCGAACGCGTCCAGCCGCAGCGGGTGCACCTTGCCCACCTCGCGCGCGCCGTGCACCACGCCCGCTGCCACCACCAGCACGCCGCGCGCCGACGGGTCAGAGGCCAGGGCCACCGCATCGAGCAGGTTCTGCGGCCCATCGGGCACGAGCGCCGTGGCCGGGCGCATGGCGCAGGTCAGCACCACGGGCCTGGCCGCGTCGAGCAGCTCGTGCAGCAGCCAGGCCGTCTCCTCCAGCGTGTCCGTGCCGTGCGTGACGACGATGCCGGCCACGGCCGGATCGGCCAGGTGCGCGGCGCAGCGCTGTACAAGCCGCACCCAGACATCCGCATCCATATCCTTGCTGTCGATCTGCGCCACCTGCTCGGCCTCCAGCACGCCCCCGGCGGCCTGCGCCAGGCCGGGCACGGCGGCCAGCAGCTGCTGCACGCCGATCTGCGCCGCCGTGTAGCCCACGCTGGCGCCCACCACGTCGGACGTGCCGGCAATCGTGCCCCCGGTGCCCAGCACCACGATTTTTCTTGTAGCAGCCACTTGCATCCTTTTTGAAACTGTTCAAAAATACAGGTACTGGATTAAAAAACAGTTACCCACCCCCCCAACCGCATCGGACTCGCACCATGCTCGACAGCCCCAAGCTCACCGCCCGCCAGCAGCAGATCCTGGACCTGATCCAGACCGCCATCGCGCGCACCGGCGCGCCCCCCACGCGCGCCGAGATCGCGGCCGAGCTGGGCTTCAAGTCCGCCAACGCGGCCGAGGAGCACCTGCAGGCCCTGGCGCGCAAGGGCGTCATCGAGCTCGTGAGCGGCACCTCGCGCGGCATACGCCTGTGCGGCGAGACCGTGCGCAACATCAACGCCGTGCGCGGCACGCAGTTCAGCCTGCCGATCCCGGGCCTGTCGCAGCTCACGCTGCCACTGATCGGCCGCGTCGCCGCGGGCTCGCCGATTCTCGCGCAGGAGCACGTGGACCAGACCTACACGGTCGAAGGCAGCCTGTTCACGCACAAGCCCGACTACCTGCTCAAGGTGCGCGGCATGTCCATGCGCGACGCGGGCATCATGGACGGCGACCTGCTGGCCGTGCAGGCCACGCGCGAGGCGCGCAGCGGCCAGATCATCGTGGCCCGCCTGGGCGACGACGTCACCGTCAAGCGCCTGCGCCGCACCGGCAGCGCCATCGAGCTGCTGCCCGAGAACCCCGACTACCCCGTGATCCGCGTCGAGCCCGGCGAGCCCTTCGAGATCGAGGGCCTGGCCGTGGGCCTGATCCGCAACACCATGCTCATGTAGCGTGCACCGGCGCCGCCGCAGGTGGCGGGCGTCTGGCATGCGGCGGCGCGGGCATTGCGCCGGCCGCCGCATGCCAACCCCGCGGATGCGCGCCTTCCTCCTGGCAATCCCGCCTGTGTTCCACCTCTATGCCCTGGCATGCCGGAGTCTTCACATGGGAATCGCCCTCTTCGCTCTCTCCTCGCTCTGCCAACCCCTGCGCCGCATCGCCGGCTCCATGCGCCCGCGCCCCGCGCAGGCCGCGCACCACGGCCTGCCGGGCCACGCGCACGCCGTCTACCCGGCCGGCGCACGCGCCAGCAACGACCCGCAGTGCGCGGCGATCGACGGCCATGGGGTTCCACAAGCCACCGCCGCCAGCGCGGCGCGGCCCCCGGCACCGGCATCGCGCCCCCTGCGCGTGATCCTGAACCGCCACGAGGGCACGGCCTGCCGGCTCGTGATCTCGGGGCGCATGGCCGATGTGTGCGCGGAACTGGACCGCCTGGTCCTGCATTGAGCGGGGGTCAGGACACCAGCTGGAACCACACCTTGTCCAGCCGCTTGGCGCTGACAGGGTACGGCGTGCGCAGCTCCTGCGCGAAGAAGCTCACGCGCAGTTCCTCCAGCATCCAGCGGTATTCCTGCATGCGCGCGTCCTGCTGGCCCTTGCGCTCGGCCACCAGGCGCCAGTAGCGCTGCTCCAGCGGCTGCAGCTCCTTCATCCTGGCGGCGTCGCGCGCCGGGTCGGCGCGGTATTTGTCCAGGCGCACGGTGATCGCCTTCAGGTAGCGCGCAAAGTGCTGCAGCTGCGCCCAGGGGGCCTGGGCGATGAAGTCCCTGGGCATCAGGATCTTCAGCTGCCGGGCCGCGTCCTGCGTGGCCTCGGGGGCGTTCTTCGTGTCCTTGATCTTGCGCTGGGCGCCGGCGTATTCCTGCAGGATCACGCCGGCCAGGCGCGCCACCTCGTTGGCGATCAGGGTCAGGCGGCCGCGCCCGTCCTGCACGCGCTGCCTGAACTGCGCCTCGTCCACGGGCAGGGGCTCCTGCAGGAAGGCACGGTCCATGGCGACGTCGATGATCTGCGCGCGCAGCTCTTCCTGCGTGCCCAGGGGCATGTAGGCCACGGCCATCTTCTGCAGGTCGGGAATGTTCTTTTCCAGGTACTTGAGCGCATCCTGGATCGTGAGGGCGAACAGGCGCCGCAGCCCCAGGCGGTGGCGCGCGGCGGCCACCTCGGGCTCGTCGAAGACCTCGATGGTCACGGCATCGCCCTGGTCGATCAGGGCCGGGAAGCCGATGAGGGTCTGGCCGCCCTGCCTGATCTCCATGAGTTCGGGCAGCTCGCCGAAGTCCCAGGCGGTGTGGCGCTGGCCCTGCGGGTGGGCGGGTGGCGCTTTCTTTTCAGGAGCGCCTGGCGCTTGACTGCCCTTGGTTTCAGGCTGTTTTTTATCCGATTGCGGCTTGGAATCAGCGCTACCAGCTATCTTTAACGAAGCAAGCGCCTGGAAGGCCCCGCGCGCCTTGCCGCCCCATTCGGCCTTGAGCGCGGCGAGGTTGCGCCCCTGGCCGAGCTGGCGGCCGTGCTCGTCGGTGATGCGCAGGTTCATGAACAGGTGGGGGCTGAGCATGTCGAGCTTGAAGTCGGCGCGCTTCACGTCGAGCGATGTCTCGTCGCGCACCTGCTTCAAGAGCACGTCCACCAGCCCACCCTGGTTCCAGCGTTCCTCCTGGATGAAGAGCTGCGCCAGCCGCTCGGCGTGTTCCGGCAGGGGCACGAAACGGCTGCGCGGGCGCTGGGGCAGGCTCTTGAGCAGCGCCTGGATCTTTTCCTTGAGCATGCCGGGCACCAGCCATTCGGCGCGCTCCTCGCTGACCTGGTTGAGCACGAACAGCGGCACCGTCACGGTGATGCCGTCGCGCGCGTCGCCCGGGCTGTGCAGGTAGCTGGCCGAGCAGTCCGCGCCGCCGAGCTTCACGGTCTTGGGGAACTTGTCGGTGGTGATGCCCGCGGCCTCGTGGCGCATGAGCTCGTCGCGCGACAGCACCAGCAGGCCCGGCTGCTCCTTGCCGGCGGGGCGGAACCACTTGTCGAAGGTCGCGCCGCTGTAGACCCCCTCGGGGATGTGCTGGTCGTAGAAGGCGTAGATCAGGTCGTCGTCCACGAGCACGTCCTGGCGCCGGCTCTTGTGCTCCAGGTCCTCGACCTTGCGTATGGTCCTGAGGTTGGCCGCGAGGAAGGGCCAGCGGGTCTCCCACTCGCCCTCGACCAGGGCGCGGCGGATGAACATCTGCCGCGCCTCCACCGGATCGACGCGGCCATAGCTCACGCCCCGGTTGTTGTAGACCACCAGGCCGTAGAGCGTGGCGCGCTCGTAGGCGACCACGTCGGCCTGCTTCTTGGACCAGTGCGGGTCGAGCAGCTGCTTCCTCAAGAGATGGCCGCCGACTTCCTCCAGCCACTGCGGCTCGATGGCGGCGATGCCGCGCCCGTACAGGCGCGAGGTCTCCACCTGCTCGGCCGCGACGATCCAGCGCCCCGGCTTCTTCGACAGGTGCGCGCCCGGGTGCGGGTGGAACCGGATGCCGTGCGCGCCCAGGTAGGCCTCGCTCTCCTCGCCCTTGAAGCCGATGTTGCCCAGCAGGCCCGAGAGCATGGACAGGTGGATGGCCTCGTAGCCGGCGGGCTGGGCGTTGGGCTGCCACTGGTGCTCCCTGACCACGGTCAGCAGCTGCGAATGGATGTCGCGCCACTCGCGCACGCGGCGGATGTTCAGGAAGTTCTGGCGCAGCAGCTGCTCCCACTGGCGGTTGCTGAGCTTGTGCGCGGCACCCTCACCCTCTCCCGGAGGGAGAGGGAGCGCGCCCCGGTTTTCGCCCCCTCTCCCTCCGGGAGAGGGCGGGGGTGAGGGCTGCGCCCCCGCCCTTTTCCCGACTGGCAGGAACGCCTGGTTGCGCGCGGGCGCCGCGCCCGCCGCCTGCGCCGCCATCTCCTTGCGGCTTGTCGCCACTGCCTTGCCGCCGCGCGCGTCCGCAAGCCAGTGCCACAGCCGCAGGTAGCCGGAGAACTCGCTCTTCTCGTCGTCGAACTTCGCGTGCGCCTGGTCCGCCTGGGCCTGCGCCTCCAGGGGCCGGTCGCGCACGTCCTGCACCGACAGGGCCGATGCGATCACCAGCACTTCGGACAGCGCGCCGCGCGTGCGCGCCTCGACGATCATGCGGCCCACGCGCGGGTCCAGCGGCAGGCGCGAGAGCTCCTTGCCCATGGGCAGCAGGTTGCCGCGCTCGTCGACAGCGCCCAGCTCCTGCAGGAGCTGGTAGCCGTCGGCGATGGCGCGGCCCGAGGGCGCTTCGAGGAAGGGGAAGTTCACCACGTCGCCCAGGCCCAGGCTCTTCATGCGCAGGATGACGCCGGCGAGCGAGCTGCGCAGGATCTCGGGATCGGTGAAGCGGTCGCGCTGGTTGAAATCGTCCTCGCCGTACAGGCGTATGCAGATGCCGTTGGCCACGCGCCCGCAGCGCCCCGCGCGCTGGTTGGCCGCCGCCTGGCTGATGGGCTCGACCAGCAGCTGCTCCACCTTGCTACGGAATGAATAGCGCTTGACGCGCGCCGTTCCTGCGTCGATGACGTATCTGATGCCTGGAACGGTGAGCGAGGTCTCGGCCACGTTGGTGGCCAGCACGATGCGCCGCCCCGTGTGGCTGTCGAAGATGCGGTCCTGCTCGGCCTGCGACAGGCGCGAGAACAGCGGCAGCACTTCTGCGTTCCTGAGCACGGGCGAATGCTGCAGGTGCTTGCGCAGGTGGTCCGCCGCCTCGCGGATCTCGCGCTCGCCGGGCAGGAAGACGAGGATGTCGCCCCCCGCCCCGCCCCGCCAGAGCTCGTCCACGCCATCGGCGATGGCGTCGTCGAGATCGAAGTCCTTCTTCTCCTCGAAGGGCTTGTAGCGCACCTCCACCGGGTAGGTGCGGCCCGAGACCATGATGACCGGCGCCGGGCCGCCCTTGCTCTCGAAATGCCGGGCGAAGCGCTCGGCGTCGATGGTGGCCGAGGTGACCACCACCTTGAGGTCCGGCCGCTGCGGCAGGATCTGCCTGAGGTAGCCGAGCAGGAAGTCGATGTTCAGGCTGCGCTCGTGCGCCTCGTCGATGATCAGCGTGTCGTAGGCCTTCAACAGCGGGTCGGTCTGCGTCTCGGCCAGCAGGATGCCGTCGGTCATCAGCTTGACCGAGGCGCCCTTCTGCAGGTTGTCGTGGAAGCGCACCTTGTAGCCCACCACCTCGCCCAGCGGCGTGTTCAGCTCCTCGGCGATGCGCTTGGCCACGCTGCTGGCCGCGATGCGCCGGGGCTGGGTGTGGCCGATCAGCCGGCCCCTGCTGCCCTCGGGCGCGTTGCAGCGCCCGCGCCCCAGCGCCAGGGCGATCTTGGGCAGCTGCGTGGTCTTGCCCGAGCCGGTCTCGCCGCAGACGATGATGACCTGGTGCTCGCCCATGGCCGCCATGATGTCGAAGCGGCGGGCACTGACGGGAAGGGACTCGGGGAAGGTGATCGAGAGGGGCATAGGGGCGGCGATTATCCCAGCCCCTGGTCACTGCGAGCGCGCCTTACTCCATCGCCACCCAGGTCGCCGTGCCCAGGCCGCCCGCGCCGGCGATGCAGGCCAGGCCGCGCAGCGCGCCGGCCGCCCGGCGCCGCCGCTCCGCACCGAGCTGCGCGAGCACGCGCACCAGGGCGATCGCGCCCGATGCACCTATGGGGTGGCCGCGCGCCAGGCCGCCGCCGCCGCGGTTGACGGCCCCGGGGGGCAGGCCCAGGGCGCTGCAGAAGGCCAGCCCCTGGGCGGCAAAGGCATCGTGCAGCTCCAGCGCGTCCAGCGCATCGAGGCGCCAGCCGCTGCGCCCCTGCGCGGCGCGCGCGGCGTCTATGGCGCACAGCATGGGCGCCTCGGGCGCGCCGCCCACGCTGGCGCTGCCGCACCAGTGCGCGCGTGGCCGCAGCCCCCAGCGCGCGCAGGCCGACGGCGTGGCCAGCAGCAGCAAGGCCGCGCCGTCGGCCCTGGGCGACACGGCCGCGGTGCCCAGGCCGCAGTCGGTGCCGTCCTGCGCATGGCCTGCCGCCACGGCGGGCATGCGCGCCACGCGCGCGGCGGTCATCGGGCGGGGATAGGCGTCGTGCGCCAGGCCGCACAGGGGCACGATCTCGGCCGCCATCTGGCCGCGCGCGGCCACGGCGCGCGCATGGCTGGCCAGGGCGTAGGCATCCTGCGCGCTGCGCGATAGGCGCAGGCGCCGCGCAGCGTCGAGTGCGGCCTGCAGCATGTCGGGGTCGCGCCCGGGCCAGGGCGTGAATGCCGGGCTCTCGTAGGCCACCGGCGCGGCGCCGGCCTGCACGGGCCGGTGCATGCGCAGCGGCGCGCGGCTCCAGGCCTCGGCGCCGCCGGCGACCACCACCTGGGCCTGTCCCAGTGCCAGCAGGCCGCAGGCATGGGTGACGGCGTCCAGGCCCGCGCAGCATTGGCTGTCCAGCGTCACGGCGGGAATGCGCTCGCCCAGGCCGGCCGCCAGCGCCAGCACGCGCGCGGGGTTGCCGCCCGCGCCCAGGGCGTTGCCCAGCACCACCGCGTCCACGGCCCGGGCCGGCAGCCCTGCGTCGGCCAGCAGGCGCTCCACCAGCGGGGCAGCGAGCTGGTGCGGCTGGCAGGCCGCCAGCGCGCCGCCCACGGGCGCCACCGGCGTGCGCGCCCAGGCCAGGATGGGCACGGGCGCGGCGTTCACCGCCAGGGCTCCAGCAGGGGCGACGCGCCCGCCAGCGCACGGCCCAGGGCCGCATGGTCGGTCTTGCCGCTGGCCGTCTGCGGCCAGCCGCCCGCGCACACCCACCAGTGGCGCGGCGTCTTGAAGGGCTCCAGCGCGGCGCGGCACCAGGCGGCCAGCTGCTGCGCGCCGGGCGGCGGCGCGTCGCCCTGCCACTGCAGCACGGCGTGCACGCTGGTGCCGCGCAGGTCGTCGGCCACGCCCTGCAGGCTGGCCTGGGCCACCCGGGGGTGGGCCAGCAGGCGCGCCTCCACCTCCTCGGGGAACAGGTTCTTGCCCTGCGTGACCAGCATGCGGTTCTCGCGCCCGCACAGGTGCAGCAGGCCGCCGTCGTCCAGGTAGCCCATGTCGCGCACCGACAGCCACTCGCCCTCGCGCAGCGCGGCGGTGGCGTCGGCCTGGTCCGCATAGCCCGTGAACAGCATGGGGCTGCGCACCCAGATCAGCCCCGGCGTGCCCCGCGCCAGCGCGGGTGCATGCGGGTGCGGGCCTATGTGCAGGTCTACGTTGCTGAAGGGCCGGCCCACGGCCTGGGCGGGCGCCGCGGGGTCGGCGTCCATCCAGGCGATGTAGCTGGCCTCGGACGCGCCGTAGAACTCCACGATGCGCGCGCGCGGGAACAGGCGGCGCAGCGCGGGCGTGCGCTCGCGCAGCCAGCGCGCTCCGCTGATGAGCACCAGCTCCACCCCCTCGATGGGCGCGAGCCGGCGGCGCCCGGCCCACTGCAGCATCAGCACGAGCTGGCTGGGCACGGCCACCAGCAGGGGCGCGGCGCCCGACTGCAGCGCGGCCAGCGCGCGCGGGGCGGAAAAGCGCTCCTGCAGCACCGCGCCCGCGCCGGTCCACAGCCCCAGCAGCGCGCCGAACAGGAACAGCGAATGCGACATGCGCCCCGGCGCCAGCACGCGCGCGGCGGCGGCGGGGCCGAAGTCCTGCAGGCTGACGCGAAAGCTCTCGGCCCACGAGCGGTGGTGGCGCACGAAACCCTTGGGCAGGCCCGTGCTGCCCGAGGTGAAGCCCACGTAGAACGGCGACTGCGGCGTGGCCGCCGCCACCGCGCCCGGGCAGGCGGGCAGCCGCCGGGCAATCGCCTGGGCCACGCTCGCCGGCCACTGGGCGTCGCCCATGGCGGCGCAGCGCCCGCTGGCGACCACGCCCAGGAAGGCCACCACGCCGTCCAGGGTGCCGGCCTCGCCGCCGAGCAGCACGGTCGCTGGCGCGCCCCCGGCATCGAGCTGGCGGGCGCGGGCCTGCACCCGCGCATGCAGTTCGGCAAAGCCGAGCTGCCGCCGCTCGTTCGCCAGCGCCAGGGCCTCAGGCCTCGTGCGCGCCCAGTGCGCCAGCGGCCCGTGCACCCATTCGAACAGGGGCGGCAGCGGGCCGCCGGCCAGCAGCTGCTGCACGGGCGCGCCGGGCGCGGGTGCGGGGGCCGCGCTCAACGCTCGCGCCCGCCGAACGGCCAGTCCGGCAGCGCCCTGGCCACGGTGTGCACCACCACGGCGCACAGCACGCACTTGACCAGGTCGCCGGGCACGAAGACCAGGTCGGCCAGGAAGGCCTTGTCCAGCGGCATCTGCGCCAGCAGCACCAGGCCCGCGATGCCCATGGCATGCAGGAACACCAGGCCGCCCAGCACCGACGCGGCGAAGGCGCTCGCCGCCGTGCGCAGCGGCGTGCCCTGGGGCAGCAGGCGCATCAGCGCGCCCGTCACCCCCGCGGCCAGCGCATAGCCCACCAGGTAGCCGGCCGAGGGCGCCATGAACACCCCCAGGCCGCCGCGCCCGCCAGCCAGCAGGGGCAGGCCCGCCGCCACCGCCGCCAGGAACAGCAGCATGGCCTGGAAGCCCCTGCGCACGCCCAGCAGGCAGCCTGCGAGCATGACGCCCAGCGACTGCAGCGTGATGGGCACGCCCAGCGGCAGGTCGATCTTGGGGATCAGCCCCATCACGGCCATGAGGGCGGCGAACAGCGCCACCAGCGCCATGGAATGGGATGTCTTGCGGGATACGGCAGTGGTCATGGAAGTCCTTGGGTTCAGGGGGAAAAACGAGGCGCTCACCCGCCCAGGCGGGCGTAGAGGGCATCGGCCACGCGCTGCGCGCGCTGCAGCATCTGCACCGTGAGCGGCGCGATCAGCCGCAGCCCGCCGGGGCGGCCGGTGCGCAGGCGATGGGCTTCGTCCAGCCGCTTCCACTGCACGAAGAAATGCTCGGTGAAGCGCAGCATCAGGGCGAGCTGCAGCGACACGCGCCCGGGCTGCAGGCCCAGGTGCACCAGGGGCGCGAGCAGCGCATCGAGCACCAGAAGCAGGTCCGTGGGCCGCGTGCTCACGGTGAGGGCCACGCCCAGCGTGGAGGCGCAGGCCAGGCGCAGGGCGCTCACGGCCGCCACGTCGGGCCGGCCCATCCACAGGTGGAAGACCGCCACGAGCAGCGCCGCCGCCAGCACCGACACCATGAGCCGCCGCGCGACGCGCGTGGCCGGCCCCAGGCTGCTCCACAGCAGCGTGCAGGCCAGCGCCGCCAGCGCCAGCGCCCAGGGTGCAGACAGCAGGAACAGCAGCGTGCCCAGCAGCGCCATGCAGGCCAGCTTGCGGCCCGCGGGCCAAAGGTGCAGCCAGGTGAGGTGTTCGCTGTAGAGACTGCCCATGAAGCCCTGCCCCGCCGGTCACGCGGCCGCGCGCATGCCTGCGCGCGCGCCCCGGGCATCGGCCAGCTCGCGCGCCACGGCCGCCTCGTAGGCGGCGCACACCTCGCGCCCCGGCCCGTCGGCGCGCACATGGCCCTCGTGCAGCCAGACCACGCGCCCATAGCCGCGCACGTGGTCCAGCACGTGGGTGGACACCACCACCTGCCGGTCGCAGGCGGCGATGTCGTCCGCCAGCCGGGCCTGCCCCGGCAAGTCCAGGCTGGCGAAGGGCTCGTCGAGCAGCAGCGTGCGCGGCCCGGCCAGCAGCAGGGCCAGCCAGCACAGCTGCTGGCGCTGGCCCTGGCTCAGGGCGCCCACGGCGCGCGCGGCCCAGCCGGCAAGGCCGCGCCCGGCCAGGAAGTCGCGGGCGCGCGCCAGCGCCTCGCGCCGCGGCAGCCCCTGCGGCGCAAGGCCCAGGGCAAGCTCCTCCTCCACCGTGGGGAAGACGATCTGGTCGTCGGGGTTCTGGAACATCATGCCCACGCGCTGGGCGCGCAGCCGCCCCTGCGGCAGCGCCTGCAGGTCCTGCCCCTGCGACAGCACCTGGCCGCTGCCCGGCAGCTCCAGCGCGCACAGCAGGCGCAGCAGGCTGGACTTGCCCGCGCCGTTGTGGCCGATCAGGCCGATGCGCGGCTCTGCCAGCGCCAGGCTCAGGCCGGCGAACACCTGCGTTGCGCCCCGGCGCAGGTGCACCTGGCGCAGCTCCAGCAGGGGAGCGGCGGCCGAGGAGGCATCAAGGGCGGTCAGGGGCATTCGGCAAGTCCGGCGAAGTGGTCGTGCGGCAAATTCTAACCACCTAAAAATCCGCCAACGCACATTCAAATAAACGTTTCTTCAGTTAACTTCATTTATCTTTCAATCAAAACATGTCGCCAAATACGTGTAACCGGTATCTAAAATCGGCGCGATTTCGCACTACTTGGCGACAGCTGGCGCCAGATGAGTTAAGCCCCCCGCTTCTTGCTGCCATCTTCCGTCTTCGGCGCGCAAAACGCGCCGCACATCGTGCATCGCCATGAACCGCCCCTGCCTGCCCACGGCAACCGGTCCGTGCGCCGAGTGATCAAAATTTACGCAGCGGCAATGCTCTCTTTACAGTGCAGGCGTACCGTGCAAGAGATCGACCTTGCGCTCTCCCACGGCCCGTCGAGGGCGCAGTCCGACGGACGGGGAGCACGGACATGTCTGCACCTTCTTCACCTCGCGCCCGCGCGCTGCGCTGGCTGCTCGCAGGCGCCGCCATCCTGCTGGGTCCGGGCACGGCCTTGGCGCAGCACGGCGGCCATGGCGGCGGCCACCCCCATGGCGGCCCCCCTCACGGAGGCCATTGGGACGACGGGCACATCCATGGCGGGGGCAGCTACCGGCTGGGCCCGGGCCGATGGGCGTACCGGCCGGGCCATGCCGTGCACGGCTTCAGCCGGCCGGACTTCGTGCGCTGGAGCGGTGGCCACTGGCGCCAGACCTGCTGGGGCGGACGCTGCGGCTGGTGGTGGTTCACCGGGGGCCTGTGGTACTTCTATGCCGCGCCTGTCTATCCGTACCCGCCGGTGGTGTCGTCCATCACGTACGCGCCGCCGGTCTACGCTCCGGCGGCCACGCCGGGACCAACCAGCCTGGCGCCGCAGCCGACGTTCTCGTACTACTGCGACGACCCGCCGGGCTATTACCCCGCGGTGCCGCAATGCAGAACGCCGTGGCGCGAGTCCGTGACACCGGCGGAGCCGCCGCCACCGGCGGACAGGCCGTGACCGGCGGGCGGTTCGTTTTTCTTGTTCTCCCACCGGGTTGACGATCATGAAACCTGCTTCCTCACCTCTGCTGGCCCTGGCGCTCTCCTGCACGCTGGCACTCGTGGGCTGCGCGACGCAGCCCATGGGCCCGACGGTGCTGGTCATGCCTGCGCCGACCAAGCCGTTCGAAGTGTTCCAGCAAGACCAGGCGATGTGCATGCAGTACGCGCAGTCCATGGTCGGCGGCCAGGCCCAGGCGGCCAACGACCGCGCCGTGGGGTCGGCCGCCGTCGGCGCCGTGCTCGGCGGCGTGCTGGGCGCGGCCGTGGGCAACCACCAGGGCGCGGGCATCGGCGCCGCCAGCGGCGCGATCGTGGGCACCGGCGTCGCTGGCCCCAGCACGGCTTATTCGCAGGGGATGATCCAGTACCAGTACAACAACGCCTACACCCAGTGCATGTACGCGCGCGGCAACCAGGTGCCGGGATTCACGCGCTGACATGAAGCGGCCATCCCCCGCGGCAAGGCCTGGCTTGCCGGCACAATGCGGCGCATGAGATTCCTGCACACCATGCTGCGCGTTGGCGACCTCCAGCGCTCCATCGACTTCTACACCCGGGTGCTGGGCATGCAGTTGCTGCGCACCTCCGAGAACCCCGAGTACAAGTACTCGCTGGCCTTCCTCGGCTTCGAGGGCGGCAACCCCGGCCAGGCCGAGATCGAGCTGACCTACAACTGGGGCACCGAGAGCTACGACATGGGCACGGCCTACGGCCACATCGCCCTGGGCGTGCCCGATGCCTACGCGGCCTGCGAGAAGATCAAGGCCGCCGGCGGCACCGTGACGCGCGAGGCGGGCCCGGTCAAGGGCGGCACGACGGTGATCGCCTTCGTGACCGACCCGGACGGCTACAAGATCGAGCTGATCGAGCGCAAGGATGATCTGGTGGCGGGCACCGGGCTGCGCTGAAAAACTCCTGTTTCAATAGCTGCCCGCGCTTGATGGGTAAGCGCTGGAGGCCATTTTCATGTGTCATCCAGCCTGCGTGCGCAGCGCCCGCGCGATGTCCTGCAAGGGACGGCCGCATTGCTGCAGCCGCTCTTGCAGCCGTTCCGCTCCATCGGCGAGCCGTGAAAGGGCTGCGCCGCAGTGCTCCAGCCTTTCCCCGAAAGCACTGTCCAGTTGCTGGCGTATGGCGTCATGCAAGGCCGCATGCAGGCGCTCATGGTCCGGCGCCAACGGCGGCAGACTGATCGCCACGGCGCTGCCCCCGGGCACCGCGTAGTCGGCCAGCGTTGTCCGCGCCAGCTCGTCGATGGCCTGCTGCACCAGGCGCGACACGGCGGCGCACAGCATGGGCAGGTGGGCGTCGTGTTGTTCCAGCAGTGCGGGCAGCTCGGGAATGACCTGGCGCCATGCGGCGCGCAGCATGTCTGTCTTGTACTGCCGCAGGCGCTCCCGTTCCTGCGCCAGGGCGGCCTGCAGGCCGGCGATGGCCGGCAATATCTCTGCGCCGATCGCACCCAGCACGTTTTCCTGCGCGTGGTGCAGCAGCACCTCGGCCGGCTTGCGTCGCTTGTAGGCCAGCGCCGGCGCCAGCATGTCCAGGAGCGCCGCGTACAGGCGCGGGAAGCCCGCCGCCTCCAGCGCGGCGGCCGTCTGGCCTTGCGCGCGCGCGGCATGGGCCGAAACCGAGACGGGCGCTGCGAGCAGCCGCGGATCGGCGCCCATCCGCCGCAGCTTGTCCTCCCCGCGCTGGCGCACGTCGGCCTCCTGCAGCGCGCGGTTGGCCGGGGTCTTGTTGCGCAGGCATTTGCGGATCTCGCCGTCGATTTCGTCCTCCTCGATGACGTCGCTGCGCGTGATCACCGGCAGCAGCGGCTTGCTGCGGTGCAGCTCGCGCGCCAGGTCATGAAGCTCCTGCACCTGCCCGGGCGAGCTGGAGCTGGTCAGCCACAGCACGCCGTCGGCGCTGTCGGTGAAGCGCTGCGTGAGCGCCGCGTTCTCCGGCGTCACGGAATGCAGGCCGGGCGTGTCCAGCAGCACCAGCCGCTCGCCCAGGCACACGCCCTGCAGGCGCGCAGTGGTCTCGGTCGCGCCTTCGCGCAGGCGATCGCCCGACTCCACGATGCTGCCCGCTTCGAGGTGGAAATAGCGCACCGGCCGGCCGTGCGCGGCGAAGCGGTCGGCCAAAAAGTTGCAGAGCGAACTCTTGCCTGCATTGAACTTGCCGAACACCAGCAGCATCAGCCGGTCGTCGAAGCCCTCCGCCAGCGCCTGCACGGGCTGCAGCCCGGCCCGCTGCCGCGCCCAGCGCGCGCGGCAGTCCCGCAGCAGGCGGCCGATGGCATCGGCCTGCCGGGCCAGCGCGCTTTCAGCCTGCAAACCCTGGGGCGACGGCAGCCCTGCCGCCATGTCGTTGTCGAGCCGGGCCAGCCATCCTTCGAGCTGGCGCAGAACGCCCGACAGATCCGCCGCGTCCCATTCGGCCGCATCGGCGCATGCCAGCAGGCACCGTTCATCGGCGCCATCGACACGCTCGGCGGTGTGGTTCACGCGTCCGCCTCCAGCACGGCCAGCGCCGCCCGCGCCTTGTCGGCCGCCTGCGCATCGGCCTGCGCCTGCGCGATGCGCGCGGCCAGCGCCTGGCGGTCGGCGGACAGTTCGAAGTAGCGGGTGAAGTCCCGCGCCAGAGCGTCGCGGCCGGCGGCCTCGCAGAACAGGCGCTGCAAGTCCTTGCGGTACTTCACCGACACGCCCAGCACGGCCACCATCACGCTGTCCAGGCTCCTCACCTGGGTCTGCTGCGCGGGCGGCAGATCCATCGCGCCGTGCCTGGTCAGGATGGCGCCGATCTTGATGCAGGCCTTGGAATAGGCCACCTGCAGGCGGTTGCGCTCCAGCTTGCCGGGCGTCATCCTGAACTGGTCCGCGAAGGAGTCGGGTGTCAGCGAATGGTCCGGCCCCGGCACGTCCAGCACCGCCTGGATGTCGCCGCCGACCTGGCCGAGCACGGCGGCCAGATCCTGGTCGAAGCGCGTGCGCTGCTGCGTCTGCTGCTGGCGCAGGCCCGCCAGCGCGTCCTGGCGTTCAACGCACAGCCGCTGCAGTTGCCCGCGCATTTCCCCCAGCAGCAAGGCGGCCTCATGGGCACGGGCCGCAGGCACCCGGGCCAGTGCCTGTCCCAGCGCGGCCTTGAGCGCGGGGATGCCGCTTTTCTCCAGCAGCAGCTTTTTCGCGCCATCCACGCCCTGGCGGTGGCGCGTGGACGAAACGGCCAGCCATGCGAGGCCCGGCGCCTGGGCCTCGATGGCCGCCGCCACCTTGCGCTGCGCGGCCTCGTCGGCCAGCTGATCCACCTGCGACAGCACGAACAGCGTCTGGCGCTGCGTGCGCTCGCCGTCGTCGTGCAGCGCCTGCAAGAGCGCGCGTTCGCGCGCGTCCAGCTCTCCCTCCTTGGCGGCATGCACGAACAGGCGGATGTCGGACTCCAACCACACGGCCCGGTGCGCATGCTCGTCGTCTCCGCTGGCCACGTCGGCATCCAGGCCGGGCGCATCCAGCCAGCGCACCTGCTCGTGCACGCGGGCGGAAAGCGCCACGGTCTCGCGCCGGTCGGCCACGGCGAAGGCGTTCGCGCCGATCAGTTCGTTGAGCAGGCGGCTTTTGCCGTGGTTGTATTTGCCGACGACAGTGACGACCGGCCTGCCCCCCTGCCCCGCCAGCGCGCGCAGGCGCGCCAGGTCATGCGCCCGCTCGGGCAGCACGGACACGATCGCACCCTCGCTTCGGCCGCGGGTGTCGTGGATGTCCATGCTCAATGCGCTGCCACCAATGCCGCATTCGCCGTCGGGGGGCTGAGCCGCAGGCTCAGGACGGCGATCGCCGCGCCGGCCAGCGGAACGGCCAGCGCCAGGAAGAAGCCCTGCGGCCCGCCCCATGCGAGGAAGCTGCCGCCGATCGCGGAGCCCAGGATGGCGCCCGTGCGACCCATGCCGATCGACCAGCCGGTCGCCGTCGCGCGCAGCGCGGTCGGATAGGCGCCGGCGATCAGGTAGTTCAGCGCGATCTGCTGGCCTCCGACGCCGAAGCCCGCCAGGCCCGCCAGCGCGAACACCAGCGTCCAGTTCTGCCCCGCAAGGCTCAGCCCCAACGCGACCGCGATGCCCACCGCGAACATCACGAGCAGCAGGCGGCGCGTGTTGACGCGCGGCAGCACGAACGACAGCGGTATGGCGCAGACGATGAACACCGCGTTGACGATCACCGTGCCCATCGGCGCCTGGGCCGCGGGCAGCCCTCCGGCCTTGAGCACCGTCGGCAGCCAGGACAGCAGCATGAACCACGCCACCCAGTTCAGCAGATAGATGGCCCAGATGGCCACCGTCTTGCCCGCGTTGCCGTCTGCGAAAAGCGCGCGGACGCTGGCGCGTGCCGCCGCGGATTCCGGCACCGTGAAGCGCACGTCGCCCGGCAGCGGGCGGCTGATGATCCTGGAGAGCACGCCGGCGATGTAGCGCTGCCCCTCGGCATCGCCACGGGAAGCGCGGTAGTACAGCGACTCAGGCAGCAGCAGCGCCAGCACCACCAGCATCACCAGCGGCGCCACGCCGCCGACCACGAAGATGCCCTCCCATCCGATCACCGGCAGCATGCGCGCCGCCAGCAGGCCGCCCAGCATGGCCCCTGCGGGCAGGCCCAGCAGCACCCCGGTCATGATGGCTCCGCGGTAGCGGGCCGGGCCGTACTCGGCGGCCAGGGCCAGCAGCACCGGCGTGCAGCCGCCCATCCCGATCCCTGCGATGAAGCGCAGCACCAGGATATGGTTCGTGTCGGTGGACCATGCCGTGGCCAGCGTGGCCGCGCCGAAGATCGCCAGGCTGAGCATGATCGTCGGGCGGCGCCCTATCCGGTCCCCGACCATGCCCAGCGTCATGGCGCCGATGGTCATGCCGACGATGCCGGCGGTCAGGATGGGCGCCAGCGAACCCGCGGGCAGATTGAACGCGGCCAGGATGGCCGGCCCCGTGAATGCGATGGCCTGCGTGTCGAAGCCGTCGAACAGCGCGATGACGAAGCACAGCGCCAGCACGCGCCATTGGAAGGCACCCAGCCGCTCGTTGTCGATCAGCGCCGGAATGGCCAGTTGGGAAGCGGAATTCATCGAATCGTCTCCAGGTATTTTTTCGTTGCCGTCAATCCATGCGGATGCCGCGCGCCTTGATGAGCGCGCCCCAGCGATCCAGTTCCTTGTTCAGATGCGCCGCCAGCTCCTGCGGCGTGGTGCCGATCGGTTCCGCGCCCACGCTTTCGAGCTTGCGGCGGATGTCGGGCTGCTGCATGGCCGCGTTGAGCACCCGGTTGAGCCTGTCCACCACGCCGGGGGGCGTGCCGGCGGGCGCGAACACGGCGAACCAGGGCGAGACCTCGTAGCCGGGCACGCCGGCTTCGGCGATGGTGGGCACGCCGGGCAGCGCGGACGAACGTTTCGCGGTGGTCACGCCCAGCGCGCGCAGCTTGCCCGACTGGATGTGCGGCCGCGCCGAGGTGATGCTGTCGAACATCAGGTCGACCTGGCCGCCGAGCATGTCCGTCACCGCCGGGCTGCTGCCCTTGTAGGGCACGTGCATGAGATTCACGCCAGCCATGGACGCGAACACCTCGCCCGCGAGATGTATCGACGTGCCATTGCCCGCCGACGCATAAGTGAGCTTGCCCGGCTCGCGTTTGGCGCGGGCCACGACGTCCTTGACCGAGCGGTCCGGGCTCTTGGCGGTGTTCACCACCAGCACGTTGGGCACCACGGCCAGCAGGCTGATGGGGGCGAAATCCTTCACCGGGTCGTAACCGAGCCTGGCATAGAGCGCCTTGTTGGTGGCCATGCCGATGGACGTGATCATGATCGTGTAGCCGTCGGCGGGCTGCTTGGCCACGTAGTCCGCGCCGATGTTGCCGCCCGCGCCCGGGCGGTTCTCGATCACGAAAGGCTGGCCCAGCTCGCGCGCGGCCTGGTCGCCCAGGGTGCGCGCGATCACGTCCATGGCGCCGCCCGGCGGGAAGGGCACCACCCATTTGATGGGCTTGCCGGGCCAGGCGGTGTCCGCCTGTGCCACGGACGCGAAGGGCAATACCAGAGCGGCAGCCAGGATGGCGCAGGCTCTCCGGTGAAGGGGCATGTCTTGTCTCCGATGGGTCTGTGTTGGGATGGGACCGTGTGCGCGGCTCACACGATGGAAGACGGGTGCCTGGCCAGCGGCGTCACCGTGATCTTCATGAACGGGAACAGCGGCAGCTTGCTCAAGGTGTCGTGCAGCTCGTCGTTGCTTTCCACGTCGAACACGCTGTAGTTGGCGTACTCGCCCACCACGCGCCACAGGTGGGGCCACTTGCCCGCGTGCTGCAGCGCCTGCGAATAGGCCTTTTCCTCGGCCTTGATGCGCGCGGCCTCGTCGGGCGGCACGGTGGATGGGATGTCGACGATCATGTGGACCAGATACAGCATGGTTTTTCTTTCAGGTGATCAGGCGCTGGCCAGGAAATCCAGCACGGCTTGGTCGAAGGCCGCCGGCGCTTCTAGGTTCGAGAGATGGGATGCGGGCACCACGGCCAGTCGCGCGCCGGGGATGCCCGCCTGCATGGCCTGGGCATCGGCCACGGTGGTGACAGGGTCCAACGCGCCGGCCAGCAGCAGCGTGGGCGTTGCGATCCGGCCGAGGCCGCCGCGCAGGTCCGAGGCCGCCAATGCCTCGCAGCACGCGGCGTAGCCTTCGGGGGCTATGCCGGCGATCCAGCCCTGCGCGCGCTGCACCACGGCGGGATGCGTCTGCGCGAAGCTGTCGGAGAACCAGCGGCCGGGGGCCGAATCGGCCAGTGCCCGCATGCCCGCCGCGCCGCCCGCGCGCACCATGGCGGCGCGCTCGCGCCAAGCCTGCTCCGTGCCGATCCTGGCGGCGCTGTTGCAGACCGCGATGGCGTTGAAGCGCCGGCCCGCATGGATGCCCAGCCACAGGCCGGTATGGCCGCCCATCGAGATGCCGCAGAACGCGGCCCGCTCGACGTCCAGCGCATCCAGCACCGCCAGCACGTCCTGGCCCAGGTCATCGAAGCTGTAGGGCCCCGGCGTGGCCGGGCTGCCGCCATGGCCGCGCGTGTCGTAGCGGATCAGCCGGAAACGCCCGGCGAACGCGGCCACCTGCGGCTCCCACATCTCCAGCGTGGTACCCAGCGAGTTGCCCAGGACCAGCGCCGGCGCGGCGGCGTCGCCGTCCACGGCGACCCTGAATTCGCCGCGCCGGGTTTTCAATTGGATGGTGCTCTGTTCCATGTGTCCCCCGGTCACCCCAGGTCTCCGCCTGCGACCGGCAGCACGGAGCCGGTGATGTAGGCCGCCTCATCCGAGGCCAGGAACAGGATCGGCCCGACCTGCTCGTCGATGCTGCCGTAGCGCTTGAAGAAGGTCGATTCGGTGACCTGCTGCACCGCTTCGCGCATCCATGCCTGTTCCTGCGCGCTATCGCCTGCGGCGTTGCGCGGAATCCGGCGCGGCGGCGCAGTGGTGCCGCCCGGCGCGGTCGCGACGACGCGGATGTTGTGCTCGGCGTACTCCATCGCCAGCGACTGCGTGAACGCGTTGACGCCGCCCTTGGCCGCCGAATACGGCCCGCGGCGGATGCCGCGCGTGGCGTTCGACGAGACATTGACGATGGTGCCCCCGCCGCGCCGCAGCAGGTGCGGCAGCACCGCGTGGCAGGCGTACAGGGTGGGCATCAGCGACCGGCGGATTTCCGCATCGATCTGCTGCGGCTCGAATTCGGCGAACGGACGCATGCGGATCGCACCGCCGACGCCATTGACCAGGATGTCGATGCCGCCGAAAGCCTCCGCGGCGAACGCCATCGCCGATCGGGCGCCCTCATAGGTTTCGAGGTCGGCGATGAAGCCGGCCGCGCGCTCGCTCCCGGCCTCGGCGGCCACTTCGGCGACGAAGTCGGCGCGGTCGACGAACAGCACCCTGCCCCCTTCGGCCACGGCGCGCAGCGCGACGCCCCGGCCGATGCCCTGGGCGGCACCGGTGACAACCATCGTCTTGCCTTCGAATCGCTGGTTCATGCGGGTTTCCTTTGCATGCAAGGGATCAGGCCGCCAGGCGCGGGCGGTCGACGATCTGGTTGTCGACGCCGTTCACCAGCGCGCTGAGCTTCATGTCGAACACGATCTCCGCGAACGGGCCTTCGAGGCCGTTGGCCTGGATGCTGGCCGCGTCGGTGCGCTCGACCAGCGGCGGCACCAGGCCCTCGCGCGTGGCGTAGGCGAAGTCGTCGTACACCAGCGGATCGCCGTCGATGTTGATCTGCGTGGTCAGCTTGCGGTGGCCGGGGGCCGTGACGAAGAAGTGGATGTGCGCCGGGCGGTTGCCGTGGCGGCCGAGCTGGTTCAGCAGGAGCTGCGTGGGGCCGTCCGGCGGGCAGCCGTAGCCCATGGGCACGATGCTCTGGAAGCGGTAGCGGCCCTGCGCATCCGTGATGATGGTGCGGCGCATGTTGAAGGGCTTCTGCTCGCCCGTGGGATCGAAGTGGGAATAGAAGCCCTTGGTGTTGGCATGCCAGACCTCCACCTGGGCGCCGGGCAAGGGCTGGCCATCAGCACCGTAGATGGTGCCGTGCATGACGAGCGCGTGGCCGGCCGTGTCGCTGCCGTCGTCCAGCCGCGCGAAGCCCTGTGCCACGGGCGCGCCCGCCACGTACAGCGGCCCTTCGATGGTGCGCGGCGTGCCATTGGCCACGCCCAGCGCGGCGTCCTCGGCGTCCATTCGCATGTCGAAATACCGGTCCAGGCCCAGCCCGGGCGACAGCAGCCCCGCCTCGCCGCGCGCGCCGAGCTGGTTCAGGTAGGCGATGCCGGCCCAGTATTCGTCGGACGTGATGTCCAGGTCCTCGATGGCCTTGTACAGATCCGACAGGATGCGGTGGATGATCTGCTTGGCGCGCGGGTTGCCGCCTTCCTGGTTCAGGCCGCTGGCCAGGCGCAGGAAGTCCTGGACTTCCTGGGTGTTGAAGATGTGGACGCTCATCGCGGTCTCCTTTTCGTACTGGGTTCGTGGAAAGTTCTTGGAATCGGCATCAGGCCGCGGGCCCGACGGTGACGCGCCGGCCGTCGCGGCGGAAGTGCCGCACGCGGTCCTCGTCCAGCGCGATGCCCAGCCCCGGCGCCGCCGGCACCGTCAGGTGGAAATCCTTGTATTCGAGCGGCGTGGCCAGGATCTCCTCGGTCAGCAGCAGCGGGCCGAACAGCTCGGTGCCCCACTGCAGCTCGCGGAAGGTGGAGAACACGTGCGCCGAGGCAATCGTGCCGACCGCACCCTCCAGCATGGTGCCGCCATACAGCTCGATGTGCGCCGCATCGGCGATGGCCGCCACCTGCTGCGCCGCGCGCAGGCCGCCGGACTGCTCGGTCTTGATCGCGAACACATCCGCGCCCGCCATCTGCGCCAGCCCGAAGGCGCTGGCCGGGCCCGTCAGCGATTCGTCGGCCATGACCGCGATCGGATAGCGGCCCTTGAGGCGCGCCAGCACGTCGGCGCTTGCCACCGGCTGCTCGGCCAGTTCGCAGCCTGCATCCACCAGGCCGGCCAGGCCGTGGTGCGCCTGCAGTTCGCTCCACGCCATGTTCACGTCCACCCGCACCGAGGCCAGGTCGCCCAGCGCCTTCTTGATGGCGGCCACGTGCGCCACGTCGTCGCGCACCGGCTTGCGGCCGATCTTGAGCTTGAAGATCTGGTGGCGGCGCGTCTCCAGCATGCGCTGCGCCTCCTCGATGTCGCGCCCCGTGTCGCCGGAGGCCAGCGTCCACGCCACGGGCAGGCGCTCGCGCAGCCGGCCGCCCAGCAGCTCGGAGACGGGCAGGCCCGTGCGGTGGCCGAGCGCGTCGTACAGCGCGGTCTCGACGGCGCACTTGGCGAAGCGGTTGTCGCGGATGGCCTGGTTCAGGCGCGCCATCAGCGCGGGCACGCGGTTGGCGTCCGCGCCCACCATCTGCGGCGCGAAATAGGTGTCGATGGCCAGCTTCATGCCCTCGGGCGACTCGGCGCCGTAGGCCAGGCCGCCGATGGTCGTGCCCTCGCCGATGCCCACCGTGCCGTCCGAGCAGCGCACGCGCACCAGCATCAGCGTCTGGCCGTTCATGGTCGCCATGGACAGTTTGTGCGGGCGGATCGTCGGCAGGTCGAGCAGCAGGGTCTCCACCTGGTCTATGGCGACGGCGCCGGTGGGGTGCTGTGGGCGAAGGGGTTTTTGCATGGCCCGCATTGGACGACGCCGCCCCCGGTACGATCCAACACCAAATTGGTCTGAATCAATACCCAATAGGTATTGAGTACAGATTAAATATTGAAAAACAAAGACTTAGAATCCATAAATTCCCACGTCATATGGTTTTCCCTGATGGATCTGCGCCAGATGCGTTACTTCGTGGCCGTGGCCACGACCCGGAACTTCACCCGCGCCGCCGAGCAGATGCACATCGCGCAGCCGCCGCTGAGCCGCCAGATCCAGCAGTTGGAAGATGAGTTGGGCGTGCAGCTCATCCAGCGCAACAGCCGCCCGGTGCGCCTGACGGAGGCTGGGCGGGTGGTGTACGAGCAGGCCCTGCAGGTGCTGCACCGGGTGGAGCAGATGAAGAACGCCGCCCGGCAGGTGGGGAGCAATCAGCGGCAGTCGATCTCGGTCGGGTATGTCGCCTCCACCTTGTACGGCGGGTTGCCGGTGATGGTGCGCATGCTGCGCCAGCGCTATCCGCATACTGACATCCACCTCGTCGAGCTCGGCTCGATCCAGCAGATCCATGAACTGAAATCCGGCCGCATCGACCTGGGCTTCGGGCGCCTGCGAACCAACGACAGCTCCGTGTCGCGCACGGTGCTGAGCGAGGAGCGGCTGGTGCTGGCCATGGCACCCACCTCGCCGCTGGCGGCCGACAACCGCCGCATCGACCTGCAGGCGGTGGCGGACCAGCGCCTGATCGTCTATCCCAAGGAGCCGCGCCCGAGCTACGCGGACCATGTCCTCGGCCTGCTGCACGACCAGGGCATCCAGCCCGCCGAAGTCCACGAGGTGCGCGAACTGCAGGCCGCGCTCGGCCTGGTCGCCGCCGAGATGGGCGTGTGCATCGTGCCCACCGCCGCACGGCTGCGCACGGATCTGGTCTACCGGCTCATCGACGACGCGCGGGCCACGTCGCCCATCATCCTCAGCCACCGGCTCAACGACGATTCCTGGTACATCGCGGCCGTCAAGCAGCTGATCGCCGAGATGTATGCCCAGAACCCGCCCTTCATCTCACATCTGGGATCGCTGGAGATCTGACGAAGGCTTGGCGCTTGCTTCTCATTTCATAGCTACCAGCGCTCTCCAAATAAGCGCTGCAGCCCTATTTCATCTAAACCCGCAACGCCGCCGCCTCGCGCGCCAGTTGCGTGATGCGCGCCCAGTCGCCCTGCGCCAGCGCGTCGCCCGGCACGAGCCATGAGCCCCCCCACGCAGGCCACGTTGGGCAGCGCCAGGAATTGCGCCGCGTTGCCCGGCGCCACGCCGCCCGTGGGGCAGAACATCCTTACGGCAAAGCGTGCACCCGCGCGCGGCGGCCTCGGCATCGGGCACCTCGGCAGCGATGGCGCGCATGCAGTCGAGCGCCTCGGGGGTACGCAGCGTGACCTCCAGCATTCGTATGCCGCCGGCCACCAGCGCGCGCCAGCGGCACGGCGTGGCGCACATCGTGCAGCACGATGACCGGGATCATCGGCGTGACCCACTACGACAGCTCCGAGGAGGAATTGCTGCTGCGCACCTACGAGCTCATCGTGCGCGAAAGCACCTAAAAAAATCCGCAGCCCTGGCTGCGGATTTCCATGGAAGGGACGAATGCCGGGCGTTCAGTCCGCCGTGGCTTCCTCGGGCTCGGCCGGCTCCGACCTGGGACCACGGTCCTTCTTGGGCAGCGGCTGGATGTCCAGCAGCACCTCGGAACTCTCCACGCCCTGCTCGTCCGTCTTGTGCTCGATATCCACGGTCAGGCGCCCGCCTTCGGTCAGGCGGCCGAACAGCAGCTCGTCGGCCAGCGCCTTGCGGATCGTGTCCTGGATCAGGCGCTGCATGGGGCGCGCGCCCATGAGCGGATCGAATCCCTTCTTGGCCAGGTACTTGCGCAGCTGGTCGGTGAAGGTGACCTCCACCTTCTTCTCGGCCAACTGCTGCTCCAGCTGCAGCAGGAACTTGTCCACCACGCGCAGGATGATCTGCTCGTCGAGCGGCTTGAAGCTCACGATGGCGTCCAGGCGGTTGCGGAACTCGGGTGTGAACAGGCGCTTGATGTCGCCCATCTCGTCGCCCGCCTGGCGCTGCGTCGTGAAGCCGATGGTGGCCTTGTTCATGGTCTCGGCGCCTGCGTTCGTCGTCATGATGATGATGACGTTGCGGAAGTCGGCCTTGCGCCCGTTGTTGTCCGTCAGCGTGCCGTGGTCCATGACCTGCAGCAGCACGTTGAAGATGTCCGGGTGCGCCTTCTCGATCTCGTCGAGCAGCAGCACGGCGTGCGGTTTCTTGGTGACGGCCTCGGTCAGCAGCCCCCCCTGGTCGAAGCCCACGTAGCCCGGGGGCGCGCCGATCAGGCGGCTCACGGCGTGGCGCTCCATGTACTCCGACATGTCGAAGCGGATCAGGTCCACGCCCATGATGTAGGCGAGCTGCTTGGCCGCCTCGGTCTTGCCCACGCCCGTGGGGCCGCTGAACAGGAACGAGCCGATCGGCTTGTCGCCCTTGCCCAGGCCCGAGCGCGCCATCTTGACGGCCGAGGCCAGCACCTCCAGCGCCTTGTCCTGGCCGAACACCACGCTCTTGAGGTCGCGCTCCAGCGTCTGCAGCTTGCCGCGGTCGTCGTTGCTGACGTTGGCGGGAGGAATGCGCGCGATCTTCGCGACGATCTCCTCGATCTCGCTCTTGCCGATGGTCTTCTTGCGCTTGGACGGCGTGAGGATGCGCTGCGCCGCGCCGGCCTCGTCGATCACGTCGATGGCCTTGTCGGGCAGGTGGCGGTCGTTGATGTACTTGGCGCTCAGCTCGGCCGCGGCCTGCAGGGCTGCGGCGGCGTACTTGACGCTGTGGTGCTCCTCGAAGCGGCTCTTGAGGCCCTTGAGGATGTCCACCGTCTCGGCCACCGTGGGCTCGACCACGTCCACCTTCTGGAAGCGCCGCGACAGCGCCGCGTCCTTCTCGAAGATGCCGCGGTATTCGGTGAAGGTGGTCGCGCCGATGCACTTGAGCGCACCCGAGCTGAGCGCGGGCTTGAGCAGGTTGGAGGCGTCCAGCGTGCCGCCCGAGGCCGCACCCGCGCCGATCAGCGTGTGGATCTCGTCGATGAACAGGATGGCGTTGGGCTTGTCCTTGAGGCTCTTGAGCACGCCCTTGAGGCGCTGCTCGAAATCGCCGCGGTACTTGGTGCCCGCCAGCAGCGCGCCCATGTCGAGCGAGTACACCGTGGCCTCGGCCAGGATCTCGGGCACGTCGTTCTGCGTGATGCGCCAGGCCAGGCCCTCGGCGATGGCGGTCTTGCCCACGCCGGCCTCGCCCACGAGCAGCGGGTTGTTCTTGCGCCGGCGGCACAGGATCTGGATGGTGCGCTCGACCTCGTAGTCGCGGCCGATCAGCGGGTCGATCTTGCCGTCCCTGGCCGCCTGGTTGAGGTTCAGGGTGTACTGCTCCAGCGGCGAGGCCTTCTCGCTGCGCTCGCCCTGGGCGCCGTCCTCGGCCTCGGCCTGGCCCTCGGGCTTGGCGGGCTCGGGCGGCTCGCCCTTCTTGATGCCGTGGGCGATGTAGTTCACCACGTCCAGGCGCGTCACGCCCTGCTGGTGCAGGTAGTAGACGGCGTGCGAGTCCTTCTCGCCGAAGATGGCCACGAGCACGTTGGCGCCCGTGACTTCCTTCTTGCCGTTGCCGGTGGACTGCACGTGCATGATGGCGCGCTGGATCACGCGCTGGAAGCCCAGCGTGGGCTGGGTATCCACCTCGTCGGTGCCCGCCACCTGGGGCGTGTTGTCCTTGATGAAATTGGTCAGCGAAGAGCGCAGGTCGTCGATGTTGGCCGCGCATGCGCGCAGCACCTCGGCTGCGCTGGGGTTATCGAGCAATGCAAGCAGCAGGTGTTCCACGGTGATGAACTCGTGGCGCTGCTGACGGGCCTCGACGAAGGCCATGTGCAAGCTGACTTCCAGTTCCTGGGCAATCATGTGAGAACTCCTATGTGCTTGCGTGTGAAAGATGACTTTAGATCGGGGGCAAAGGCCATTTATTCAACAGGCTCACTCACGCATTGCAGCGGATGTCCGGCCTGGTGCGCCGCGTCGAGGACCTGCTCGACCTTGGTGGCCGCCACGTCGCGCGTGTAGACGCCGCAGACGCCTTTTCCGTCCAGGTGGATCTTCAGCATGATCTGCGTGGCCGCCTCGCGGTCCTTGTTGAAGAACTCCTGCAGCACGACGACCACGAACTCCATGGGCGTGTAGTCGTCGTTGAGCATCACCACCTGGTACATCTGGGGCGGCTTGGTTTTCTGGGTCCGCCGCTCGAGCACGACCGAGCCGCCCTCGTCCCCGGAGGGAAGGCGTGGCGCCGGCGCGGGCGTAGGGGGTCTGGTTGCCATGTGTTTCATTCTAGTCCGCTGGGCCTGGCTGCAGCAGGTGCTTGTAACTGGTGCCGCAGCCGTCTTTTTCAAGCGTTTTCGTACACCACGCTCACGTTGTCGCTGCCCGCCTGCGCGCCCCAGGCGGCCAGGGCGGCATCGCTCGGGAAGAATCGGCTGGCCTCGCCGAGCTGCAGCTCGGCGACGGCCGCTCCCGCATCGGCCTGGCAGCGCACGCCCATGCGCACGCGCAGGCCATGGGCCAGGATCTCGCCATGCTCCGTTTCCTCACGGCGCGGGGGAAATTCCCGCACGATCGAAACCACGTCGGGCCTGGCACCGTCCCGGGGGCCGACCAGCAGGTAGCGGCCAAAACGCGCCCGCGCCCCGGCCAGATCCCAGACCTGCTGCACCTTCACGCGCAGCCCGCCGCTGAAGTGGTCGAACTGCAGCCGGCCGCTCACGACCACGAACTCGTCGTCCTTGAGCGCACCGGCGCTGGCGGCGATCACCCCTTCGTCGGCCGAGGCCTCGATCACGCCCGACTTGTCGTCGAGCTTGAACAGCGCCAGCTTGCCGCGCTGCCCGCTGATCACGCGGCAGTCGCCCACGATGCCGGCCAGCACCTGGGTCTCGCGGCTGTCGGCCAGTTCGGCGATGGGCGTGCGCACGAAGCGGCGCACCTCCTGCTGCACCTCGTCGAACAAATGGCCCGACAGGTAGAAGCCCACCGCCGTCTTCTCCTGCATCAGGCGCTCCTTGATGCCCCAGGGCGTGGCCTCGGCCAGCTCCGGCTCCTGGGTGCTGGAGCCTATGGCGTCGTCGCCCATCATGTCGAACAGCCCGCCCTGGTTGACGTTGGCCAGCTGCGCGCTTGCGAAGTCGAACGCCCGGTCGATCGATGCCACGAGCGCCGCACGGTCCAGATGCAGGGCATCGAAGGCGCCTGCCTTGATGAGCGCCTCCACCGTCCGCTTGTTGAGGCGCGTGCGGTCCACGCGCACGCAGAAATCGAACAGGCTCTTGAAGGGACCGCGATCGCCCCCGCGCGGCCCCTCGCCCCGGCCCTCGCGGGCGGCGATGATGGCCTCGATGGCCTGCTGGCCCGTGCCCTTGATGGCGCCCAGGCCGTAGCGGATGACCTTGTCGGTCACGGGTTCAAAACGGTAGTTGCCGCGGTTGATGTCCGGCGGCTCGAAGGTGATGCCGAACTGCTTGACCGCATCCTCGTAGAGCACCTTGAGCTTGTCGGTGTCGTCCATTTCCACGGTCATGTTCGCGCAGTAGAACTCCGCCGTGTAGTGCACCTTGAGCCAGCCCGTGTGGTAGGCCAGCAGCGAGTAGGCGGCGGCGTGCGACTTGTTGAAGCCGTAGCCCGCGAACTTCTCCATCAGGTCGAAGACTTCGTCGGCCTTGTCCTGGCCGATGCCCTTCTCGGCCGCGCCCTTGCGGAAGATGGCGCGGTGCTCGGCCATCTCCTCAGCCTTCTTCTTGCCCATGGCGCGGCGCAGCATGTCGGCGCCGCCCAGGCTGTAGCCGCCCAGCACCTGCGCGGTCTGCATCACCTGCTCCTGGTAGACCATGATGCCGTAGGTCTCGGCCAGCACGGGCTCCACCAGCGGGTGCGGGTACTCCACCACCTCCTTGCCGTGCTTGCGGTTCACGAAGCTCGGGATCAGGTCCATCGGCCCCGGGCGGTACAGCGCGTTCAGGGCGATCAGGTCCTCCAGGCGGCTGGGGCGGGCTTCCTTGAGCATGCCCTGCATGCCCCGGCTTTCAAACTGGAACACGGCCTCGGTCTTGCCGTCGGAAAACAGCCTGTAGGTGGCGGCGTCGTCCAGCGGCACGTTCTCGAACGCGAAGCCCTCCTGGCCCTTGTTGCGCGCGCGGATGAAGTCGCGCGCGATCTCCAGGATGGTGAGCGTGGCCAGGCCCAGGAAGTCGAACTTCACCAGGCCGATGGCCTCCACGTCGTCCTTGTCGTACTGGCTCACGGCCGATTCGCTGCCGGGCTGCTGGTACAGCGGGCAGAAGTCCGTCAGCTTGCCCGGCGCGATCAGCACGCCGCCCGCGTGCATGCCGATGTTGCGCGTCATGCCCTCGAGCTGCTGCGCCATCTCGATGATGGTGCGCACGTCCTCCTCCTTGCGCACGCGCTCGTAGAGCATGGGCTCGAGCTCCAGCGCGTAGTTGTTCTTGTCGCCCTCCTTCTTCGGCTCGGGCGGGTAGGCCAGGGTGTAGGTCTGGCCGGGCTTGCCGGGCACCAGTTTCGAGATGCCGTCGCAGAAGGTGTAGCTCATGTCCATCACGCGCCCCACGTCGCGGATGGCGGCCTTGGCGGCCATGGTGCCGAAGGTGGCGATCTGGCTCACCGCGTCCTTGCCGTACTTCTCCTTCACGTAGTCGATCACGCGGTCGCGGTTGGCCTGGCAGAAGTCAATGTCGAAGTCGGGCATGGACACCCGCTCGGGGTTCAGGAAGCGCTCGAACAGCAGGTTGTACTGCAGCGGGTCCAGGTCGGTGATCTTGAGCGCGTAGGCCACGAGCGAGCCCGCGCCCGAGCCCCGGCCCGGCCCCACGGGGCAGCCGTTGTTCTTGGCCCACTGGATGAAGTCGCCCACGATGAGGAAGTAGCCCGGGAAACCCATCTTGAGAATGGTGCCGAGCTCGAACTCCAGGCGCTCCTCGTAGCGCGGGCGCTGTTTTTCGCGCTCGGCCTCATTGGGGAACAGGTGCAGCAGCCGCTCCTTGAGCCCGTCGTAGGAGGCGACCCGGAAGTATTCCTCGATCGGCATGCCGCCCGGCGTGGGAAAGTCCGGCAGCTGCGGCTTGCCCAGCACCAGCGTGAGGTTGCAGCGCTTGGCGATCTCCAGCGTGTTGGCGATGGCCGAGGGCACGTCGGCGAACAGCGCCTGCATCTCGGCGCCGCTCTTGAAATACTGCTCCCGGGTGAAGCGGCGCACGCGCCGCTGGTTGGCCAGGATCTCGCCCTCGGCGATGCACACGCGCGCCTCGTGCGCCTCGTAGCCATCGGCCGTGACGAACTGCACGGGATGCGTGGCCACCACCGGCAGCTGCAGCCGGGCAGCAAGCTGGACGGCCGTGGTGACGTGGGCCTCGTCGTCGGCGCGGCCGGCGCGCTGTATCTCGACGTAAAAGCGGTGCGGAAAGATGCCCGCGAGCCGCAAGGCCACGGCCGCGGCGCCTTCGTCGTCGCCCTTCATGAGGGCCTGCCCCACCGGCCCCGCCTGCGCGCCTGCCAGCGCGATCAGGCCCTGGTTGAGCTCTGCGAGCCAGTCCCAGGTGCACAGCGGCAGGTTCTTGACGACGTTGCGCGTCCAGGCGCGCGTCAGCAATTCGGACAGGTTGAGGTAGCCCTGGCGGCTCTGCGCCAGCAGCAGCATGCGCGAGGGCGGCGCGCCCGCGTCGCCCTCCAGGCAGACCTCCGCGCCCACGATGGGCTTGACCCCCTTGCCCCGCCCTTCCTTGTAGAACTTGACCGCCCCGAAGAGGTTGTTCAGATCGGTGATGGCCAGCGCGGGCTGGCCATCCCTGGCGGCGGATTTGACGGCCTCGTCGATGCGGGTGGTTCCGTCCACGACGGAAAATTCGGTGTGCAGGCGCAGGTGAACAAACATCCCGGCATTGTAGGAATGCGGGCTTGGCCCCATCCGGCAGTCGGTGGGCCCGCCTGCTTACATACAATGTCGCGTCGCGGCTTGGGCCGGCCCCGCAGGCCGGCCGGCCGCCAGCAGTCTTTCACTTCTTGCCCGAGAGCTTTCGCCATGCCGCGTTTTTCCCTGTCTCTGATCTCCGCATTGCTGGCTGCCGGCCTGCTGGCCGCCTGCGCCAGCAGCTCCGAGGACAAGACCGCCGGCTGGAGCACCGACAAGATCTATGCCGAGGCGCGCGACGAGCTCAACGGCGGCGCCTACGACAAGGCCGTGCCGCTGCTGGAAAAGCTCGAAGGCCGCGCCGCCGGCACGCCGCTGGCCCAGCAGGCCCAGCTGGAAAAGGCCTACGCCCAGTACAAGGGCGGCGAGAAAGCCCAGGCCATCGCCACGCTGGACCGCTTCATGAAGCTGCACCCGGCGAGCCCCGCGCTCGACTACGCGCTGTACCTCAAGGGCCTGGTGAACTTCAACGAGAACCTGGGCCTGTTTTCCTGGGTCTCCCGCCAGGACCTGTCCGAGCGCGACCAGAAGGCCGCCAAGGACTCCTTCGAGTCCTTCCGCGAGCTGGTGGCGCGCTTTCCCGAGTCGCGCTACACGCCCGACGCGCGCCTGCGCATGACCTACATCGTCAACTCGCTGGCGCAGTACGAGGTGCACGTGGCCCGCTACTACTACCAGCGCGGCGCCTACGTGGCGGCCATCAGCCGCGCGCAAAGCGCGATCACCGACTACAAGGACGTGCCCGCCACCGAGGAGGCGCTGTACATCCTGGTGCGTTCCTACGACGCGCTGGGCATGACGCAGCTGCGCGACGACGCGCAGCGCGTGCTGCAGGCCTCCTACCCGAACAGCAGCCTGCTGAGCACCGGCTTCAAGGCCAAGGACAATCCGTGGTGGAAGTTCTGGTGAGCGCGTCCAGCGCCGCGTCGAACTCCTCCTGCGACGCAAGGCGGCGCATCGCGGGCAAGGCCCGCATCAGGCGCTTGCCGTAGCCCTTGCGCACGAGGCGCGCGTCGGCCACGACCAGCACTCCGCGGTCGCTCTCGCGCCGTATCAGACGCCCCGCGCCCTGCTTGAGCGCCACCGCGGCCGCCGGCAGGGCGAGTTCGCGAAACGCGCTGCGCCCTTCCCGCGCAAGCCGCTCGCTGCGCGCCCGCACCAGCGGGTCGCCCGGCGATGGGAAGGGCAGCTTGTCGATCACCAGCAGCTGCAGCGCATCGCCGGGCACGTCGAAGCCCTCCCAGAAGGTGGCCGAGCCCACCAGCACCCGGCCTGCGGGACGGCCGCCTGCATGGGCCTGCATGCGAAAGCGCTCCATGATCTGCCGCTTGGGCGCCTGGCCCTGCACCAGCACCTCTATGCCGCCGCCGGGTGCGAAACGCTGCTGCAGCACGGCGGCCACCACCTGCAGCGCCCGCAGGCTGGTGGTCAGCACCAGCGTGCGCCCGCCCAGGCGCGCCACGGCATCGCCGACCCAATGCGCCAGCTGCGCGCTGTGGGCGGGATCGGTGGGCAGCGGCAATTGCTCCGGCACGTAGAGCGCGGCCTGGCGCGCGTAGTCGAACGGGCTGGGGACGCGCAGGATGCGGGCGTCCTGCAGACCGCAGGACTCGGTGAACCAGCGCAGGCCGGCATCGTCGCCCAGCGTGGCGGAGGTGAACACCCAGGAGCGGGCATCCGCCGCCTGCGCCGCGCCCCCCTCCTCGTCCCAGGCGCCCTGCGGCGCGGGCGCGCCGTGCCACAGCGCATGCAGGGCCGGCGCCACGTCCAGCGGCGACTCCGACATGCGCGGCGCGCCCGCCACCTCCAGCCAGCGCACCCAGCCCCCATCGCCCACGGCGGAAAAATGCGCCAGGCGCTCCAAGAGCGCAACGGTGCGCTGGTGCAGGTGCCGCAGGTCGGGGGCCAGCCCCGCCAGGCCGTCCAGGGCCGCCAGGGCGGTGCGCAGCGCGGCCACCACGGCATGCAGCGCATCCGCCCATTGCACGGGGTCCACGCCGTCGGGCGCCGGCCCCGTCCAGGGCACGCGGGCGGCCCCATGGTCGTCCGGGTCGCCGCCAGCGGCCAGCAGACGCAGCGCGCGCACCGCCTGGCGCAGCCCGTCATGCAGGCCCTGCCAGTCCGCCAGGCCGCGCGCCCAGCGCAGGCCTGCTGCCCGCAGGTCCTGGCCCAGGTCCAGCAGCTGGCCGGTGCCGAGCTGCGCGCCCAGGAATTGCGCCGCCGTCTCGGCCAGCTGGTGGGCCTCGTCGAAGATCACCACGCCTGTGCTGGGCAGCAGCCGGGCCACGCCCGATTCGCGCACGGCCAGGTCGGCAAAGAAAAGATGGTGGTTGATGACCACCACGTCGGCCGCCAGCGCGTCGCGGCGCGCCTGGTAGACGTGGCACTGCTGGAAGCGCGGGCAGTCCGCGCCCAGGCAATTGTCCCGCGTGGAGGTGACCAGGGCCACGGCGGCCGAGCGCTCGTCAAGGTCCGGCAGCTGCGCCAAGTCGCCGGTGGGCGTGTCCTGCGCCCACCGCTCGATGCGGCCGAGGTCCCGCGCCAGACCGGCATCGCCCACCCTCTCGTCCTGGCGGGCCAGCTCCAGGCGATGGCGGCACAGATAGCTGGACCGCCCCTTGAGCAGGGCCGGGCGCAGGGGCAGCGCCAGGGCGCGCTGCAGCAGCGGCAGGTCACGGCCGAAGAGCTGGTCCTGCAGCGCCTTGGTGGCGGTGGAGACCAGCACCTGCCGGCCGCTCAAGAGGGCCGGCACCAGGTACGCGAAGGTCTTGCCCACGCCGGTCCCCGCCTCCACCACCAGCCGCGCGGAGGCACCGATGGCGTCCGCCACCGCCAGGGCCATGTCCGTCTGGCCCGCGCGGGGGTGGAAATGGGGCAGCACGCGCGCCAGCGGGCCTTCCGGCGCGAAGGCCCGGGCCACCTGGTCATCGAGCTGCATGGGAAGAGACAGGAAGCGGCGCGGGCGTGGCGTCTTGAGGGCGTTGGTTCATACTGCGCTGCTTGATCATAATAGGTACCGCATTGCCGCCCAGACGCCGCAAGGCGTCTGCCCGCCTTCTTCTGCCCATGACCAAAGCGTTCCGCATCAGCGCCTCCACCGGCATCCACAAGGGTGACCGTACCTACCAGCAAGACCAGGTCGCCCTGCTGCCGCACCCCCGCTTCAACGGCTGCGTGCTCGGCGTGGTGGCCGATGGCATGGGCGGGCGCAGCGGCGGGCGCAAGGCCTCCGACCAGGTCATGCTCACGGCTCGCCAGCTCTTCGAGCGCTATTCACCCGAAACGGATGACGCGGCCGCACTGCTCAAGCATATCGTCCAGGAGGCGCATATCGTGATCCGTCTCACGGCCATCTCGGCCGAGCAGGAGCCGCACAGCACGATCGCCGCCTTCGTGATCAACCCGCGCGGCGATTGCCACTGGGTGCATGCCGGCGACTCGCGCATCTACCACTTCCAGCATGGGCGGCTGCTCTTTCGCACCAGCGACCACTCCTACGTGCAGGCGCTGGTGGACCGCGGCGAACTCACCGAGGCCGAGGCCGGCAGCCACCCCCACTCCAATGTCCTGATCGGCTGCCTGGGCGCGGAAAGCGATCCCCCCATCACGGCGCACCTGATCCCCCAGCTGCAGCCCGGCGATGCGCTGCTGGCCTGCAGCGACGGCGTCTGGCACTACTTCTCGTCGGCCGAGCTGGCGTCGGTGCTGGACTCGCTGACCCCGCGCGAGGCCAGCGAATTCCTGATCGACAAGGCGCGCACGCGATCGTGCGGGGGCGGCGACAACCTGTCGCTGCTGGTGGTGAAGATCGAGGCGCTGGCCGACGAAAAACGGCTGCCGCGCCCAGCAGCGCAGCTCACGCCCCAGGCGTGAAACCCACGGGCTTCAAGGCGCGGCCTGATCGCCGGGCGGCGGAGGCAGCGGAGCCGGCGGCTTGCGGCCCGAGGCCGCCGCCTGCGCCTTTTCGCGCTCGTGCCGTTCGCGGCGTTCGCGGGCCTGTTGCTGCTTGGCCTCGTAGCGGGCGCGCGATTCGGGGATGCGCTGCTGCCCGGCCTGCCTGCGCCGCTCCAGGTCTGCCGCATGCTCGGCCGCGCGGCGCTGCTGCTGCTCGGCGCGTTGGCGTGCTTCCTGCTCGCGCGCCTGCGCATTGTTGCGCTCGGTGGCGCGCAGGGGAGCCGGCTTCTCGCCGGCCTGCAGCTTCTCATGCTGCTCCTGCCGCCGCTCCTCGATGGAGCGCACGCGCTGATCGGCCTTCTCGCGGCGCTCCTCGTCGTCGATCTGCAGCTCTTGCTGGCGCAGCGCGTTGTCGGCCGCGCGCGCCTTGGCGCGCACCTTGCGCAGGCAGTCATTGACCGCGAACGCCTGGTAGCACGCGGCCTCGTCCTTGCCCAGCTGCGCCTGGACGGCCTGCCGCTCGGCCTGGATCTGCTCGCGCCGGGCCTGCCTTTGCAGCTGTGCCTGGCGCGCGGCCTCCTCCTGCGCCGCGGTGGCGGCGGCCGGCTGCGCAGCCTGGGCCGGCGCCAGCACGGCGGCGCCCAGCACGAGCAATACCCGGATGAAGGCAGGCAAAAAATCCGAAGTTCTCATGTCAGCCCCGTGTCCACCACGCGCCGCTCGAGCTGCAGGTATTCCTTGGACTGCATTTCGTTGAGGCGCGAGACGGTGCGTGGAAACTCGTGCGCCAGCGGCCCTTCGGTATAGAGTTCCTCGGGCGGCACGGCGGCCGAGACGATGAGCTTGACGCGCCGGTCGTAGAGCACGTCCACGAGCCAGGTGAAGCGCCGCGCCGGCGAGGCCAGGTTGACCGGCATATAGGGCACGCCCGACAGCAGCACGGTGTGGAACTGGGTGGCGATCTCCAGGTAGTCGTTCTGCGAGCGCGGGCCCATGCACAGTTCGCGGAAATCGAACCACACCACGCCGCCCGCACGGCGCAGGGCGCGGATCTCGCGCGCCTCGATGTGCAGCACCGGGTCTTCGTCGTGCACCTCGGCCAGCAGGCCGAAGGTCTCCTGCATCGCGGCGTCGGCTTCGGGGCCCAGCGGGCAGTGGTAGAGCCTGGCGTTCTCCAGCGTGCGGCGGCGGTAGTCGGTGCCGTTGTCCACGTTGACCACTTCCATGCGCTCGTTGAGCAGCGCGATCGCGGGCAGGATGCGGTCGCGGTGCAGCCCGTCCGGATACAGCTCGTCGGGCTTGAAGTTGGACGTGGTGACGAAGCCCACGCCGTTGTCGAACAGCGCGACCAGCAGGCGGTGCAGGATCATGGCATCGGTCACGTCCGCCACGTGGAACTCATCGAAGCAGATGAGCTTGTAGCGCTTGGCGATGCGCGCGCCCAGGGCGTCCAGCGGGTTCTGCTGGCCCTGCAGGCCGGCCAGTTCGCGGTGCACCTCGCGCATGAATTCGTGGAAGTGCAGGCGCACCTTGCGCTTCAGGGGCACGGCGTTGAAGAAGCAGTCCATGAGAAAGCTCTTGCCGCGCCCCACCCCGCCGTACATGTAGACGCCCTTGGGTATTTCGGGGTGGTTGATGAGCTTCTTCAGCGCGTTGGAGCGGCGGGTTTTGTACTGGCTCCACTCCTGCGCGCAGCGCTCGAGCGCATCCACGGCGCGCAACTGCGCGGGGTCGCTCTTGAAACCCTTGGCGGCGAGTTCCGCCTCATAGGCCTGCCTGACGTTCACCGGTATTCCTTGCTTTCAAAACAATAGCTGCCAGCGCTTATCGGGAAAGCGCAAGCAGCCATTTTCACCTCAAACCCTTAGAAGTTGAGGGTGCGCTTGTCCACGGCCAGCGCCGCTTCCTTGGTCGCCTCGGACAGCGAGGGATGCGCGTGGCAGATGCGGGCGATGTCTTCGCTGCTCGCCTTGAACTCCATTGCCACCACGGCCTCGGCGATCAGCTCGCTGGCCAGCGGGCCGACGATGTGCACGCCCAGGATCTCGTCCGTCGCGGCGTCGGCCAGGAACTTGACGAAGCCCGTGGTGTCGCCCAGCGCGCGTGCGCGGCCGTTGGCGAGGAAGGGGAAGCTGCCGGCCTTGTACTTCACGCCGTCCTGCTTGAGCTGCTGCTCGGTGCGGCCGACCCAGGCGATCTCGGGGCTGGTGTAGATGACCCAGGGGATGGTGTTGAAGTTGACGTGCCCGTGCTGGCCGGCGATGCGCTCGGCCACGGCCACGCCTTCCTCCTCGGCCTTGTGCGCGAGCATGGGGCCGCGCACCACGTCGCCCACGGCCCAGACGCCGGGCAGGTTGGTCCTGCAGTCGGCATCGACCACGATGGCGCCGCGCTCGTCGAGCTGCAGGCCCACGGCCTCGGGGTTCAGGCCGATGGTATTGGGCACGCGGCCGATGGAGACGATGAGCTTGTCCACGTCCAGCTTCTGCTCTTCGCCCTTGGCGTTGGCGTAGGCGATCGAGACGCCCTTCTTGCCGTTCTTGATCTCGCCGATCTTCACTCCCAGCTCGATCTTCAGGCCCTGCTTGTCGAACGCCTTCTTGGCTTCCTTGGCGACCTGCTCGTCCACGGCGCCCAGGAAGGTCGGCAGGCCTTCGAGGATGGTCACGTCCGCGCCCAGGCGGCGCCACACGCTGCCCATCTCCAGGCCGATCACGCCCGAGCCGATCACGCCCAGCTTCTTGGGAACCGCGCCGATGGCCAGCGCGCCGTCGTTGGACAGCACGTTGACCTCGTCGAACTCCACGCCCGGCAGCGCACGCGCGTTGGAGCCGGTGGCGAGGATGACCTGCCTGGCCGTCAGCGTCTCTTCGGCCTTGCCCGCCACCTTGACCTCGTAGCCGCCCTCGACGGCCTTGGCGAACGAGCCGCGGCCGTGGAAGAAGCTGACCTTGTTCTTCTTGAACAGGTACAGGATGCCGTCGTTGTTCTGCTTCACCACGGTGTCCTTGCGGCCGATCATCGTGGCCACGTCCATGGTCACCTTGCCGGTGCTGATGCCGTGCTCGGCGAAGTGCTTGGTGGCGTGCTCGAAGTGCTCGCTCGACTGCAGCAGCGCCTTGGACGGAATGCAGCCCACGTTGGTGCAGGTGCCGCCGGGCGCGGCGCCGCCTGCGGCGTTCTTCCACTCGTCGATGCAGGCCACGTTCATGCCCAGCTGCGCTGCGCGGATGGCTGCGATGTAGCCGCCGGGACCGGCGCCGATGACGATGACGTCGAATTGTTTGCTCATGGTTTCTTCAGGAATGGGGGGAGAGAAAAAACCCACCGCCGGGCCAGGCCGAGGGTGGGTTTCGAGAGTTACACCCTGCTGTGGATCACAGGTCGAACAGCAGGCGCGAGGGGTCTTCCAGGGCGTCCTTCATGGCCACCAGGCCCAGGACGGCCTCGCGGCCGTCGATGATGCGGTGGTCGTAGGACATGGCCAGGTAGTTCATCGGGCGCACCACGACCTGGCCGTTCTCGACCACGGCGCGGTCCTTGGTGGCGTGCACGCCCAGGATGGCCGACTGCGGCGGGTTGATGATGGGGGTGGACATCATCGAGCCGAAAGTGCCGCCGTTGCTGATCGAGAACGTGCCGCCGGTCATCTCCTCGATGCCCAGCTTGCCCTCGGCCGCCTTCTTGCCGAACTCGGCGATCTTCTTCTCGATGTCGGCGAAGCTCATCTGGTCGGCGTTGCGCAGGATGGGCACCACCAGGCCGCGCGGCGAGCCGACGGCGATGCCGATGTCGAAGTAGCCGTGGTAGACGATGTCGTTGCCATCGACCGAGGCGTTGAGCACCGGGAACTTCTTGAGCGCATGCACCGCCGCCTTGACGAAGAAGGACATGAAGCCGATCTTCACGCCGTGTTCCTTGGTGAAGGCGTCCTGGAACTTCTTGCGCATCTCCATCACCGGGGCCATGTTGACCTCGTTGAAGGTCGTCAGGATGGCGTTGGTGGACTGCGACTGCAGCAGGCGCTCGGCCACGCGGGCGCGCAGGCGGCTCATGGGCACGCGCTGCTCGGGGCGCTCGCCCAGGTCCTGGGCCGACGACGGAGCCGCCACCTGGGGCAGCGCCTTGGTGGGCACGCCGGTGGGAATCACGGCGGCGGTGGACTTGACGCCACCGGCCACGGCCGCCAGGGCGTCGCCCTTGGTCACGCGGCCATCCTTGCCGCTGCCGGCCACCTGGGCGGCCGACAGGTTGTTCTCGGCCAGGATCTTGGCGGCGGCGGGCATGGCCACGTCGCCCTTGCCGCCACCGGCGGCGGCCGGCGCGGCGGCGGCAGCCACGGGAGCCGCGGCGGCGGGCGCCGCAGCGGCAGCGGCGGGCGCGGCGGCGGCGCCGGCCTTGCCCTCGGTGTCGATCCTGGCGATGGGCTGGTCGGACACGACCGTGCCGCCATCGCCCACCAGCAGCTCGGCCAGCACGCCGGCGGACGGGGCCGGCACTTCCAGCACCACCTTGTCGGTCTCGATCTCGATCAGGATCTCATCCTGGGCGACGGCCTCGCCGGCCTTCTTCTTCCACTGCAGCAGCGTGGCCTCGGCCACGGACTCGGACAGCTGGGGAACCTTGACTTCTACGATTGCCATATTGGTGTTCTTTCCAAAAAGTGTTCTGTTCTGAATGAGTGGGTTGGTGGCCTTACTTGGTCAGGACAAAACCCTTGAGCTTGGCGAAGGCGGCCTCGACCAGGGCCTTCTGCTGGTCCTGGTGCAGGTGTGCGTAGCCCACGGCGGGCGATGCCGAGGCGGCGCGGCCGGCGTAGCCGAGCTTCTGGCCTTCGTGCATGTTCTCGTGGATGTTGTGCTGGATGAAGAACCAGGCACCCTGGTTCTGCGGCTCGTCCTGGCACCACACGATGTCGGTCACATTCGCGTACTTCTTGAGCTCCGCGGCGAAGGCCTTGTGCGGGAAGGGATAGAGCTGCTCGACGCGGACGATGGCCACGTCGCTGCGTTCGGCCTCGGTGCGCTTCTTCATCAGGTCGTAGTACACCTTGCCCGAGCAGGCAATGATGCGCTTGACCTTGGCGGCGTTCTTGGCGATGGCAGCGTCCTGCTCGCCCAGCACGGTCTGGAAGCCGCCCTTGGTGAACTCGGACAGCGGCGAGGTCGCGTCCTTGTTACGCAGCAGCGACTTCGGCGTCATGATGATCAGGGGCTTCCTGAGGTTGCGCACCATCTGGCGACGCAGCACGTGGAAGATCTGGCTGGCCGTGGTGGGCTGCACGATCTGCATGTTGGCCTCGGCCGCCATCTGCATGAAGCGCTCCAGGCGCGCCGAGCTGTGCTCGGGGCCCTGGCCCTCGTAGCCGTGCGGCAGCATCAGCGTGATGCCGTTGACGCGGCCCCACTTCACCTCGCCCGAGGCGATGAACTGGTCGATCACCACCTGGGCGCCGTTGGCGAAGTCGCCGAACTGCGCTTCCCAGACCACCAGAGTGTTGGGGTCGTTCGAGGCGTAGCCGTATTCGAATGCCAGCACCGCCTCTTCGGACAGGATGGAGTCGATGACGACGAAGGGCGCCTGGTTCTCGGCCACGTTCTGCAGCGGCACGTAGGTGCCCTCGTCCCATTTCTCGCGCTTCTGGTCGTGGATGACGGCGTGGCGGTGCGTGAAGGTGCCGCGGCCGCTGTCCTCGCCCGACAGGCGCACGGGGTAGCCGCTGGCCACCAGCGAGGCGAAGGCCATGTGCTCGCCCATGCCCCAGTCCACGTTGTGCTCGCCCCGGCCCATGGCGGCGCGGTCGTCATAGACCTTCTTCACCAGCATGTGCGGCGTGACGCCCTCGGGGATGGTGGTGATGCGCTCGGCCAGGCGCTTCCACTCGGTCAGCGGGATGGCGGTGTCGGCGGCGTCCGTCCATACCTTGCCCAGGAACGGGCTCCAGTCCACGGCGTACTTGCTCTTGAAGTTGGTCAGCACCGGGTCCATGGTGTGCTTGCCTTCGTCCATGGCGGCGCGGTAGGCCTTGGCCATGTCGTCGCCCAGCGTCTCGCCCAGGCCCTGCGCGGCCAGCTTGTCGGCGTAGAGCTTGCGCGTGCCGGGGTGCTGGGCGATCTTCTTGTACATCAACGGCTGGGTGAGCATGGGGGTGTCCTGCTCGTTGTGGCCCAGCTTGCGGTAGCAGATGATGTCCACCACCACGTCCTTGGAGAACTCCATGCGGTACTCCAGCGCCAGTTGCATGGCCAGGCACACGGACTCGGGGTCGTCGCCGTTCACGTGCAGCACGGGCGACTCGATCATCTTCACGATGTCGGTGCAGTACAGCGTGGAGCGCAGGTCGCGCGGATCGGACGTGGTGAAGCCGATCTGGTTGTTGATGATGATGTGCACCGTGCCGCCCGTGGTGTAGCCACGGGTCTCGGACAGCGCCAGCGTCTCCTGGTTCACGCCCTGGCCGGCGAAGGCCGCGTCGCCGTGCACCAGCACGGGCAGCACCTGCTTGCCCTTGGGGTCGGCGCGGCGGTCCATGCGCGAGCGCACCGAGCCCTCGACCACGGGGTTCACGATCTCCAGGTGCGAGGGGTTGAACGCCAGGCTCAGGTGCACCGGGCCGCCGGGGGTGGACACGTCGGAGGAGAAGCCCTGGTGGTACTTCACGTCGCCCGCGGGCAGGTCTTCGGGCGCGGTGTGGTCGAACTCGGCGAACAGGTCCTTGGGCATCTTGCCCAGGGTGTTGACCAGCACGTTCAGGCGGCCGCGGTGGGCCATGCCGATCACCACTTCCTGCACGCCCTTGGCGCCGGCGGACTGGATCAGCTCGTCCATGGCGGCGATGAAGCTCTCACCGCCTTCGAGCGAGAAGCGCTTCTGGCCCACGTACTTGGTGTGCAGGTAGCGCTCCAGGCCCTCGGCGGCCGTCAGGCGATCGAGGATGCGCTTCTTCTTGGCCGCGTCGAAGGCGGGCTTGCTGCGGGTGCTCTCGAGCCTCTGCTGCCACCAGCGCTTTTGCGTCTGGTCGGTGGCGTACATGTATTCCGCGCCCACGGTGCCGCAGTACGTTTCGCGCAGCGCATTGAGCAGCTCGCGCAGGGGCATGTTGTCCTTGCCGAAGAAGGTGTTGCTGGTGTCGAACACCGTTTCCTGGTCGGCATCGGCAAAGCCGTAGAACGAGGGCTCGAGCTCGGGAATGGCGGGACGCTCGGCGCGCTTCAGGGGGTCGAGGTCGGCCCAGCGTGCGCCCACGTTGCGGTAGGCGGCGATGAGCTGCTGCACGGCCGTGCGCTTGCGGCCCATTTCGGCGTCGGTGCTGGCGACGACCACCCGGGTGCCGCCGGCCTTGGCACGTTCGGCAAAGGCGTTGATGACCGGAAGATGGGGAACGTCCTTGGCATTGCTGCCGTCTACCGCGGGCACATGTTGCAGTGCGTCAAAGTATTCGCGCCAGGAATCCGGCACGCTGCCGGGGTTGGCAAGATAGTTCTCGTACATCTCCTCGACGTAGGGGGCGTTGCCGCCGAAGAGATAGGTGTTGCCTTGGTAGGCTTGGTAGACGGATGTGGGCTCGCTCATATTCCGCTGACCTCCGCTTCCCTGAAGGAAGCATTAGCTGGTTGACAAACCTTCCGCGTCACGGCTGAACCGGTTGGCGGATGCGACTGTGGCAGGGGAAGGACCTCGTTTGCGGGCGCTATTGTGCCATCGAACACGGCCGGGCGCGCCAGGCAACGCCATGCGGCTTGGCTTACAGTTGGCCGTTTTCCACACCCGCCTGCCCATGCACCCGCTCCTGCTCCAGAACCGCACCCTGCTGCTGCTGCTCGCCGCCGTGACCCTGGCCTTCGGCGCCATCCTCTGGCCGCTCAATGGCGCCATCTTCTGGGGCGTGGTGCTGGCCATCCTGTTCACGCCGCTGCACCGCCGGCTGCTGCGGCGCATGCCGCGCCGGCGCAACCTGGCCGCGTTCATCACGCTGTGCATCTGCCTGGTGATCGTGATCCTGCCCATGGTGTTCATCGGCCTCTCCCTCGCGCAGGAGGCCAGCGTGGCCTACGAGCGGGCGCGCTCGGGGCAGCTGAACTACGGCGCCTACCTGCAGCAGGTGCTGGCCGCCCTGCCCGCCTGGGTCCTGGCGCTGCTGGACCGCTTCCACCTCACCTCCCTGGCCGAGCTGCAGGCGCGCCTGACGGCCGTGGGCGCCCAGGCCAGCCAGTTCCTGGCCACCAAGGCGCTGGACGTGGGGCAGAACACGCTGCAGTTCATCGTGAGCTTCGGCGTCATGCTGTACCTGCTGTTCTTCCTGCTGCGCGACGGCCCGCGGCTGGCGGCGCGCATCCGCCAGGCCATTCCGCTGGACACGGAGCACAAGGACCAGCTGGCCCGCAAGTTCACCACCGTGATCCGCGCCACCGTCAAGGGCAACATCGTGGTGGCGGCATCGCAGGGGGCGCTGGGCGGACTCATCTTCTGGATCCTGGACATCCAGGGGCCGGTGATGTGGGGCGTGCTCATGGCCTTCCTGTCGCTGCTGCCGGCGGTGGGCGCCAGCCTGATCTGGGGACCCGTGGCCATTTACTTCCTGGCCACGGGAGCCACCGGCCAGGCCGTGATCCTGACCGCCTACGGCGTCGGCGTCATCGGCCTGGTGGACAACCTGCTGCGCCCGCTGCTGGTGGGCAAGGACACCAAGATGCCGGACTACGTGGTGCTGATCTCCACCCTGGGCGGCATGGCGCTGTTCGGGCTGACCGGCTTCGTCATCGGCCCCGTCATCGCGGCGCTGTTCATGGCCACCTGGGACCTGTTCGCACCTTCAGGCGACACACAGGACTCCTGAAAAGATAGCTGCTTGCGCTTACCCATAGGGCGCCACAGCCCAATTTCATTCAAAAACCGCCCTCACGATCATTCAGGCTCGATGCCTGCGGCCTTGATGACCTTGCCCCATTTCCGGGTTTCCTCCGCCTGGAACCTGGCGAGTTCCTCGGGCGTGGTGGTCCACGCCTCTGAGCCGGCGGTGTCGAAGAACGACCTGGCGGCCTCGCTCCTGGTGGCGTGGGCCAGCAGCTCGTTGAGGCGCGCCACCACGGGCGCGGGCGTGCCGGCGGGCACGTAGGCGGCGAACCAGTAGCCCATGTCGTAGCCCTTCACGCCCGCCTCGGCGATGGTGGGCACGTCGGGCAGCTGCGCGCCGCGCTTTTGCGTGGAGTAGCCCAGCGCGCGCAGCTTGCCCGCCTTGATCTGCGGCACGCCGGTGGAGGTGTCGGTGATCATCATGTCGATCTGCCCGCCCAGCAGGTCGGTGATGGCCAGCGGGTTGCTCTTGTAGGGCACGTGCAGGATGTCCACGCCCGCGAGCTGCTTGAGCATCTCGCCGGCCATGCGGCTCGACGAGCTGCCGCTGCCGAAGCTGAGCTTGCCGGGGTTCTTCTTCGCGGCGGCCAGCAGCTCGGCCACGCTCTTGTAGGGCGCGCTGGCGTTCACCACCAGCACCTGCCCGCCCTTGCCCAGGCCGGTGACCGGGGCGAAGTCCTTCACCGGGTCGTAGGGCAGCTTCTTGTACAGGTGCTCGTTGGCCGCGTGCGTGGTATTGGTGGTGATGAGCACGGTGTAGCCGTCGGGCGCGGCCTTGACCACGGCCTGCGCGGCGATCATGCCGCTGGCGCCGGCCTTGTTGTCCACCACCACGGGCTGCCTGGTGTCGGTGCTGACGGACTGGCCCAGGGCGCGCGCGAGCTGGTCGGTGGCGCTGCCCGCCGCGAACGGCACGACGAAGGTGATGGCCTTGGCCGGATACGGGGCCTGCGCGCCGGCCGTGCCGGCCAGGGCCAGTGCGAGGGCTGCAGCGGCGGTGGCCAGTGCGCGGCGGCGATGCGTGGATGGGTTCATGTCGTCTCCTGTGTTGCCATGTTGAAAAAGGGAAAAGGGCCGGCCCCGCGTCACCGGGGGCCGGCCAGGTGCCGCGCCAGCGCCGCCGGCACCCGCACGGGCAGGTCCAGCAGCAGGAAGGACAGCGCCTTGCCGTGGCTGTCGAGGTTGAGCGCGTCGTTCACGCCGCCGTCGAGCACGCCGTCGAGCACGAAGTTCATCGCATGCAGCTGCGGCAGCAGATGGCGCGTGACGCGGCTGGGCCGGCGCAGCGCGAACTGGCGCGCGACGGCCTGCTCGGTGACCTGCTCCACGAGCAGGTCCCAGAGCGCGGGATGCCAGGCGATCACGCTGATGTTGGAGCGGTTGCCCTTGTCGCCCGTGCGACCGTGCGCCAGGCGGTACAGGGGAACGGTCAGGTCGGTATCGGTCATGGTCGATGCGCCTTTCAGTCCAGCAGCGTGAAGCCCGTTTCCACCGCAGCGCGCGGCACCAGGCACGACACCGTGCCCAGGCGCGGGCGCATGGCGGTGCGCACGCCGCCGCCGCCGGCCGGGCCGCAGCAGTACAGCGCCGTCACCTCGCGCACCAGGCGCTGGGCGCCGGCATGGTCCTGGTGCTGCAGCGCCACGCGCAGGCGCACGTCCTGCGCGTCCTGGCCCACATGGGCCTGCAGCCAGCGCCCGGCGTCGTCGGCAAAGACACTGGCCACGCCGATCAGGTCCACGCGCAGCGGCGCCACGCCCGCCAGGCGCTCGCGCAGCACCTCGCCGGCCAGGCGCGCGCGCGCCTCGGCACGCGCGCCGGCGTAGGAGATCTCGCCCTCGGCGAACCAGCCGGACTCGAAGCACACGTTCACCTTGAGCGAGGGCGGCCGCGCATGGCCGCGCACGCCCTCCAGGCGCACGCGGTCGGCGCCGGCCCAGGCGACGCGGGTCTGCGTGATGTCGGCCACCACGTCGGGCGTGAGGTAGGCGGCGGGGTCGTGCAGTTCGTACAGCAGCTGCTCCTTGACCGTGCGCTCGTCCACGCGCCCGCCCGTGCCCCCGGGCTTGGTGATGGTGCAGTGGCCGTCGGCGTCGATCTCGGCGATGGGATAGCCCAGGCGCGCCATGCCCGGCACGTCCTTGTAGCCCGGGTCGGCGAAGTAGCCGCCCGTGACCTGCGCGCCGCATTCGAGCAGATGGCCGGCCATGGTGGCGCGCGCGAGACGGTCCCAGTCATCCATGGCCCAGCCGTAGTGCGCCAGCGCCGGGCCCAGCACCAGCGACGGGTCGGCCACGCGGCCGCAGACGACGATGTCGGCGCCCGCGCGCAGCGCGTCGGCGATCGGCCCGGCGCCAATGTAGGCATTGGCGCTCACGATGGGCTGCGCGGGCATGTCCTGTCCCAGTGCCTCGGCCAGCAGGGCGCGGTGCTGCGGCCCGCTCAGGTCGTCGCCGTGCACCACGGCCACGCGCGGGCGGCGCGCGCCCAGCTCGGCCGCCAGCTGCCGGATGCGCAGCGCAGCGCCCCGCGGGTTGGCCGCGCCGAAGTTGCTCACGATGCGCACGCCATGGCGCAGGCACTGCGCGAGCACGGGGCGCAGCAGTTCGTCGAGCAGCGGCTCGTAGCCCGCCCCGGGGTCGGCGCGGCGCGCCAGCTGGGCCAGCGCCAGCGTGCGCTCGGCCAGGGTCTCGAAGATCAGCACGGCGGGGCGGCCGCTGTCCACGAGCGCCTGCACCACGGGCGCGGCGGCGTCGGTGCGGTCGCCCGAGAAGCCGGCCGCGCAGCCTATGAGCAGGGATGAAGGGTTCGCCATCGCGTGTCCTCGGGTTGTCTCCTGCGGCGCACTGTAGGCGCGCTGGGTTATTCTGTGAAATAGATTGTCAAAATCAATTCATCGACAAAACAAATGAATATCTCCTCGCGCCAGATCGACGCCTTCCTCGCCCTGGCCGCGCAGCGCAGCTTCACGCGCGCGGCCGCGCAGTGCCACCTGTCGCAGCCGGCGTTCAGCGCGCTCATCCGCGCGCTGGAGGACGGCCTGGGCCTGCGCCTGTTCGACCGCAGCACGCGCCACGTGGATCTGACGGCCGAGGGCGAGAACTTCCACGCATCCGCGCTGCGCATCCGCGCCGAGGTGGATGCGGCGCTGGCCGCCATGCGCGACGCGGCCACGCTGCGGCGCGGGCGCGTGGCCATCGCGCTGCTGCCGTCGCTGGCCGCGGGGTGGCTGCCGGGCGTGCTGGCGGGCTTTCATGCCCGGCACCCGGGCGTGGAGCTGGACATTGCCGACGTGCTGTCCGAGCCTTGCATCGAGCGCGTGGCGACGGGCCGGGCCGACTTCGCGCTGGCCGCCATACGCGCCGACACGCCCGAACTGCAGGCCGAGCCGTTCTGCCGCGACGGCTTCCACCTGGTGTGCCGCACGGACCACCCGCTGGCCGCGCGGCCCCTGCCCGGCGGCGCGCCCGCGTCGCTGCGCGCGCTGGCCCAATGGCCCTTCATCCACCTGGCGCGGCACAGCAGCGTGCGCCAGTACCTGGAGGCGGCCTTCCACCCCCAGGCCATGCGCACCATGCTGGAGGTCGAGCAGCTCGCCACCGTGACCGGCATGGTGCGCGCGGGGCTGGGCATCAGCGTGGTGCCGACCTTCACGCTGTTCCACTTCCAGCACCCCGAGCTGGCGACACGGCCGCTGGCGCTGCCCGGGCTCACGCGGCAGATCTACCTGGTGCGCCGGCGCGACCGCGGCCTGTCCGCGGCGGCCCAGGCGCTGCACGCGCATGTGCTGCGCGAACGCCCACGCAGTGATTGACCATCAAAAACGATAGCTGCCCACACCCTGCAGGCAAAGGTTCTGCACCGATTAACCACAATGCGCTTGCACGGTACGGCTTTCCGCTGGCACAGGCGCGACCGCAGTGCCACACTGCCTCCCAAGGAGGACACCGCATGACCACCCAGAACACCGTGTACGCCTGCGTCGATGGACTGGCCACCACGTATGCCGTGGTGGATGGCGCTGCCTGGGCCGCGCAGCGGCTGGGCGCGCCCCTGGCGCTGCTGCACGTGCTGCAGCAGCCCGAGCCGCTGCCGCCCGTGGGCGACTACAGCGGCGTGATAGGCATGGGCGCGCAGGACCTGCTGCTCGAGCGCCTCAACACCCTGGACGAGGAGCGCACCCGGCTGGCGCGCGAGGCCGCGCGGCGCATGCTGGATCAGGCGTGCGTGCGCGTGCCCGAGGACGTCGCCGGCACGCTGCAGGTGCTGCTGCGCCAGGGCGACCTGACCGACGCGCTGCTGGAATGCGAGCCCGGCGCGCGCCTGTTCGTGCTTGGCAGCAACCGCCCGGCCACCAGCCCGCGCAAGCTGCGGCTGGACCACCGGGTGGAGAGCGTGGTGCGCCAGGTGCGCCAGCCGGTGCTGGTCATGACCCGGCCGGACTTCAGCCCCCCCGGCAGCTTCGTCGTGGCCTACGACGGCAGCGCCACCGCCCACCGCGCAGTGCAGGCCGTGGCGCGCAGCCCGCTGCTGCGCGGCATGCCGGGCCTGCTGGCCATGGCGGGCGAGGCCACGCCCCAGGCGCAGAAACACCTGGACGAGGCGCAGGCGCTGCTGGGCCAGGCCGGCTTCGAGGTGGGCACGCAGTTCGTGGCCGGCCCCCCCGAGGAGGCGATTCCGGCGCTGATGGAAAAACACGGCGACGCACTGCTCGTGCTGGGCGCCTACGGGCACTCGCGCATCCGCCAGCTCATCGTGGGCAGCACCACCACGGCGCTGCTGCGCCTGTGCAGCGTGCCCATGCTGGTGCTGCGCTGAACGTGCCACCAGCTCTCAAGGCCAAAATTTGCGCAATATCCGAATTTATATAGCGATATAGGATCCTCGCGTATTCCCGCGTAGACTACGGGGCTCCATTGGCACCGCAGGCAAGCTCGGCCTGCAGGGCACGAGGCAGGCTTGCATGGGCACCACGAACACGACATCACCGGCGATCGAGGATGACAGCGTCTTTGAGACCGCTGCGGAGCTGTTCCGCGCCATGGCCGCGCCCATGCGGCTCAAGATCATCAGCGCCCTGTGCAACGGCGAGAAGAACGTGAGCGAGCTGCTCGCCGAGATCGACACCACCCAGCCCAACATGTCCCAGCACCTCAACACGCTGTACCAGGCCGGCATACTGGGCCGCCGCCGCGAGGGCGTGAGCATCTATTACTTCATCGCGAACGACAAGGCCGTGCAGATGTGCCGCAGCATCTGCGTGCAGATCGCCATCGATCAGGAATGAATCACGGCTTGAGGTAGGCGTAGCCTTCCCTGCCCTGCAGGCGCGCCACCTCGGCCACGCCCGAGGGGACGACCTTGGCCTCCATCAGCAGGCGGCCCACGTCGATCTTGCGCGCCTGCAGCGTGTTGCCGCAGGCGCGGAACTCCACGCCGCGCGAGGCCAGCGCGCTCACCTGCCCGCTGAACTCGCGCCCCTGGGCGTCCTTGGCGTCCGAGAGCAGGAAATCGACCCCGGCGCCATGCGTCACCACCACGATCCTGGCCTGCGGGTCGGCGTTGACGTGGTTCGTGATGTTGCCCAGTATGCGGGCCGCCGAGTCGAGGCCGGTATTCACGTGGTACACGGCCTTGACGTCCTGCGCGCTGGCCGTGGCGGCGCACAGCGCGAGCAGCACGGCGCAAAAGGTTTGTCTCATGGTGTTGTTGTCCTTGTAAGGCTGAGGAGTCTTCCAGAAAACGGCCCCGGCACGGTATCCGGGTTCTTCCCAGGTGCCAGCCATGGCCTGCCACCTATCATCCAGCGCATATATAAGCGGTGGCGAATTTTTTATTCTGCCACGACCAACGCAGCGCATTCCCGGAGGCCCCACGACATGAACCCATCCCTGTTTTCCGGCCTTGCCGCCGCTGCCTTGCTGGCGGTGGCGGCGGGCGCGGCCCATGCGCAGACCGATCCGCTGCAGGTGCGCAGTTGGGCCGCCGCCTGCGCCAACTGCCACGGCACCAACGGCCAGGCCCTGCCGGGCAACGAACCGCTGGCGGGCGCCAACAAGGACGACATGCTCAAGAAGCTGATGGACTTCAAGAGCGGCGCCAAGCCCGCCACCATCATGCACCAGCTCAGCAAGGGCTACAGCGACGAGCAGCTCGCGGCGCTCGCCGCCTGGTTCGCGGCACAGAAGAAGTGAGGGAGCACGCCATGGATCGTCGTCAATTCATCGGTGCCGCCTCCGCGGCTTCCGTGCTGGGCCTGGCCTCGGGCTGCGCATCCACCGCCGCTGGCGCGGGGGGCAAGGTGGTCGTGGTGGGCGGGGGCTACGGCGGCGCCACCGCGGCCAAGTACATCCGCATGTGGTCCGAAGGCCGCGTCGAGGTCACGCTGGTCGAGCCGAGCGAGGCCTTCGTCTCCTGCCCCATCTCCAACCTGGTCCTGGGCGGCAGCAAGCAGATGGCCGACATCACCACGCCCTACGACAACCTGGCCCGGCGCCACGGCGTCAAGATCGCCAGGGACCGCGCCGTGGCCATCGACCCCGACAAGCGCCAGGTGCGGCTGGCCGGCGGCGCCACGCTGGCCTACGACCGGCTGGTGCTCTCGCCCGGCATCGAATTCATGCGGGACGAGCTTCCCGGCCTGAAGGCCCCCGGCGCGCAGGACAAGGTGCTGCACGCCTGGAAGGCCGGGCCGCAAACCGTGGCACTGCGCAGGCAGCTGGAGGCCATGCCCGACGGCGGCGTGTACGCGCTGGCCATCCCGCTGGCGCCCTACCGCTGCCCGCCCGGCCCCTACGAGCGCGCCTGCCAGGTGGCGCACTACTTCAGCCAGGCCAAGCCGAAGTCGAAGGTGCTGATCCTCGATGCCAACGACGACGTGACCTCCAAGGGCCCGCTGTTCAAGAAGGCCTGGGCCGAGCGCTACAAGGGCATCGTCGAATACCGGCCCAAGCACGCGCTGGCCGACGTGGATGCCGCCACCGGCACGCTCAAGTTCGAGTTCAACGACGACATCAGGGCCCAGGTGCTCAACGTGGTGCCGCCCCAGCGCGCGGGCGACATCGCCCACAACGCCGGCCTCACCACCGCCAACAAGCGCTGGTGCGAGGTGGACTGGCTCACCATGGAATCCAAGGCGGCCCGGAACATCCACATCCTGGGCGACGCGCTGCAAATCGCCCCCGCCATGCCCAAGTCCGGCCACATGGCCAACCAGCACGGCAAGGTGGCGGCGGCCGCCATCGTGGCGCTGCTGGCCGGGCGCGAGCCCAACCCGCTGCCGGTCTACAACAACACCTGCTACAGCTTCGTCAGCGACACCGACGTGGTGCACGTGGCCAGCGTGCACCGCTACGACGCGGCGCAGAAGACCATGCTGCCGGTGCCCGGCGCCGGCGGCGTGTCGGTGGCGGCCAGCGAGCTGGAAGGCCGCCATGCCATGGCCTGGGCGCGCAACATCTGGGCGGACACGCTGGCATGAGGGGCCGATGGCAGTGGGCCGCGCTCACGGCCCTGGCCGTGGGCATGGCCTGTGCGCAGGCCGATGAGGCCCGCGCCCGCAAGATCGTCGGCGGCTCGTGCTTCCTGTGCCATGGCGCCGAGGGCGAATCGGCCAGCGAGGTGTTCCCGCGCCTGGCGGGCCAGAACGCCGAGTACATCGCCAAGCAGTTGGAGAACTTCAAATCCGGCAAGCGCAGGAGCACGGCCATGGCCAGCATGGTCACCGGCCTCTCGCCCGAGGACATGGCCGCGCTGGGCCAGTTCTTCGCCAGCCGCCAGCCGCACAGGGAGCCGTCCAGGAACGCACAGCTCGCCGCCGTCGGCCAGTACATCTACCACACGGGCAACCGGTGGAGCGGCGTGCCTGCCTGCGCCAGTTGCCATGGCCCCGACGCCGCGGGCAGCGCCGCCTTGCCGCGGCTCGCAGGCCAGCACGCGGCCTACACCGAGAACCAGCTCCAGCAGTTCAGCAAGCGCGAACGCAACAACGACAATGCCGTGATGCACACGGTGGCGGAGAAGATGACGGCGCTGGAGATGGCGGCCGTGGCCGAGTACCTCAGCGGCCGGTAGCTATTGATTCAATAGCTATCAACGCTTGCTGAAAAAGCGCTGGAGGCCGATTTCGCCTTGAAACTCGCTCAAGGCGCCACCGGCGTCACCACCGGCGCCTGCTGCGTGATGGGCCGCGCGGTGTGCACCGGCTCGGCCAGCCAGCGCTCCATCAGGCCGGCGCCGGCCCACATGCCCAGCAGCGTGAGCCACGCGGTGAGCGCGAAGATGGCGCCGCCCGTCATGCCCGCGCCCACGGCGCAGCCCCCGGCCAGCATGGAGCCGAAGCCCATCGCCATGGCGCCGGCGATGTAGCGCGCCATGCCGTAGCCGTCCTTGAAGCCTTCGACCTTGAACTCGCGCCCCACCAGCGCGCCGATGAACGAGCCCGCGAACACGCCGGGCAGCATGCCCGCGTCGAAGCCGAAGGCGGGCGCCGGGCTGGCCAGCACGCGCATCAGCCACTCGGCCGAGGGGCCGCTGAACGTCAGGCCCTGGACCTGCACCACGTCGAAGCTGGCCTGCGACACCGCGTAGGTGAACCACCACGCCAGCGCCACCGCCAGCCCAGTGCCGACGCCGCCCACCCACATCCACGGCCGGTTGCCGCTGCGCAGCGAGAAGAACACCGCCACCGCCATCCACGCCAGGCCGAAGGCCAGGCCCCCGCCATGGCCCACGTGCAGCAGGGCCAGCAGATCGCGCGAGGCACCGCCCTCCACCGTCCACCAGCCGGAGATCGCGCCCCGCAGGGGCGCCAGGCTGCCCGAGAGCGCCGCCTGCGCCGTGACCGCGAACACCAGCCCCGACAGCAGCGCGCGCAGGTTGCCGTTGGCCGACAGCACCAGCAGGCGGCTGGCGCAGCCGCGCGTCATGATCATGCCGGCGCCGAACAGCAGGCCGCCGGCCAGCGCGCCCGACAGGCTGCCGCGGTTGGCGAGCTGGCGCGCGCCGCCCACGTCCAGGCCACCGGCCAGGATCAACCCCTGCGCCGCGACCAGCGCCGTGGAAAAGGCCAGCAGCCAGACCGACAGCTTTTCGCCGAACGTGCCGTGCCAGAACTCGACCACCGCCGCGCGCAGGCAAAAGCGCGAGCGCTGCGCGAAAAAGCCGAACAGCACCCCGACCACCGCGCCGCCCGCGGCCAGCACGGTACCCGTGCCGTGGCGCTCCACCATGCTTGCCAGTTCGATCGCCATATCAAATAATCAAATAAGCAATTACTGATGAATGGTAAGGGAACATCATGGAATCCAGGATTGATCGGCGTCAACTTCTTCGGCGCTGCGGCTGCTCGGTGCTGGCGGCAGGCATGGGCGCTGCCTGGGCACGCTATGCGCAGGCCGCCGACGGCGCACCCGCCGCACCGCCGCCCATGGTGCCGCGCGAGGTGGCGCCCCACTGCTGGTATGTGGAGGGGCTGTCGGCCCTGGGTTCGCCGGCCAACCAGAACTTCATCTCCAACGCGGGCTTCGTGGTCACGCCCGCGGGCGTGGTGGTGATCGACGCGCTGGGCTCGCCCGCGCTGGCGCGGAGCCTGCTGGCCGAGATCGCCCGCATCACCCCGCAGAAGGTCACGCACGTGGTGCTGACGCACTACCACGCCGACCACGTGTACGGCCTGCAGGCGTTTGCCGATGCGGGCGCGAAGATCATTGCGCACCAGGCGGGGCGCGAGTACCTGGTTTCCGACACCGCGCAACTGCGCCTGCAGGCCTCGCGCGAGCAACTGGCGCCCTGGATCGACGCGCAGACGCGGCTGGTGGCCGCCACGGAGTGGATCGACGGGCGGCGCGAATTCGAGGTCGGCGGCACGCGCTTCGTGGTGCAGCCCGTGGGGCCCGCGCACACGCCCGAGGACCTGGCGGTGTTCGTGCCCGGCGCCAAGGTGCTGTACGCGGGCGACCTGGTATTCCGCAAGCGCATTCCCTTCGTGGGCCAGGCCGACAGCCGCAACTGGATCGCCTCGCTCGACAAGCTGCTGGCCTTCGGCGCCACGGTGATCGTGCCCGGCCACGGGCCGGCATCGACCGAGGCCGTCCAGGACATGAAGCTCACGCGCGACTACCTGACCTACCTGCGCGCATCCATGGGCCAGGCCGCGCGCGACATGACGCCGTTCGAAGAGGCCTACAAGGCCACGGACTGGTCGGCCTTCGAGCGCCTGCCGCTGTTCGGTCCCGCCAACCGCATGAACGCCTACAACACCTACCTGCTGATGGAACGGGAGGCGCCATGAGTCCGGCCTGGCGGCGCCGCGAATGGATGCTGGGCGCGGGGCTGGCCTGCGCGCTGCCCGGCGCCTTCGCCGCGGACAGGGACTTGCCCGCGCCTTCCTCTCTGGCCGATGAACTGGCGGGAGCGCTCGCGCAGCGCGAGCCGCTGGTGGTGATGGCCAGCCTCGCGGGCTGCCCGTTCTGCCGCGTCGTGCGCGAGCACTACCTGCTGCCGGCCTGGCGCGGGGGCATGGCCGTGGTGCAGATCGACTTGCGCGACCCGCGACCCGTGCGCGACTGGGAGGGCCGCGCCACCACGCAGGGCGCGCTGCTCAAGGCCTTGGGCGTGAGCATGGCGCCCACGGTGATGTTCTTCGGGCGCGGCGGCCGCGAGGTGGCCCAGCGGCTGAGCGGCAGCTACATCCCGGACTTCTACGGCGCCTACCTCGACCAGCGCATGGAGCAGGCCCGGGCGGCGGTGCGTGCCTGACCGAGGTCAAGGGTTTTCACCGAGGCGATCAGGCATGCCACACGGCTCCTTCGCCTCTAGAATCATTACATAAACATATACTTATTTAAAGAATCGCCGCAGAGCGGATCCAAGGAGTCCCCCGCCGTGAACCTGCCAAGCTGGGCATCGGGCCGGGTGCGCAAGGCGCCCGAAAACTTCATCCAAGGCGATGGTGTGCGCACCGTCTTCGCCGAAGGGCGCGCCGGCCGGCGCGATTTCATACGCAATGCATTCGCCGCCGCGGCGTCGGGCATGGCCGCCGGCGCGGCCGTGGCCCAGGGCGCGACGGGCGATGGCGACCCGGCCATCCTGCAGCTGCCCGCGCACAGCACGGGCCTGGGGCAGCCCGTGGCCGCCGAAGGCTACGGCAAGCCCTCGAAGTACGAGACCAACGTGCAGCGCCGCACCAGCCCCGGCCTGACGCAGACGCGGCAGGCCTCGGTGTCGTTCGCGCCGCTGCAGTCGCTGTTCGGCATCGTCACGCCCAGCGGCCTGCACTTCGAGCGGCACCACCAGGGCTGGTGGGACATCGATCCGTCCAAACACCGGCTCATGGTCAACGGCATGGTCAAGGCCGCCAAGGTCTTCACCATGGACGAGATCATGCGCCTGCCCCCGGTGTCGCGCTTTCACTTCATCGAATGCGGCGCCAACACGGGCATGGAATGGGGCAACGTGGCCGTGCCCACGGTGCAGTACACGCACGGCATGCTCTCGTGCAGCGAGTTCACGGGCGTGCCGCTCATCACGCTGCTGCAGATGGCCGGCGCCGACTTCAGGAAGGGCCGCTTCGTGCTGGCCGAGGGCGCGGACGGCTCGTCGATGACGCGCACCATCCCGATGGAGCTCATCGAGTCGGGCGAGGTGCTCGTGGCCTACGGCCAGAACGGCGAGATGCTGCGGCCCGAGCAGGGCTACCCGCTGCGCCTGGTGGTGCCCGGCGTGCAGGGCGTGAGCTGGGTGAAGTACCTGCGCCGCATCGAGGTGGGCGACCAGCCCTGGGCCGCCAAGGACGAGGCCGTGCACTACATCGACCTGATGCCCGACGGCCAGCACCGCCAGTACACCAGCATCCAGGAATGCAAGAGCGTGGTGACCACGCCCTCGGGCGGGCAGATGCTGCTGGACAAGGGTTTCTACAACATCACGGGCCTGGCCTGGTCCGGGCGCGGCAAGGTCCAGCGCGTGGACGTGAGCGTGGACGGCGGGCGCAACTGGCGCACGGCGCGGCTCGAATCGCCCGTGCTCTCCAAGTGCCTCACGCGCTTCCATCTGGACTGGGTGTGGGACGGCCAGCCCGCCATCATCCAGAGCCGCGCCATGGACGAGACCGGCTACGTGCAGCCCAGCTACCAGCAATTGCGCGCCGTGCGCGGCACGCGCTCGATCTACCACAACAACGCCATCCAGTCCTGGGCGGTGCAGGCCAGCGGGGAGGTGATCAATGTCCAGCTCTCCTGACCTGCTGCGCGCCTGCGTGCTGGCGGCGGCCCTCTGCGCGGGCCTGGGCGCCCAGGCGCAGGGCAAGCCCGGCGGCTACCCCGCTGCATATCCCGGTATTGGCCGCGACGCCACGCCCAAGGAGGTGGCGGCCTGGGACATCGACGTGCGCCCCGACTTCAAGGGCCTGCCCCCCGGCTCCGGCAGCGTGCAGCGCGGCCAGGACGTGTGGGAGGCCAAGTGCGCCTCGTGCCACGGTGTGTTCGGCGAGTCGAACGAGGTGTTCAGCCCCCTGGTGGGCGGCACCACGCCCGAGGACATCCAGACCGGCCGCGTGGCCCGCCTGCGCGACACGGGCTTCCCGGGCCGCACCACGCTGATGAAGGTGCCCACCGTCTCCACGCTGTGGGACTACATCCACCGCGCCATGCCCTGGAACCAGCCCAAGTCGCTGAACACCGAGGAGGTCTACGCCGTCACGGCCTACCTGCTCAACCTCGGCGGCATCGTGCCCGACGACTTCACGCTCTCGGACAGGAACATCGGCGAGGTGCAGGCGCGCATGCCCAACCGCAACGGCGTGACCACCCAGCATGCCCTGTGGCCCGGCCCCGAGTTCGGCAAGGGCCTCAAGCCCGACACGGCCGCCAAGGCCTGCATGCGCGACTGCCCCGTGGAGCCCAAGGTGGCGTCGCGCCTGCCCGATTTCGCGCGCAACAACCACGGCAACCTCGCGGACCAGAACCGGCCCGTGGGCGCGCAGCGCGGCGTGCAGACGGCCGACCCGGCCGAGGCCCCCGCGAAGCCGGCCGCGGACGCGGGGCCCGCGGTCCCCATCGCCCTGCTCGACAAGAACGCCTGCACCGCCTGCCATGCGGTGAACGGCAAGCTCGTGGGCCCCTCCTTCGCCGACATCGGCAGGAAATACCACGGCAAGGCAGACTACATCGCGGGCCGCATCCGCGCGGGCAGCAGCGGCGTATGGGGCAACGTGCCCATGCCGCCGCAGGCGCTCGGCGACGACGAGGTGCAGTCCATCGCGCGCTGGCTGGCCGCCATGGCCAAGCCTTGATCGCATCCCTTTTTCGTTTTTGGATTCATTGCAACAGGAGACAACGATGACCTCTCGCACGACCTCCCGCAGGCAGGCCCTCCAGCAGGGCCTGGCCGTCGCGGGCATGCTGATGGCCGCGGGCGTGCTGCCGCGCACGGCCTTCGCCTACAACAAGGACGCCTTCGACGCCAAGAGCGTGGCCGATGTGCTGAAGGCCCTGGGCGCGGGCGCGCCCGCCGAGAGCAAGGACGTGACCATCACCGGCCCCGACATCGCCGAGAACGGCGCCGTGGTGCCCCTGGGCGCCGCGACCACGCTGGCCGGCGTGAAGCAGCTGCTCCTGCTCGTGGAGAAGAACCCCAACACCCTGGTGGCGGCCTTCAACGTGACCGACGCGGTGGAGCCCAACTTCCTCACGCGCGCCAAGCTCGGCCAGTCGTCCGACGTGTACGCCGTGGCCATCACGAACGACGGCAAGGCCTTCTACGCCAAGAAGGAAGTGAAAGTCACCCTCGGCGGCTGCGGCGGCTGATCCCACCACCCCTTTGCACAGGAGAAGAACATGGCAGATCCGATGCGCATCCGCGCCCAAGCCTCCGGCGGCAACGCCACCGTGCGCGTGCTCATGGCCCACGAAATGGAAACCGGCCAGCGCAAGGACGCGGCCGGCAAGACAATCCCCGCCTGGTACATCCAGGAGGTCACCGCCTCCCTCAACGGCAAGCCCGTGCTCACCGCCGAGTGGGGGCCGGCCGTGTCGAAGAACCCCTTCATGCAGTTCACGCTCAAGGGCGCCAAGGCCGGCGACAAGGTCAGCGTGTCCTGGAAGGACAACCGGGGCGACACGCGCACCGACGAAGCCACGGTGAGTTGAGAACGTGTGAACGCCGGCGGCGGTTTTCGCGCAAGCACGCACGACAAGAACGAGGAAAGGTGGCCCCATGAGAAGAAAGACAACACTGTGCGCCGTGCTGGCGCTCGCCGCGTCCGCGCCCCACGCGTGGGCGCAGAAGTCCGCGTCCGACGGCATCGCCGAGTACCGCGAGATGCTGCAGGACGGCAACCCCGCCGAACTCTTCGAAGCCAAGGGCGAGGACCTGTGGAAGCAAAAGCGCGGCCCCCAAAAGGCATCGCTCGAACGCTGCGACTTGGGGCTTGGCCCCGGCGTGGTCAAGGGCGCCTTCGTGGAGCTGCCGCGCTACTTCGCCGACACCGGCCGGGTGCAGGACCTGGAGTCGCGCCTGGTCACCTGTATGAGCCAGTTGCAGGGCATCGACCCGAAGGAGGTCATCGACGGCGCATGGGGCAAGGGCGAGCGCGCCAACGTCACCGCACTGGCCACCTGGGTCGGCTCGCAGTCCAAGGACATGAAGTTCAACCTGCCCCAATCGCAGCCGCAGGAGCGCGTGTTCTACGAGGTGGGCAAGCGCCTGTTCTTCCAGCGCGGCGGTTCGCACGACTTCTCCTGCGCCTCGTGCCATGGCGAAGAGGGCAAGCGCATCCGCCTGCAGGAGCTGCCGCACCTGAGCGGCAAGGTGGGCGACGGCGTGGGCTTCGCGGCCTGGCCGGCCTACCGCGTCTCCAGCGGCGAGATGTGGAGCATGCAGCACCGCCTGAACGACTGCTACCGCCAGCAGCGCTTTCCCGAGCCCATCTACGCGAGCGACGTGACCATCGCGCTCGGCGTCTACCTCGGGGTGAACGCCAAGGGCACGAAATCCGCCGTTCCGGCCATCAAGCGCTGAGACACAGGGAGTACACGATGACACGCACCACCCCCTTCCGCTTCTCCCTGGGCCTGGCCTCGGCCGCACTGCTGCTGGCCGGCTGCGCCGGCAGCATGCCGCAGGGCAGCGGCATGACGGACGCTGAGCTGGACGCGCTGACGCAGAAGATCGTCCGCGAGTCGTTCCGCGACAAGGGCATCGTCAAGGTCAGCCTGGCCTTCGCCGACGACCCCACCACCCGGGCCTGCGACGCGGCCGACGTGGCCGGCAAGCCCCTGCCCGCCGAGCGCGCCAGGGCGCTGGAGGAACTCAACATGAAGGCCGTGAAGTGGCCCTCCGACGGCAAGTACCTGGGCGACTGGAAGGAAGGCGAGAAGATCGCCCAGAGCGGCCGCGGCCGCACCTGGACCGACAAGGCCGGCGCGGCCAACGGCGGCAACTGCTACAACTGCCACCAGATCACCAAGGAGGAAATCTCCTTCGGCACCATCGGCCCGAGCCTGTACCACTACGGCAGGATCCGCGGCGTGACCGATCCGGATAGCCCGCAGGCGCGAGAGGTCGTCAAGTACACCTGGGGCAAGATCTGGAACAGCAAGGCCTACAACGCCTGCTCCAACATGCCGCGCGCAGGCCATGCCGGCATCCTCGACGAGAACCAGGTGCGCCACATCGTGGCCCTGCTGCTCGACCCGAAATCCCCCGTCAACCGCTGAATCCGCCGCGGCGTGCCATGAACCTTTCCAAGCGTGACTTCCTGCAGGTGCTGGGCGCCGCCGGCGCGGCCGGCATGGCCCTCTCGCGCCATGCCCGGGCCGACGCCGCCACGGCGGGCGAGGCCCTGTACGACGTGCCGGCCTTCGGCAACGTCTCCTTCCTGCACATGACCGACTGCCACGCGCAACTGCGGCCCGTGCACTTCCGCGAGCCCAACGTCAACATCGGCATCGGCGCGATGAAGGGGCAGCGCCCGCACCTCGTGGGCGAGGCGCTGCTGAAATCCGTCAACGTGCGCCCCGGCACGCCCGGCGCGCACGCCTTCACCTACCTCGACTTCGAGCAGGCCGCGCGCCGCTACGGCCGCGTGGGCGGCTTCGCGCACCTCTCGACGCTGGTGCAGCGCATGAAGGCCAGCCGCAAGGGCGCGCTGCTGCTGGACGGCGGCGACACCTGGCAGGGCTCGGCCACGTCGCTGTGGACCAACGCGCAGGACATGGTGGACGCCTGCAAGCTGCTCGGCGTGGACGTGATGACCGGCCACTGGGAGTTCACCTACGGCATGGAGCGCGTGCAGGAGATCGTGGAGAAGGACTTCGCGGGCAAGGTGGACTTCGTCGCGCAGAACGTCAAGACCGCCGACTTCGGCGACCCGGTGTTCAAGCCCTACGTGATCCGCGAGATCAACGGCGTGCCCTGCGCCATCATCGGCCAGGCATTCCCCTACACGCCCATCGCCAACCCGCGCTACATGGTGGCGGACTGGAGCTTCGGCATCCAGGACGACAACCTGCAGAAGATGGTGGACGAGGCCCGCGCCAAGGGCGCCAAGGTGGTCGTGGTGCTCTCGCACAACGGCATGGACGTGGACCTCAAGATGGCCAGCCGCGTGCGCGGCGTCGACGCCATCCTGGGCGGCCACACGCACGACGGCATGCCCGTGCCCACCCTGGTCGAGAACGCGGGTGGCAAGACCATCGTGACCAACGCAGGCTCCAACGGCAAGTTCCTGGGCGTGCTCGACTTCGACGTGCAGGGCGGCCAGGTGCGCGACTTCCGCTACCGCCTGCTGCCCGTGTTCGCCAACCTGCTGCCGGCCGACAAGGCCATGGACGCGCTCATCACGCGCATCCGCGCGCCCTACGAGGCCAGGCTGGCCGAAGTGCTGGCGCGCACCGACGGCACGCTGTACCGGCGCGGCAACTTCAACGGCACGGGCGACCAGCTCCTGCTGGACGCCATGATGGAAGTACAGGGCGCGCAGATCGCGTTCTCGCCGGGCTTCCGCTGGGGCACCACGCTGCTGCCGGGCCAGGACATCACGCGCGAGTGGCTCATGGACATGACGGCCACCACGTACTCCTACGCCACCGTGACCGAGATGACCGGCGCCACCATCAAGACCGTGCTGGAAGACGTGTGCGACAACCTCTTCAACCCCGACCCGTACTACCAGCAGGGCGGCGACATGGTGCGCGTGGGGGGCCTGAGCTACACCTGCGACCCCACGGCGGGCGCGGGGCGGCGCATCGACAACCTGCGCCTGGGCGACGCGCCCCTGCAGGCCGACCGCGTGTACAAGGTAGCCGGCTGGGCGCCCGTGGCCGAGGAGGCGAAAAGCGCGGGGCTCAAGCCGATCTGGGACGTGGTGGAGCCGTGGCTCAAGTCCCGGAAGGTGATCGCGCCGCGCAAACTCAACGAGCCCGCGCTGAAGAACGTGATGCCCAATCCGGGAATCGCCTGAATCCAGGCAAAAAATGGCTCCGGCGCTTGTCCGGCAAGCGCTGGCAGCTATATTTTTGAGTTTTTTGCATCGGCCCCTGCGCGATCGCATGCCCAGTTCCTAGAATCCCCGGCATGCCTCCCGCAGAATTCCAGGCCCTCGTCACCTCCACCCTCGCCATCGCCTTCGTGATCTCGGCCCTGTTCGGGGCCGTGGCGCGCCACACGCATTTCTGCACCATGGGCGCGATCAGCGACGCGGTGGCCCTGGGCGACTGGTCGCGCATGCGCCAGTGGGCCATGGCCGTGGGCGTGGCCATGTGCGGCTTCGCGGTGCTGGCCGCGCTGGGCTGGGTGGAGCCGGCGGACACGCTCTATGCATCCACCAGCGTGCCCTGGCTCTCGGCCCTGGTGGGCGGGGCGCTGTTCGGCTTCGGCATGGTGATCGCCTCGGGCTGCGGCAGCAAGAACCTGATCCGCCTGGGCGGGGGCAGCCTCAAGTCGCTGGTGGTGTTCCTGGTGATGGGGCTGGCGGCGTTCGCCACGCTCAAGGGCATCACGGCCGTGCTGCGCGTGCTCACCGTCGATGCGGTGCAGTGGCCGCTGCAGGGGCAGGCCTTCGTGCCCGACGTGCTGGCGCGCTGGTCGGGCGCGCCCCTGCAAGCGCTGCGCCTGGCCGCGGGCCTGGGGCTGGGCGGGCTGCTGGTGGCCTGGGCGCTGGGCGGGCAGCGCGATGCGCGCAGCCTGCTGGGCGGCGCGGGCATAGGCGCGCTGGTGGTGGCGGCGTGGTGGCTCAGCGGCCACTGGGCCGAGGTGCAGGAACACCCGCAGACGCTGGAGCACATGTACGCGGCCACCTACACCGGCCGCATCGAGGCGCTGAGCTTCGCCGCGCCCGTCGCGCACACGCTCGACTGGCTGCTGTTCTTCAGCGACCGCAACAAGGTGCTGACCGTGGGCATCGCGTCGGTGTTCGGGGTCATCGCGGGCGCGGCCGCGCATGCGCTGTGGACGCGCGAGTTCCGCTGGCAGGGCTTCGCGGGCACCCATGACCTGGCCCACCACCTCGCGGGCGCGGCGCTCATGGGCGTGGGCGGCGTCACGGCCATGGGCTGCACCATCGGGCAGGGGGTCAGCGCGATCTCCACGCTGCACCTGGCGAGCTTTCCGGCGGTGCTGGCCATCATGGGCGGCGCGGTGGCGGGCCTGCGCTACCAGAACTGGCGGCTGGAACGCCTGTAGCTACCGCTCCCCGGCGGCCTCCACCAGCCGCTGCGTGTAGGGGTGGCGCGGCGCGTCCAGCACCTGCCGCACGCTGCCGCTTTCCACCACCTCGCCGTCCTTCATCACGAGGACTTCGTGCGCCATGGCGCGCACCACGGCCACGTCGTGCGTGATGAGCAGGTATGACAGTGCCCTCTCGCGCTGCAGCCGCTGCAGCAGCGCCAGCACCTGCTGCTGGATGGTCACGTCCAGCGCGCTCGTGGGCTCGTCCAGCACCAGCAGCTGCGGCTCCAGGATCAGGGCGCGCGCGATGGCCAGGCGCTGGCGCTGCCCGCCCGAGAATTCGTGCGGATAGCGCGAGAGCAGCCCGGGGAACTGCGCCTCGGTGAGCCCCACCTCTGCCAGCATGGCGGCCACGCGGGCGCGGCGCTCGGGGATGGGAAGCCGGGGTTCATGCACGTGCAGGCCCTCGCCCACGATCTCCTCCACGGTCATGCGCGGCGACAGCGACGAGAACGGGTCCTGGAACACCACCTGCACCTGCCGGCGCAGCAGCTGGTTGTGCGCGCTGTTGTGTTGCGCGGGCTGCTGCCAGGATTGGCCCGCCACCTGCAGCTCGCCGCGCGCGGGCAGCAGGCCCAGCAGGGCCTGGGCCAGCGTGGACTTGCCCGAGCCCGACTCGCCCACCACGCCCAGGGTGCGCGCGCGCTGGATGCGAAAGCCCACGCCCTTCACGGCCACGAACTCGCCCTTGGAAAACCAGCCGCGAAAGCCCGGCAGGGGCACGGGATAGGCCACGCTCAAGGCCCCGGCCTGGGCGGCGGGCGTGGCGCCCTCGGCCACCTCGGACTCGACCACGTCGCGCCGCGGCGTGCTGCCGATCAGGCGGCGCGTGTAGTCGTGGCGGGGCGCGCCGAACACCTGGGCCACCGTGCCCTGCTCGACCAGCGCGCCCTGCTCCATCACCGCCACGCGGTCGGCGAAGCGGCGCACCAGCAGCAGGTCGTGCGTGATGAGCAGCACGGCCATGCCGGTCTGGCGCTGCAGGTCGGACAGCAGGTTCAGGATCTGCCCGCGCAGCGTCACGTCCAGCGCCGTGGTGGGCTCGTCGGCCAGCAGCAGCCGGGGGCGGCTGGCCAGCGCCATGGCGATCATGGCGCGCTGGCGCTGCCCGCCCGAGAGCTGGTGCGGGAAGCTTCCGGCGCGCCGCGCGGGCTCGGGAATGCCCGTACTAGCTAGCAGTTCGATAGCTGCTTGCGCGCTCTGGGATTGCGTCAGGGCCTGTTTCAGCATCAAGACCTCGGCCACCTGCTCGCCCACGGGCATGAGCGGATTCAGCGCCGTCATGGGCTCCTGGAACACCATGGCGATGTCGCCGCCGCGCACGCCGCGCAGCTCGCGCTCGGGCAGCTGCAGCAGGTCGCGCCCCTGCATCAGCGCGCGGCCTTCGAGCTGCGCGTCGCCCGCCAGGCGCAGCAGCGCCAGCGCCGTCACCGTCTTGCCCGAGCCCGATTCGCCCACCAGCGCGAGCTTTTCGCCGGGGGCGATGTCGAAGCTCACGCCATGCACCACCTCCTTGGCGCCGAAGCGCACGCGCAGGTCGCGCACCTGCAGCAGCGGTGGCGACTGGGGGTTCATCGGGGCGGTGGCGCGCATGTCAGTTCTTCCGTGGATCGAGCGCGTCGCGCAGCGCGTCGCCCATGAAGGTCAGCAGCAGCAGCGTGCTGACCAGCACGGCGAAGGTGAAGATGGAGATCCACCAGGCGTCGATGTTGTTCTTGCCCTGCGAGAGCAGCTCGCCCAGGCTGGGCGTGCCCGGCGGCACGCCCAGGCCCAGGAAGTCGAGCGAGGTGAGCGCCAGGATGGCCGCGCCCATGCGGAACGGCAGGAAGGTGACCACCGGCGTCATGCTGTTGGGCAGGATGTGGCGCCAGATGATCTGGCCGCTCTTCACGCCCAGTGCGCGCGCGGCCTTCACGTAGTCGAGCTGGCGGTTGCGCAGGAATTCGGCGCGCACGTAGTCCGACAGCCCCATCCAGCCGAAGAGCGACAGCAGTACCAGCAGCAGCGCGATGCTGGGCGCGAACACGGCGCTGAAGATGATGAGCAGGTACAGCTCGGGCATGGAGCCCCAGATCTCTATGAAGCGCTGGAAGGCCAGGTCGGTCTTGCCGCCGAAGAAGCCCTGCACGGCCCCGGCCGCCACGCCGAGCAGCACGCCCACCACGGTGAGGGCGATGCCGAACAGCACGCTGACGCGAAAGCCGTAGATCAGCTGCGCGAGCAGGTCGCGCCCGCGGTCGTCGGTGCCCAGCCAGTTCTCGCGCGAGGGGCCCGAGGGGTTGGGCTCCTTGGCGAAGTAGTTCAGGGTCTGCGGCCCATAGGGGTTGAGCGTGTACAGCGCCCAGTTGCCGCCCGCGCTCAGCCGCTGGCGCACGAAAGGGTCGAGATAGTCGGTGGGCGTCTGGAAGTCGCCGCCGAAAGTGGTCTCGGGGTAGTCCTTGAGCATGGGGAAGTAGGTCTGCCCCTCGTAGCGCACGATGAGCGGCCGGTCATTGCTGACCAGCTCGGCCGCAAGGCTCAGGACGACCAGGGTGCAGAACACCACCAGGCTCCAGAAACCCAGGCGGTTGCGCTTGAAACGCAGCCAGGCGCGGCGCGCGGGCGACAGGGAAACCGAATCAGTCGAACTTGACACGCGGGTCCACCCAGACATAGCAAAGGTCGCTGATGAGCTTGGTGACGAGCCCGATCAGCGTGAACAGGTACAGCGTGCCCAGCACCACGGGATAGTCGCGCCGGATCACGCTCTCGTAGCTCAGCAGGCCCAGGCCGTCGAGCGAGAACAGCGTCTCGATGAGCAGCGAGCCCGCGAAGAACGCGCCGATGAAGGCCGACGGAAAGCCCGTGATGATGGGGATCAGCGCGTTGCGGAACACATGCCTGTACAGCACCTGCCGCTCGCCCAGCCCCTTGGCGCGCGCCGTGAGCACGTATTGCTTGCGGATCTCTTCGAGGAACGCGTTCTTGGTCAGCATGGCCGTCACCGCGAAGCTGCCCGCCACCATGGCCGTGACGGGCAGCGTGATGTGCCAGAGGTAGTCCGTCACCTTGGCCCACAGGCCCAGCTCCTCCCAGTTGGCCGACGTCAGCCCGCGCAGCGGGAACCACTGCAGCTGCCCGCCGAACACCACCAGCAGCGCCACGCCCAGCACGAAGCCGGGAATGGCATAGCCCACGAGGATGATGAGCGTGGTGACGAGGTCGAAGCGCGAGCCCGCGCGCACCGCCTTGGCCACGCCCAGCGGCACGGCCACCAGGTAGCTGATGAAGAAGGTCCACAGCCCCAGGCTGATGGAGACGGGCAGCTTCTCCTTGACCAGCTGCCACACGTCCTTGTTCTGGAAGAAGCTACGCCCCAGGTCGAAGCGCGCGAACTGGCCCAGCATCTGGACGAAGCGCTCGTGCGCGGGCTTGTCGAAGCCGTAGAGCTGCTTGATCTGCGCGAGGCGCTTGGGGTCCACGCCCTGCGCGCCGCGGTAGGCCATGCCGCCGCCCTCGCCGCCGCCGCCCATGCCGGCCGCGCCGGCCTTGGCCTCGGCCAGGTACTGCTCCACCGGGCCGCCGGGCACGAACTGGATCACCACGAAGGTCAGCAGCAGCACGCCCAGCAGCGTGGGCAGCATGAGCAGGATGCGCTTGAGGATGTAGGCGAACATGGCGGCCGATTATGGGTTCAGATCCAGCGCCGCACCCTGCGCATGAACTGCAGGTACGGCTCCCCGAAGCGCCGCGCCAGCGCCCGCTCCTCCGGCAGGATCTGGAAGCGCGTGATGTAGGCCACGAACACCGCCAGCGCCAGCAGCGACAGCGGGTTGCCCAGGTACGCGCACCAGGCCAGCAGCTGCACGGCCATGCCCAGGTACATGGGGTTGCGCGTGAAGCGGTACGGCCCGGACTGCACCACGGTGCTGGCGCGCCCGGGCGCCAGCGGGTTGAGCGTGGTGCCGTGCCGGCGGAACGTCCACAACCCCCACAGCTCCAGGGCCAGCCCCGCGGACGCCAGCACGGCCACCAGCGCCAGCCGCCCCGGCACCTGCAGCGCAAGTGCGGGCACGGCGCGGGCCAGCCACCATGCCAGGCCGGCGCAGGCCAGGCCTACGACCGGCGGGGGGATCTTGTGCTCTAGGTTGAACATTTGGGTCAAAACAGTGCGAAATCCTTGCCAGTCGAGCGCCACCAGCTATGGTTTTTGCGCCCACCAGGTATCCACCACCCACATCTCGCCCGGCGAGTACGGCGGCACCACCTGCGGGCGCGCCAGGCGCCAGGCGTTGTAGACCATGCGGTGCGTGGGCGCCGACCATTGGGGTATCAGGTAATGCTCGTGGGCGATGATGCGGTCCAGCGCGTGGCAGGCGGGCAGCATCTGATCGAGCGTCCTGGCCGACACCATGGCGCGGATCGCGGCATCCACGGCCGGGTTCCTCACGCCGGGGAAGTTGCCCGAATCCTCCTGGTCCGCCGCCTTGCTGCCGAACAGGTCCGCGAACTCCTGGCCCGGGTTGTTCGTGCCCTGGTAGGCGATGGTGGTGATGTCGAAGTCGAACTTCTGCAGCCGCTGCTGGTACAGCGCGAAGTCCACCGAGCGGAACCTGAGCGTGATGCCCAGCTTGGCCAGGTTGCGCTGCCAGGACGAGAGCGTGCGCACGCCGCCCTCGCTGCTGTCCATGTACTCCAGCACGAAGGGCTCGCCCCGGGCGTTGCGCAGCACCCCGTCCCTCACCTCCCAGCCGGCCTCCTTGAGCAGCGCCAGGGCGCGGCGCAGGTGCCCGCGCAGCGCCATCGCGTCCTGGGTGACCGGAGGCTCGTACATGGGGCCGAACACCTCGGGCGGCAGTTCCTTGCGCCAGGGGTCTAACAAGGCCAGCTCCGCGGGCGTGGGGCTGCCGTGCGTCTCGCACAGGGTGTTGCCGAAGATGCCGCGCACGCGCTGGTAGGCGCCGTAGAACAGCTGGCGGCTCATCCATTCGAAGTCGAACGCCAGGCCCAGCGCCTCGCGCACGCGCCGGTCCGCCAGCAGCGGGCGGCGCGTGTTGAGCACGTAGCTCTGGAAGCCCGTGGGCAGCTTGTTCGGGAACTCGGCCTTGACCAGCTCGCCCGTGTCGAACTTCTTGCCGTTCACGCGCCGCGCCCAGTCGCCCGCGCTGAAGAAACGCATCAGGTCGAACTCGCCGGCCTTCAGCGCCTCCAGGCGCGCCGTGTTGTCCTTGTAGATCTTGATCAGCACGCGGTCGAAGTTGGCCGTGCCGCGGCGCACGGGCAGGTCGCGCGCCCAGTACTGCGGGTCGCGCACGTAGGTGATGTCCTTGCCGAAGTTGACCGGGCCGATGCGGTACGGCCCGCTGCCGATGGGAACGTCCATCACCACCTGGTCGAAGGGCTTGGGGCGGCCATCCTCGCCCAGGCCCCAGTCGCGGCTGAACACGGGCAGGCCGCCCACGGTGAGCGGCAGCTCGCGGTTGGGCTTGTGGAAGCGGTAGCGCACCGTGCGCTCGTCCAGCACGTCCACGCCGGCCACCTCGATGAGCATGGTCTTGTACGCGGGCGAGGTGTACGGGCCCACCAGCGTGTCGAAGCTGTGCTTGACGTCCATGGCAAGCACCGGCTTGCCGTTGTGAAAGCGCGCCTCGGGCCGCAGGCGGAAGGTGGCCGACAGGCCGTCCGGCGCCACCGCCACGTCCTCGGCCAGCAGGCCGTAGCCCGTGGCGGTCTCGTCCAGCGATCCGCTGAGCAGCGTGTCGAACATCAGCGCGGACAGGTAGGCCGGCGCGTTGCCGCGGATGGTGAAGGGGTTGTACTTGTCGAACGTGGAGGCGCGCAGGTTGCTCACCAGGCGCAGCTCGCCCCCCTTGGGCGCGCCGGGGTTCACGTAGGGCAGGTGGTCGAAGCCGGCCGGCAGCGCCGGCTCGCCCCACATGGCATAGGCATGCACCGCACGCGCGGGCGAGCCGGAGTACAGGGCCAGGCACAGGAAGGACAGTGAACAGATCAGCCGATACCGCATGCGACAATTCTGCATTACACACACCGCATCCTCAGGAGAACAACAATGGGTTTCCTTGCCGGCAAGAAACTGCTCATCACGGGCGTGCTGTCCAACCGCTCCATCGCCTACGGCATCGCCCGCGCCTGCCACCAGCAGGGGGCCGAACTGGCCTTCAGCTACGTGGGCGAGCGCTTCAAGGACCGCATCAGCGAGTTCGCCGCCGAATTCGGCTCCAAGCTCGTCTTCGACTGCGACGTGGCCGACGACGCGCAGATCGAGAAGATGTTCGAGGGCCTCGCCGCCGCCTGGGGCAGGTTCGACGGCTTCGTGCACAGCATCGGCTTCGCACCGCGCGAGGCGATCGCCGGCAACTTCCTGGAGGGCCTCTCGCGCGAGGGCTTCCGCATCGCGCACGACATCAGCGCCTACAGCTTTCCGGCCATGGCCAAGGCCGCCCTGCCCTACCTCAACGACAAGTCGTCGCTGCTCACGCTGAGCTACCTGGGCGCGCTGCGCTCCATCCCCAACTACAACACCATGGGCCTGGCCAAGGCCAGCCTGGAAGCCAGCGTGCGCTACCTGGCCGAGGCCGTGGGCCGCACGCAGGATGGCCGCGCCATCCGCGCCAACGGCATCAGCGCCGGCCCCATCAAGACCCTGGCCGCCAGCGGCATCAAGGACTTCGGCAAGCTGCTCGGCCGCGTGGCCGACGCCGCCCCGCTGCGCCGCAACGTGACCATCGAGGACGTGGGCAACGTGGCGGCCTTCCTGCTGTCCGACCTGGCCAGCGGCGTGACGGCCGAGATCACCTACGTGGACGGCGGCTTCAGCCAGACGGCGGGGCTGAGCGCCGACCAGGTGTAAGGCACACCCGCAGGAAAGCCCCGCTGGTTTCGCGGCCAGCGGGGCTTTTCTACGCCTGCAAGGGCTCTCCCATCCATCGCCGCCGCCCCCGAAAGAATGAAAAACCGGAACAAGGCCACCCTGATCGGGCTGGTCGCCATCTTTTTGTGGAGCGCCATCGTCGGCCTGATCCGCAGCGTCAGCGACCACCTCGGGCCGACGGGCGGGGCAGCCATGATGTACAGCGTGGCCTCGGTGTTCCTGCTGCTGTCCGTGGGCTGGGTCGGGCTGCGCGCGTTTCCCCGGCGCTACCTGGCCTGGGGCAGCCTGCTGTTCGTGGCCTACGAGCTGTGCCTGTCCCTGTCCATCGGCTATGCCAACACCAGCCGCCAGGCCATCGAAGTGGGCATGGTCAACTACCTGTGGCCCACCTTCACCATCGTCGCGGCCATCCTGTTCAACCGGCAGAGGGCCAACTTCCTGATCGTGCCCGGGTTCGTGCTGTCCATCATTGGCATCGGCCGGGTGCTGGGCGGCGAGCAGGGGTTCGACCTGCCCGGCATGATGGACAACGTGCAGGACAACCCGCTGAGCTACGGCCTGGCCTTCGCGGGCGCGCTGATCTGGGCAGCCTATTGCACGGTGACGGCCAGGATCGCGTGCGGCAAGAACGGCGTCACGCTGTTCTTCGTGCTGGTGTCCGTGGCGCTGTGGGCCAAGTACCTGCTCGAAGGCGGCGGGGCCATGGTGTTCGGCTTCGAGGCCGTCGTCTACCTGGTGCTGGCCGCCGCGGCCATGGGCTTTGGCTACGGGGCCTGGAACGTGGGCATCCTGCACGGCAACGTGACCATCCTGGCCGGCGCCTCGTACTTCATCCCGGTCTTCTCCGCGGCCCTCTCCATGCTGCTGCTGCGCACGCCGCTGCCCCTGGCCTTCTGGCAGGGCGCGGCCATGGTGTGCGGCGGCGCGATCCTGTGCTGGCTGGCCACGCGCGAAGCAGGCCCGAACCGCTGAACAGATGAAAAAAGCCGGGGGCTTCCCGGCTCGCTGGCTGGCTGGCGGGCCAGGAATCAGGCCTGCGCGCCCTCCACGCGGCGCAGATGGGCGTAGATCTGGTCCTTGAGCAGCAGCTTTTCCTTCTTCAGCGTGTCGATCTCATGCATCGTGGCCGCGACGATGCGCGCCTCCATGTTCTTGATGCGCTGGTCGAGGTCGTTGTGTTTGTCAAACAGCCGGGTGAAGTGCAGGTCCTGGCCCTTGATCTTGGTAATCAGGTCGCGGTACTCGGGAAACATCGGTGCTCCTTGGGTGGTGGTTGACATGTACAGTTTACGGGTTTACCCCCCGCCCGCCACCACGGCGGCTGCACGGTCGATTGACTTATGGCAAGCGGCGAGCACTGCCATGGCGAGCACCCCGCCCGCCCATCGGCCCAGGACAAGCCATGCGCCCCACCCACCCAGGCCCGCTTGAAGGCGGCCACGCTCCCTGGTGCGTTTTTCGCCTGAAGCGCTCATCTATCCTGCGTTGGCAGCTATGGATTTTGATAGTTCTCGATCTGCCGATACGCGCACCCGCCTGGGTTCACCGCGGGCTGGCCCGCCGAGCCGCTGGACGGCGAGCCCTGGGCCGGGCACGGTGATGACCTACCGCTTCAACGGCACGCACACGAGCGGGCTGCCGCGCTTCGCGCGCTTCTGTTCTGGCGCGTGCGCGCGGACGAGCCACGCGGCCAGGGCGCATCTCAGGCGGATACCACTGCCGCCGGCCTTGGCATGCGGCCGCGCAGGTACCGAAGGCCGCCATCAGAACCATACTCAAGGCCTTCGCAGCCGGAGGCCGCCCGCCCGGGCCCCGCCGCCAGCCTCATGCTCGCCACAACAAGCAACGGGGAGGCAAGAGCAATCCCATGGACTTCCTGACATCCACCGAATTCTGGGTGGCCCTGGGCCAGGTCATCGTCATCGACATTCTTCTGGGCGGCGACAACGCCGTGGTCATCGCGCTGGCCTGCCGCAGGCTGCCCCCGGCGCAGCGCACCAGGGGCATCGTCTTCGGCACGGCAGGCGCGATCGTGCTGCGCGTGATCCTCATCGCCTTCGCGATGGCGCTGCTGGACATCCCCTTCCTGAAACTCGTCGGGGCCCTGCTGCTGGTGTGGATCGGCGTGAAGCTGCTGGCCCCCGGCGAGGACGGCCATGGCGACATCCAGGGCAGCGACAAGCTGCTGTCGGCCATCAAGACCATCGTCATGGCCGACCTGCTGATGAGCATGGACAACGTGATCGCCATCGCCGGCGCGGCCCAGAACGCCGGCGAGCATTCGCTGCTGCTCGTGGCCCTGGGCCTGCTGTTCTCGATTCCGATCATCGTGCTGGGCAGCCAGCTGGTGATCAGGCTGATGGAGCGCTTCCCCCTCATCGTCACGGCCGGCGGCATGCTGCTGGGCTGGATCGCGGGCGGCATGCTGGTCACGGACCCCGCCTTCATGGACCCCGACCAGTGGACCTGGATGCCCAAGCCGGCCGTCACCGATGCGCAGGGCGAGGCCGCGATCCCCGCCGCCCTGTACTGGACGGCGCACGTCGCCGGGGCGCTGCTCGTGCTGGCCCTGGGCAAGCTGCTCGCCTCCCGCCAGAAGGGAGCGCTTGCCCATTGAGCATCTTTTCAGCCTCCAGCGCTTGATGGACAAGCGCTAGCAGCTCTCAATAAAGTAGCATCAGAGCGTGCGCCCGAAAGGCCCGTCGTCCCCCACCTGCACCAGCTTGCCCTTGGGCCTGGGGGTGTTGGCCGCGCGGCCCGTCTCGGCCACGCAGTCCGCGTAGTAGCTCACGTTGCCGTGGTCGTCCTCGATCTCCACCAGGCCGTGGATGTCAGTCTCGAAGCCCGGGCAGAGCTTGGCGAACTCGCGCGCGAACTTCAGGTAGTCCACGATCTTCTTGTTGAACACCTCGCCCGGGATCAGGAGCGGGATGCCCGGCGGGTACGGCGTGATCAGGCTCGTGGTGATGCGGCCTTCCAGCTGGTCGATGGCCACGCGCTCGGTCCTGCGCTGGGCGATGTGGGCGTAGGCGTCGCTGGGCTTCATGGCGGGCGTCAGGTCCGAGAGGTACATCTCGGTCGTCAGGCGCGCGATGTCGTACTTGGCGTAGAGCTGGTGCACGTGCTGGCACAGGTCCTTGAGGCCCATGCGCTCGTAGCGCTTGTGCTGCTGGCAGAACTCGGGAAGGATGCGCCACATGGGCTGGTTCTTCTCGTAGTCGTCCTTGAACTGCTGCAGCGCGGCCAGCAGCGTGTTCCAGCGGCCCTTGGTGATGCCGATGGTGAACATGATGAAGAAGCTGTACAGGCCCGTCTTCTCCACCACCACGCCGTGCTCGGCCAGGTACTTGGTGACGATGCTGGCCGGGATGCCGGTCTTGTCGAACTTGCCGTCCAGGTTCAGGCCGGGCGTGACGATGGTCGACTTGATCGGGTCCAGCATGTTGAAGCCGTCGGCCAGGTCGCCGAAACCGTGCCACCGGGCCGCGCCGTTCTTCTTCTTGCCCTTGTTGCGGAAGATCCAGCTCTCGGCCGTTCCCAGGCCTTCCTCGACCAGCGCGTCCGGCCCCCAGACCTTGAACCACCAGTCATCCTTGCCGAACTCGTCCTCCACCTGGCGCATGGCGCGGCGGAAGTCCAGCGCCTCCACCAGGCTTTCCTCCACCAGCGCCGTGCCGCCGGGCGGCTCCATCATCGCAGCGGCCACGTCGCAGCTGGCGATGATGCTGTACTGCGGGCTGGTGCTGGTGTGCATCAGGTAGGCCTCGTTGAAGAGGTGGCGGTCGAGCTTGGTGGTCTGCGAGTCCTGCACCAGCACGTGCGACGCCTGGCTGATGCCGGCCAGCAGCTTGTGGATGGACTGCGTGGCGTAGACCACCGAATGCCTGGGCCGCGCGCGCTTCTTGCCCATGGCGTGGAAGCTGCCGTAGAACGGGTGGAAGGCCGCGTGCGGCAGCCAGGCCTCGTCGAAGTGCAGGTTGTCCACGTAGCCGTCGAGCATGCCCTTGATGGTCTCGGTGTTGTAGAGCACGCCGTCGTAGGTCGATTGCGTGAGGGTCAGCACGCGCGGCTTGACGGTCTTGGCGTCCACGCCCTCGAGCAGCGGATTGGCGCGGATCTTGGCCTGGATGGTGGCGGGCTCGAACTCAGCTTGAGGGATCGGGCCGATGATGCCGAAGTGGTTGCGCGTGGGCTTGAGGAACACGGGGATGGCCCCGGTCATGATAATGCTGTGCAGGATGGACTTGTGGCAGTTGCGGTCCACCACCACCACGTCGCCCGGCGCCACCGTGTGGTGCCAGACCATTTTGTTGGACGTACTGGTGCCGTTGGTGACGAAGAAGCAATGATCGGCGTTGAAGATGCGCGCCGCGTTGCGCTCGCTCTCGCCGATGGCGCCGTTGTGGTCCAGCAGCTGGCCCAGCTCCTCCACCGCGTTGCACACGTCGGCGCGCAGCATGTTCTCGCCGTAGAACTGGTGGTACATCTGGCCCACGGGGCTCTTGAGGAACGCCACGCCGCCCGAGTGGCCCGGGCAGTGCCAGCTGTACGAGCCGTCCTCGGCGTAGTCCAGCAGCGCCTTGAAGAACGGCGGCTGCACGCCCTCCAGGTAGCTCTTGGCCTCGCGGATGATGTGCTTGGCCACGAACTCGGGCGTGTCCTCGAACATGTGGATGAACCCGTGCAGCTCGCGCAGGATGTCGTTGGGCAGGTGGCGCGCGGTCTTGGTCTCGCCGTGCACGTAGATCGGCACCTCGGCGTTCTTGCGCCGCACCTCGGTGATGAAGTGGCGCAGGCTGTGGATGATGGGGTCCTGCCCCGTGCCCAGCGTGAACTCCTCGTCGTCGATCGACAGGATGAAGGCGCTGGCGCGGCTTTGCTGCTGGGCGAACTGCGACAGGTCGCCGTAGCTGGTCACGCCCAGCACCTCGAAGCCCTCGGCCTCGATGGCCTGCGCCAGCGCACGGATGCCCAGGCCGGAGGTGTTCTCCGAACGATAGTCCTCGTCGATGATGACGATGGGAAAGCGGAATTTCATGCGCTGCCTCCGGCAACCGGGCCAAAAAACGAAATAGGCGCGAAGTGTAAGGAAAATACGTATCTACCCTATGAACGCCCGCGCATTTCGCCCAGAATCGCTTGGTGTCAAAACAACAAGCCGCAACACGCGTGAAGGAGCCCTGCCTGTGAACCTGGATGCATCCACCCTCTGGTGGCTCATGGCGGGCGTCGCCGTGGCGACCGAGCTCCTGACCGGCACCTTCTACCTGCTGATGCTGGCCATCGGCCTGGCCGCGGGCGCCGTGGCGGCCCACGCGGGCCTGGGCACCACGGCGCAGATCCTGGTGAGCGCCGTGGTGGGCGCCAGCACGGTGCTGGGCGCCTACCTCTCGCGCAGAAGCCGCCCGGGCGAGCCCTCCGCGCGCGCCGAGCGCAGCGTCAACCTCGACGTGGGCGAGACCATCTACATCGACGCCTGGCAGGCCGACGGCACCGCCATCGTGAAATACCGCGGCGCGAGCTGGACCGCCATCCACCGCCCCGGCATCACGCCCGCCACCGGCCCGCACCGCGTGGCCGAGCTGGTGGGCAACCGCCTGCTGGTCGATCCGCTGTAGCCCGCGCCGCCTACCATCCGGCCTCCCCCTTCACCCCAGCCGCCCCTGGCGGCGCAGAAAGCCAAGAACCCATGGAAGTCGCCATCGTCCTCTTCGTCATCGCCGTCATCTTCATCGCGCGCGCCGTCAAGATCGTGCCCCAGCAGCACGCCTGGGTGAAGGAGCGCCTGGGCAAGTACGCGGGCACGCTCTCGCCCGGCCCCAAGTTCATCATCCCCTTCGTCGACCGCATCGCCTACAAGCACAGCCTCAAGGAGATCCCGCTGGACGTGCCCAGCCAGATCTGCATCACCAAGGACAACACGCAGCTGCAGGTGGACGGCATCCTGTACTTCCAGGTGACCGACCCCATGCGCGCCAGCTACGGCTCGTCGAACTACATCACGGCCGTGACGCAGCTGGCGCAGACCTCGCTGCGCTCGGTCATCGGCCGGCTGGAGCTGGACAAGACCTTCGAGGAGCGCGACATGATCAACGCCCAGGTGGTGGCCGCGATCGACGAGGCGGCCCTGAACTGGGGCGTGAAGGTGCTGCGCTACGAGATCAAGGACCTGACGCCGCCGGCCGAGATCCTGCGCGCCATGCAGGCGCAGATCACCGCCGAGCGCGAGAAGCGCGCGCTGATCGCCGCGTCCGAGGGCCGGCGCCAGGAGCAGATCAACATCGCCACCGGCGAGCGCGAGGCCTTCATCGCCCGCTCCGAGGGCGAGAAGCAGGCCGCCATCAACAACGCCCAGGGCGAGGCCGCGGCCATCACCGCCGTGGCCGAGGCCACGGCCACCGCCATCGAGCGCATCGCCGCCGCCATCAGCCAGCCCAGCGGCGACCAGGCCGTGCAGCTCAAGGTGGCCGAAAAGGCCGTCGACGCCTACAGCAAGGTGGCCGCGGACGCCACCACCACCCTCATCGTGCCCAGCAACATGACCGAGGTCTCCGCCCTGGTGTCCTCGGCCATGAAGATGATCCAGACCGGCCAGCAGCGCGGCTAGCCGGCGCTGCCCGCGCACTCCGCCACGAGCCAGTCCCGGAACGCCTTCACCAGCGGCGTCTGCGCCCTAGCCTCGGGGTAGACGAGGTAGTAGGCGTCGGCGCTGATCACGGCGTCATCGAACAACTGCACCAGGCTGCCGTCGGCCAGTTCCTGCTCGATCAGGAAGCGTGGCAACAAGGCCGTACCCTGGCTGCACACCGCCGCCTGGGCGATCATGGCGAAATGCTCCAGGCGCGGGCCGCGCAGGGCCACCGTGGTGGGCGCGCCGACCTGCTCGAACCAGTCGGCCCATTGCGTCGGGCGCGTGCTTTGCTGCAGCAGCACCCCGCGCGCCAGGTCCTGCGGCGTGCGAATGCCGTGCCGCTGGCGAAACCCCGGGCTGGCCACGGGCACGACCTCCTCGCGCATCAGGAACTCGCACACGGCCCCGGCCCAGGTGGGGGCGCCGAAGTGAATGGCTGCGTCAAACGGCGTGCCAGCGAAGTCGAAAGGCTCGGTGCGGGCGGCGAAATTCACAGTCACGCTCGAGTGCCGGGCCGTGAAGTGCCCCAGGCGAGGAATCAGCCAGCGCGTGCCCAGCGTGGGTAGCACGGCCAGGTTGAGCAGGCCGCCCGCGTGTGAAAGCGCCATGGCCTTTTGCGTGTCGGCCGACAACTGCTGCAGCGCGGCATGCACGTCGGCGGCATAGACACGGCCCGCGTCGGTGAGCACGATGCGCTGGCGCACGCGGTGGAACAGCGCCATGCCCAGCCGCTGCTCCAGTTGCCGGATCTGGCGCGACACGGCGCTCTGCGTGAGGTGCAGTTCCTGGGCCGCGCGCGAGATGCTGGCGTGCCGCGCTGCGGCTTCAAAGGCCAGCAGATCGGCGATCGGCGGCAAAAAGGTCTTGCGCAATAGGGTCATGCAACGATGAAATGTTTGAAAGCCCAAACCAGGATGCCTGCCATGGTGCCAGCAGCTCACTAGCGATATCAGCCCGGGGCACAGACCGGAGAAACTCCAAGCACTTCATTCCAAATCTACATCAAGTCGTTCCAATCTTTCGCTATGCATCGGGCCCGCAAGCGTGGATATTTGCTGTGTGTCGTTCGCCAGCACAATTTTTTCAAAGAGACAAGACATGGCAAGTTCGTACAAAAAGGCGGCTGCGGCCGTTGCCACCCTGGCCCTGTGGTGCGCCACCCTACCCGCCGCGCTGGCCCAGCCGCCATCGATCACGCTGGACAAGATCAAGACGTCCGGCAAGGTGATGCTGGGCGTGCGCGAAGCCTCGCCGCCCATGGCCTATGCGCTGGGCGCCAATGAAAATTCATTTGTGATTATTTTTGGATTTTCTAGCAATGACTCAAACAAGCAGGGGGCTTTCCGTGCCGACGAGGAGCCTGCGAAATGACGCGGCCTGAACTTCGTATCACTGATGTGCGCGTTGCTGCCATCGAGTTGCCGCTGCAAAAACCGCTGCGCACCGCCATCCATGAAATCCGCTCGGTCGCGACGTTGATGGTCAGTGTGGATACCGATGCGGGCCTGGTGGGGGAAGGCTACTGCTTCTGTTTCGATCCGAACAAGCTGCGTGCCATTGCCGAGTTCGTCGGTAGCCTCAAGCCGAAGCTTATTGATCGTGACCCTCATCACGTCGAGGCGATCTGGGCCGATCTGCTGCGGTCGCTCAATTTCTATGGGCAAGCAGGCATTGCGGTGCTCGCGATGAGTCCGTTGGACATCGCCTGCTGGGACCTCATCGGCAAGGCGGCGGATCGGCCACTGTATCAGCTTTTCGGCGCATGCCGCGACCGCGTTCCCGTCTATGCGAGCGCCGGGCTGTGGCTCTCCTCGAGCCTGGACGAGTTACAACAGGAGGCGCGAGACTTCATGCGGCAGGGTTTCAAGGCAATGAAGCTGCGGCTAGGATCGCCGCGCTGGCAAGACGACATCGTCCGCGTGGAAGCGGTGCGCGAGGTCGTTGGTCCGGACTTCGCGCTAATGGCCGACGCCAACCAAAGCCTGTCCGCCGCGACCGCGCTGCGACTGGGTCGGGCACTCGAATCGAGCGGGCTGACCTGGTTCGAGGAGCCCCTGCCGACTTGGTGTCACAAGGAAACAGCTGAGCTAGCCAGGGCGCTGGACACGCCAATCGCCAACGGCGAAACGGAATACACGCGCTACGGAGTCCGGGCAATGGTGGAGGCTGGGGCAGCCGACATCATGATGCCCGACCTGCAACGCATGGGCGGCTACACCGAGGCGCGCAAGGCCATGGGCTACCTCGCCGCACACGACATCCCGGTGGCGCCGCACATCTTCACCGAGCACAGCCTCCATCTCGTCGCCGCGTCGCCAAATGCTATCTACGCTGAGCACATGCCGTGGTTCGAACCCATGTTCAGCGAGCGCATGGTGCTGGGCACGGATGGGCTGGTCGACTTGCCTCGGGACGCGGGGGTCGGCTTCACTTTCAACTGGGATGCCGTCGACCGCTGGCGCATCGCAGTTTGAATTTCATCCCGCCGGTATGGCCCGGCATCACCCAACCAAGGACAGGCCTATGCCCATCATCCAGATCACCATGATCGTCGGCCGGACCGACGCTCAGAAACGTGCCATGTACCAGGCTGTGACAGAAGCGGTCCATAGCACCCTTGGCGCGCCAATGGAAAGCATTCGCATCATGGTCAACGAGGTACCGCCGCTGCACTTCGCGACGGCGGGCGTGGCCAAGTCTGGACCGTCTTCCTAGGTACTAGGTATCTACGCAGCCCTCTTCGCGTAATTGCTCGCATCGCGAGGTCCGTCACCGGCCGTGCTTGGCCAGAGTGCTCTTCTTCTTTCATCAAAGACAAAGCCCCCATCATGCACATCATGCATCGCCAAACCATTCTCGCCCGTGTACTCTCCAGCGCCGCTGCGGCGGCGTGCATTTATGCAGCACCGCTGTCAGTCCACGCGGCCGAAACGATCAAGATCGGCTGGCTGTCTTCGCTGACCGGCGCGCTGTCGTCGGCGGCCATTGCCGAGAATCAGGGCGTCCAGTTCGCTATCGACCAGATCAACAAGACCGGCGGTATCAATGGCCGCCAACTCGAATTGCTGACGCGGGACACGGCCGGCGATCCGACCAAGGCGGTAAACTTGGCCAATCAGCTTGTGCACAGCGACAAGGTAGCCTTCATCATCGGTCCGGTGAACTCGGGCGAATCGCTGGCCACCGTGCCGGTGGTCGCGCGCGCCGGCGTGCCCAACATCGTCATCAGCACGGTCGACGAGCTGACCGATCCCGTGAAGTATCCGCGCGCCTTCCGCGTCATCAGCACCAACGAGCAATGGATCCGCAATGCAAATGAGTATGCGACCAAGACGCTCAAGAAGGGCAAGGTCGCGATCATCGGTGACAACACCGGCTACGGCGTGGCGACCTCCAAGAAAGCAGTGGCGCTACTCGAGGCGCAGGGTATCAAACCGGTCTACTCCGTGGTGGTGGACGTGAACAAGACCAGTCTGACAGACGAGATCACCAAGGCGCGCGAAGCGGGCGCCGACGTCATCATGCCCTGGACGGCGGCCACCGGCCTGCTCGCCCGCGTGCTCAATGCTCGCGGCGATATGCAGTGGAACGTACCGGTCGTCGGCCATCCAGCCATCATGGGAACGCCCATCAAGGCGCTTCTCAACTCGCCCAGTTATTGGGAAAACACTTACTCCGTGGGTTACGCGAGCACTACATATGACGCGAATGGCAAGCTACCAGAGCCCACACAGAAGTTGATGGATGCGATCAAGCCGCAGCTCGGTGGCAAGATCGACTTCACCTTCTGGTGGGTCGCCATGGGCTATGACGCCGTCAAGGTAATCGAGCACGCCATCCGCACCGCAGGCTTGACCGATCCGAAGGCGCTTCAGGAGGCACTGGAGAAAACCCAGAACCTTAAGGGTGTCTATAGCCCGTACTACAGCTTTGGCCCCAAGGAGCGCAACGGCTTCCCCGACGCCGGCATCGTCATCAACCGCGCTAGCACGTTCAAGGACGGCAGCTTCGAGCGCGCAGCACAGTAAAAGCGATCCTGCGGAAGGAGTGTGATGCGATGCTAACCGTCCTCGTCACCGGTCTGGCCATGGGAGCGCTGTATGCCGCCGCCGCTCTGGCCTACAACGTGATGTACTCAACTTCGAAGGTGCTGAGCGTGACCACCGGCCATATTTTTATGGTTAGTGGCATCGCCGGTGCTTTCCTGATCGGCGATCTCAAGCTGCATTGGATCGTCGGGCTGCTGGGCTCAATCGCGGCGGCGGTGGTCTTCGGGCTGATCACCGAGCTCGTGGCCATCCGCCGCGTGCTCGCCCGTTCCGACGAGCATCTGTGGCTGCTGAGCACCTTGGCGCTCGCAACCATCGTGCAGCAAGGGGTTGGCCTGTGGTGGGGCACCGAGCCGCGTCCCTTCCCGAGGCTAATTCCGCAAGACTTCACCGCCGGACCGTGGGACCAGAAATACTGGTTGCCGATTGGGGCCGTGATCGCCATCGCGATTGCCCTGGAGCTGTTCTACCGCCGCACGCTTTTCGGCAAGATCTTTGTGGCTGTATCCGAGGATCCATTCGCTGCGCGCGCACGAGGCATCGCTACCGACCGCATCCGCGCGGCCTCTTATGCGATTTCCGGCCTGCTGGGCGGCATCGCGGGCTTTGCGGCGGGGCAGCTCACCTACGCCTATTTCGCGCTGGGTCTGGCGCTCACGCTCAACGGGTTCATCGCGCTTGCCGTGGGCGGGCTGGGCAGCAACGCCGGCGCCCTGGTCGGCGGCATGCTGCTGGGCCTGCTGACCAGCATCGCTACGTACTACTTTGGCGGCGCCTACCAGCAAACCATCGCGGTTGGCCTGCTGATGACATTCCTTCTGCTCAAGCCCGAGGGACTCCTTGGCAATCGGAAAACCCGTCTCGTATGACCGCGAACACCAAACCCCTTTCGAACGGCGCCTTGCAACGCGAGCCCGGCGCAGTGTTCGCCACGGCAAATTCGGCCTTGCGGCGCAAGGCCGGCGTCGCCATCGCTGTCCTAGCCATCGCCACGCTCCCGTTCTGGTCCAGCGATGAATATCATCTGCATGTCGCAGCATTGATCGCGACCTTCTGGATCCTGGTCGCGGGCCTGAACCTTGTCGTCGGCTACACCGGGCTGCTGTCGCTGGGCCACGTGGCGCTGCTGGCCATCGGCGCCTATGGCTTCGCGATCCTGTCAAACACCTACAGTGTGCCGCCCTTTCTGGCAATGGGCGCTGCGACCTCTATCGGCGCGCTCTGCGGTTTCGTGCTTGGTTTGCCTTCGCTGCGGTTGCCTGGCTTCTACTTCGCGATGGCAACCATGGCTTTCTCCATGATCGTCGGCGAATTCCTGCTGGCGCAGGACGGCCTCACTGGCGGCGGTGCAGGCCTGCCGGTGCCTTCGCTGCCCGCGCCGTTTGATTCGCTGCGCAGCTTCTACTGGCTGGTCGCAGGCATCGCCCTGGTGATCACACTGCTGACCTGGAACGTAACTCGTCTGATGTGGGGAAAGGCCATGGTAGCGCTACGCGATAGCGAGATCGCGGCGTCTTCGGTCGGTGTACCAGCCTTTACTATCAAGCTCACGGTCTACACCTTCAGCGGCGCGACGGCAGCGCTGGGTGGGGCGCTGTTCGGCTCGCTGCAAAGTTACATCACGCCCGACACTTTTCACTTCGAGCTGGGGATGTTCTTCTTCATCTGCATTGTGATCGGTGGTCGCGGCGCGATCCTCGGGCCGCTGGTCGGCACGATCATTCTCACGGCGCTCCCCGAAGTGGTAGCCCCGTTGGCCAAGCTCGGACAGTTCTTCTACGGCGCATTGTTGCTCGCGGTGGTGCTGCTGGTGCCGGAAGGTATTGGCAGTGTGGTGGCCGTGCTGAGGGAAAAACTACATCCGACACGCGTGACCAAGCAGGTCATCACGCCTGATCTTAAGCGCTTGAGCGCCGCCATCCAGAGAGACAACGAAGCATGAACACAGCTGTTAACGCGCGGCTTGTATCCCGGAAGGACGGAACGGCACGCAGCCGCAGCGCGCACGAACTGCACGCGCATGAGATCAGCCGCAGCTTCGGCAGCGTTCGCGCCGTGGATTCGGTGTCGCTGTCGCTTCGCAGCGCAGAAGTGCACGGCCTGATCGGTCCCAACGGAAGCGGCAAGACGAGTTGCCTGAACCTGCTAACCGGGTTCTACAAGGTCGATCAGGGCACTATCACCATCGACGGCGAAGACCTGACCGGCGCTGCGCCGCAATGCCGCCCGCTCTACGGCATCGCGCGCACCTTCCAGAAGCCACGCTTGCTGGGCACGTTGAGTGTGCTGGACAACGCCATGCTCGGTGGCTGGGAGCACAGGAGCGCAGGTTTCATTTCAAGCGCACTCGCGCTGCCCAAGGCACGTCGCGAAGACCGCATCACGCGCGAGCGCGCGGCGGAGATCCTTCATGGCGTCGGTCTCGGCCATCTCATGAACCGCCGCGCCAATCTGCTTGATCACGCTGAGCAACGGTTTTTGGAGATCGCGCGCGGCCTCACCATGCGGCCCAACTTCATCCTGCTGGATGAGCCGGCCGGAGGCTTGACCGAGCACGAAATCGAGCAACTCGCCCGCATCGTGCTCACCATGCGCGACACCGGCATCGGCGTGCTCATCGTTGAGCACCACACTGATTTCGTGTTCCGCATCTGCAATAGGGTGACCACCTTGAATCTTGGAAAAATGATCAAGCACGGTACGCCCGACGAAGTTCGCAACGACCCGGAAGTCATTCGGGTCTATCTGGGGGCCTGAGAGATGGATACGTCTGCTACCTCCGAACAGATCTCCGCACAACGAGCCGACAGCATCCGAATTGAAAGGCCCGCACTGCTGCAGATTCGTGGTCTGCAGGTCGCCTACGGTAAGGCCGAGGTCGTCCACGGTGTTGACTTCGAGGTGCGCCGCGGCGAGTTTGTCGTGCTGCTGGGGCGCAACGGCGCCGGCAAGAGTACGATGCTGCACGCGCTCTGCGGCTTGATTCCCAAGAAGGCAGGCCGCGTCACTTTCGATGGCCACGACATCACGCAACTAGAGCCGCGCGCAATCGTGCGCGCCGGGATTGTCAACGTGCTGGAAGGCCACCGCGTCTTCACGCAGTTGAGCGTTGAGGACAACCTGCTAATCGGCACCTACGCTCACAAGTCCGGAGGAGATCGTTCCCGGCTTGGGCGTATTTACGAGCTATTCCCCGAAATGGCGGAGCGCCGCCATCAGCTCGCCTCGCGCTTGAGCGGCGGCCAGCAGCAGATCCTTGCGGTGGCCCAGGGCATCATTGCCGAGCCGCTGCTGCTGATCCTCGACGAGCCCTCGGGCGGTCTCGCACCGATCGTGATTGAGCGCATCTTGGCTGTCGCGCGCGACCTGTGTGATACGGGCATCTCGATCCTACTGGTGGAACAGCTCGTGAAGGAGGCGCTCAAGTACGCCGACTACAGCTACCTCATCGAAACTGGCAGGGTCGGCGGCCACGGAACTCCTGCCGTGGTCCAGGCCGGTGAGTTGATCAAGCGCATCTACCTGGGCAGTTGAACGGCGGTCCGCGCATGCAAATCACCGCTATCGAGGCCATTCCTGTCGCCATTCCCTTCGAGCATGATGGGCCGCCCACTGGCTTTGGCGGGGCAACCTGGCACAAGATGAACTATCTGCTCGTCAAGGTAAGCACCGACGACGGGCTGGAGGGATGGGGCGAGGCATTCGGCTACAACATCATTCCTGCGACTGTCGCTGCACTGCTCAACAACGTTCGGCCGCTGGCGCTGGGCCGCGACTCGAGTGATATCGCGGGGTTGATGGATGCGCTAAAGAAGCCCCTGCACCTCTTCGGTCGGAGCGGCCCCGTGCAATACGCGCTAAGCGGCCTCGATATCGCGCTCTGGGATCTTGCCGGCAAGCGCGCCGGCATGTCGGTCGCTGCATTGCTTGGTGGCGCATCGCGTGACCGGATCATGGCCTACAACAGCCTGATGAGGCTGAACGATCCGGAGACCGTCGCGCGCGCCTGCGGTATCAGCATGGAGCGCGGCTTCCAGCGCATCAAGCTACACGAAGTGACGGTGGAGGCCGTGGCCGCCGCGCGCAAGGCCACCGGGTATGAAATGGATCTGATGGTCGACGTGAACTGCGCATGGCCCGCCACAGAGGCTGTGGAGATGGCGCGTCGGATGCAGCCTTTTCGACTCAAGTGGCTCGAGGAGCCCGTTTGGCCTCCTGAAGACTTGGCGGGCCTGTCGCGCATTGCCGCGGCGACCGATGTGCCGCTGTCGGTTGGTGAGAACGTGGCCAACGCTTGGCAGTTTCGCCAAGTAGCCGAGTGCGCTGCCGTGACTTATATGCAGCCCAGCGTGACCAAGGTGGGCGGCATCTCTGAATTCGCGCAGGTTGCCACGCTGGCAGAACACGCCGGCAAGCGGCTCGCGCCGCATTCGCCGTATTTCGGTCCCGGGTTGTTGGCCACCCTGCAATTGGCGGCGCGCTATCCGGCGCTTACCGGTGGCGTCGAATGCTTCGGCGTTCGGCTGGAAGCTTCGCTCTTCGGTGAATACGGCGTGCCGCAAGCCGACGGGAGCCTCATGGTTCCGCCTGGCCCGGGATTGGGCTGCGACCCCGATCCGGTCCTGGTGGAACGTTATCGCTTGAGCTAACCCGTGTTCCAGCTTTCAAGGCCGCTGTCGATGGCGTCATCAAGCGTCTGATGCAATCGAGCGAATGGAAAAGACAAGTGGCTTGTCAGCCCCATTCCCCCGAAAAGCATCAGTCTGAATTTACCCCTGGGAAACACCCTGCGCGAACTCTTCTCTCACCCCAACGACAAGCCGCTGGAAAGTTACCAACAGTCATAAAAATCGAAACCCCAAAATGCATCATTCCCCCACTCCGCGCACTGGCGGCCAGATCCTGGTGCGTCAGCTCATTACCCACGGCGTGAAGCAGCTGTTCTGCGTGCCCGGCGAAAGCTACCTGGCCGTGCTCGACGCGCTGCACGATGCCGACATCGCCGTCACCGTGTGCCGCCAGGAAGGCGGCGCCGCCATGATGGCCGAGGCGCAGGGCAAGCTCACGGGCCGGCCGGGCATCTGCTTCGTGACGCGCGGCCCCGGGGCCACCAACGCGTCGGCCGGCGTGCACATCGCGCACCAGGACTCCACGCCCCTGATCCTGTTCGTGGGCCAGGTGGCGCGCGGCGCCAAGGGGCGCGAGGCTTTCCAGGAGCTCGACTACCGCGCCGTGTTCGGCACCATGGCCAAATGGGTGGTGGACATCGACGACCCGGCCCGCCTGCCCGAGCTGGTCTCGCGCGCATTCCACGTCGCCACCTCGGGCCGCCCCGGCCCCGTGGTCGTGGCGCTGCCCGAGGACATGCTGACGGCCACCGCCAGCGTGGCCGACGCCCTGCCCTACCAGGTGGCCGAGACCCACCCCGGCGCCCCCGCGCTGCAGGAGCTGGGCGAGCGCCTGCAGGCGGCCAAGCGGCCCGTGGTCATCCTGGGCGGCAGCCGCTGGTCCGAACAGGCCGTGCGCGATGTGAGCACGTTCGCCGAGGCCTGGCAGCTGCCCGTGTGCTGTTCGTTCCGCCGCCAGATGCTGTTCCCGGCCAGCCACGCCAGCTATGCAGGCGACCTGGGCCTGGGCGTGAACCCCAGGCTGCTCGCGCGCATCCGCGCCAGCGACCTGGTGCTGGTGCTGGGCGGGCGCCTGTCGGAAATCCCCTCTCAGGGCTACGAGCTGTTCGCCATTCCCAACCCCGCGCAGCCCATGGTGCACGTGCATGCCGACGCCGACGAACTCGGCAGCCTGTACCGCCCCGCGCAGGCCATACACGCCACGCCCCAGGCCATGGCCGCGGCGCTGGCGCGCCTGCTGCCCGCGGCCGCCCCGCGCTGGAGCGCCCACACCCAGGCCGCGCGCGCCGAATACCTGGCCTGGAGCGACCCCGCGCCCATCCGCATCCCCGGCAGCCTGCAGATGGGCGGGGTGATGCAGCACCTCAAGGAGGCGCTGCCCGCCGACACCATCTTCTGCAACGGCGCGGGCAACTTCGCCACCTGGGTGCACCGCTTCTGGCCCTTCACCCACTACGCGAGCCAGCTCGCCCCCACCAGCGGCTCCATGGGCTACGGCCTGCCGGCCGGCGTGGGCGCCAAGCGCCTGTGGCCCGAACGCGAGGTGGTGGTGTTCGCGGGCGACGGCGACTTCCTCATGCACGGCCAGGAATTCGCCACCGCCGTGCAGTACGGCCTGCCCCTCATCGTGGTGCTGCTGGACAACGCCATGTACGGCACCATCCGCATGCACCAGGAGCGCGAATACCCCGGCCGCATCAGCGCCACCGAACTCAAAAACCCCGACTTCAAGGCCTACGCCCAGGCCTTCGGCGGCCACGGCGAGCGCGTGGAGCGCACCGAAGACTTCGCCCCCGCCCTGGCCCGTGCACGCGCCAGCGGCCTGCCCGCGCTGCTGCACTGCCTCATCGACCCGCAGGCCATCACGCCCACGGGGACGCTCGACGGCATCCGCACGGCGGCGCTGGCCAGGGGCTGATGCGAGGGCAGGCACAAAAAACCGCAGGGCTTTTTTGCCCGCCCCTGACTGGTAGGCAAAAAAGCCCTGCAACCATAGCTATAATGGCGGGCTTCGGAGAGGTGGATGAGCGGTTTAAGTCGCACGCCTGGAAAGCGTGTGTGGGTTAATAGCCCACCGCGGGTTCGAATCCCGCCCTCTCCGCCAGTCAAAAGAAGGGTTAGCAGGCACTCGCTTGCTAACCCTTTCTTCTTGCGGCTCCTCTGAAAACGAGGCCCGTGCCAGAGGTAGCTCCCCGGCAAACCGTGTAAGGTTTACGTGTGAACCAAGCTACCGTGACCCGATTCCCCGGCGTACATCGCCGCCCCGATTCCGTCATCTACCAATTCGGCCTCCGTGCCCCGCAAGACCTCCTCGTCCACTTCCCCAGTGGGTGGGCGATCCGTGCCTCGCTCAAGACCTCTGACCTCAAGGAGGCCAATGCCAAAGCAAAAGTGCTGCATGCCGAGTGGGATGCCCGTTTTGAGGCCCTTCGCGCAGGCAAGCCGCGCCCGATAGACATGCCTGATTTGCGGCGCCGTCTGTTTGCGCAATGGGAGCGCGCCGTCGCCCGCCTCGATGACACGTACAGCCGTGTCCCCGGCAAAGACCGGGAAACACGGGCGCATGGCTTGCAATGCCAAATTGACGAACTGCGGCAATGCCTAGCCAAGGGCGTTTTGCCCGAGTGGTTGGAAGACGGCGCGAAGAAGTACGGGGACGCCACAGCACCGGAAATCGTGACCGAGTATGGGGGCCATCAACTAATGCTCTTGGAGGTCATGCACGAGGCCTTGACTAACGAGCGGCGAACCTTCCCGCTGCGCGTGCGGTACACCCAGCAGCGCCGCGATTTGATGGAGCTGAACGCAGCGCCGCACGCGCTCCCCCAGCCGCAGGCACCACAGCAGCAGCCCGCCACGCTCGCCAACGGCAAAAAGATCAGCGATGCCTACGACGCATGGGTCGCTATCCGGCAGAAGCCAGCAAGAACACAGCAGTCCTACAAGCGCCATGCCGATCAGTTCGTCAGCCTGATGGGCGACCCACCCCTACATACCGTCACCCGTACCATGGGCATTGAATTCCGCGACAAGCTGCAAGCTTGGGCCATCGAGAACGGCAAGACGGCAACCACGGCGGACAACATCCTCGTAAGCCTACGCGCCCTGTTCAATGTTGCGCGGGACAAAGGCTGGCTGACAAGCAATCCCTTGGAGCGCCTGAGTGTTGAAATCGGCGGCAAGGAATCCGAAGGGCGCGAGCCATGGACAAAGGACGAGCTGGGCCTGATCTTCAGCGATCCGCTATGGACGCAACATGCAATCCCCACCGACAAGAAAGCGGGCAAAGAGGCGGCCTACTGGATACCGTTAATCGCCTGCTACACCGGGGCACGTCTGACAGAAATCGCACAGCTATGGACGGATGATGTAGCCACCGAGTCGGGAAAGGAGGCCTTTGAGTTCAGGGCCAATGCGCAACGCGGCCAGCAGCTTAAAAACACGGGCTCTTGGCGGGCAGTCCCCATGCACTCGGAGTTGATCCGGCTAGGCCTCTGCGACTATGTGAATTCCCTCCCGAAAGGCGAACTTTTCCCGCATCTGCCCAAAGAGGGCAAGAACGGTGCAGGCGGCCAATTTGGCAAGTGGTTCGGAACCTTCAAAAGCGCCAAGGGCTTCACGTCCCCGGCCAAGTCGTTTCACTCCTTCCGGCACCTTGTCGCCTCAGAGCTACGACTGGCAGGCGCCACCGATGCGCAGGCTGACGCCATCACAGGGCATGCTGGCAACGGGGTGGGACGACAGGTCTATGCAGCAACGATCAGGCGTGAGGCCGAGCGGCTTCGGCGTGTTATTGAACTGCTGGAGTTTCCGACCAAGCGGATTCCTGCGTACTGCGGTGACGCATGACAGGTTTGGGCATCAAACTTAAGATGGCAGAATCTGATGGCAGAATCTATTGCTGAAACATCATGAAACCGCTCGACTGGCAATACGAACTGCACGTCCTCGGCACGTCGAAGAAGACGCTGTCGTTGGACGAGTTCGCCGATTTGGCGAAGAGGTTCGCTGATTTACTTGGCGAGCATGAGCGTGTCCATTTCGGCGCCCTGAAAGATGGCAGTGCCCGGATCTTGGCAAAGGTGGATCAATCCGCCCGCCAGGATGTTTTCGTGCAACTTGCAAAGATGCGGCTTGGGGCTCCCTCCGCTAAGATCGCCAAGCTGAACGACTACCTTGGGTCGAAAGGGTGGCGGGGCGAGCTCAAGAATACAGAGGGCGGCATAGTCATCGCCTTCCCGGGCACACCCCAAAAGAAGCCGGAACAAGTTCAAACTGTCTACCAGCCTGATTCCCTAATCGGTCAAGTGATCAAGATTGGAGGCAGGGACGACACCGTACCCATGACGCTCAAGACGCCGGATGGCGCTTTCGTTGATGTGAACGTTAAGGGGCGGGACGAAGCGAGAAAGCTGGCCCAGCATCTGTTCGGTGCAGATATCAAGGTCAATGGGAATGCAACATGGACCCGAGACGAAGAGGGGCAATGGACTTGCAGCGCTATGGAGGTGCTCTCATTCGAAGAGACTGACAGTTCGTCGTTGGTGGACCTCTTCGAGACTCTTAGGCGCGTGCCGAACAACCTCTGGCATCGGTTGGAAGATCCGATCAGCGAGTGGGAAAAGAAGTACCGAGGGGATCACTGATGAAGGTGCTGATCGACACGAATGCGCTGATCAAGCTGCTGGACCCTCGAATCGCACCCGAAGTCTCTGCCCGGCTCAAAGGGCTACTGGAAGACATTGATAGCACCAATGGGCAATTGATCATCCCGGTTCAGGTAGTCGGTGAGTACACCAGTGGCGCAGATCAAGCAGGACAGGAATTGCTGGCAAAGCTCTTGAGTAATCGCCGGATCAAGGTCGCGAGTTTCGACCATGTGGCAGCCGTTGAATGCGCGATGATGGACAAGACCGCCATCGCATCCGGCGGGCATAAGCGGGCACCACTCACCCGAGACGTCAGTTGGCAAAAGGTCAAGGTCGATCGCCAGATCGTCGCGATTGCCAGAGTGGCGAAGGTCGATCGGATCATCTCGACCGATGGGGACATTCCAAAGATCGCTAAATTGGTAGGGATGCAGTGCATTGCGGTTGAAGATTTGCCACTGCCCGCATGGGCGGCTCAAGTCCATATCGATGAGGTTCTTTCCACTCCGACTATCCCAATTCAACTGGGCGCCCGGCGGCTTGGGCTCGCAGCCAGGAACCAACCCTCGGCTTCAGAGTAGGACGCCGGTAGCCCGGAGTTCGCTAGTTGCTAGCACCTAGCCGGAAACCCGCGCCGTGCTTGCCGAGTCTCACCATTTCTGGAATAGACCGACTTGAAAGAGGTTGCTGGCAAGGCAGGGGCGTCGTACCCCATATGGGAAGTCAAATTTGAATTGCCCTTCCGAAGGTGACAGTTCCAACACGGGAAGCAGCATGCCCCCCGTATGGGCCCGTTGCTCGTCACGGGGATGCTTTCGGAACGCATTCCTGCGTTCTGCCTACGCCCTTTTTCTTGGTACCTTTTTTGCCGCTGCTACCAGTTGCAGTGAGTCGTTCAGCTCTTTGTAAAGCACCAAAAGGTAAGCGACTCGCTCTGCGTCGGACGCGAACCTTCGTTTGGTGTACGCGGCATCCACGGCTCGGTCCAACGCACGGTGCGCCTGTAGCAGAGGCCCAGGCATAGCCAGCGGGTCATATAGGTCGGCAAGGCTCTGTGATGCGTACGCATTGCGTGTGTCGAGAACGGCCTTCGCAGCCGCCTCAACGGCAGCGCGATGCTTCTCGCTCACATCCTTCGGCCAGGGAAAGTTGTTGTAGACGATCTTGACCGAGTAGCGGAAGTCGCTCTTGATTCGGCCGCAAACACCGGCTACCCAAGCATTGTGCATCAGCGACGACATTACACCGAATTCAAACAGCGTGCAGTTGGGCACAGCTAGGTTGGCGTCGCCACAGACCATCCTTGGTTTCATAAATCCCATCGGGATGTAGCGTCTGCTCTCTCCCGTGTGTCGAGGAACTAAAAGATACCGAGTCTGGGGTTGCCGAATCTCGCCGAACAAACCAGGCGTCTCAGCCAACTTGTTGGTCGCAGCTCGGGTGCTTTTGCGCCGATGTTCACGGCAATGCATGATGCGCTTCATGATCGTAGCAATATGCCGATAGGCGGACGGCTCCACACCATCCAGCCAGATACACCAGCGCTTGTTGTTGTATAGAAATTCTTCTACTTGTAAGAATGGGCGGATGAATGCCCTCGCTCCTTTGCCGCCAGCCAGGACTTCTCGAAGCTGCTCCCTCGTGTCGATCAGAAGTGCTCCGTCGTCGTTAGCCATCGATCCGAAGTCCATCTTCGACACGCCTGGACTAATTGGCTTGGTGCGTTTGGTTAGCAGGATATTTTCCGCATCAACTAGGTAGGGGTTGATGTTGGTCGCAGCAACCTCGTGCGGGTCCGAGGTAACAGTGTCGTAGTCGAATAGGCGCCGACGCTCGGGTGCGTGCAAAGCGAAGCCGATGATTATGCAGTGCACTGCAGCCTGCCCGCTGGCCTCGTTCTGCCACTTAAAGGTGCGGTGAGCGAAGTGGATTTGGATGCCTTGCGAAAGCATCCAGCTCCAAAGAGGACCAACCTGCTCGCCTTGTGTAATGCTATTGGTCGAGACAAGCGCCGCCTTAGCTGTGGCCGACAAGTATCGCGCTGTCTTGACGTACCAGCCCGAAACTAAATCGAGATTCTTTGAGTCTGGTACGCCAACCATCGCCACAGCGAGCGAGGCCTTCTGTGTAGCAGACTGGACTCTTGCACCACGAAACGGCGGGTTGCCGAGCACGTAGCTGCATTTGGCTGACGGTAGTACTGCCTCCCAGTCGTAGGTGAGCGCGTCGGCGTGGACGATATTAGCCATCTTAACGAGCGGAACCCGAACCAGCGCATTCCCGAACTCCTGGCTGACCACTACATTAAGTTGGTGGTCCATGAGCCACATCGCGACGCGCGCGATTTGTGCTGGCCACTCTTCAATCTCAATGCCGTGGAACTGGTCCACATCCACCTTGACGTAATCCTTAATGGCGTCAAGTGACAGTTGCTGCATCTCTCGCCCGTACAGCGCCCGGATCACGTCTAGCTCCAGTAGGCGCAATTCCCGATAGGCGATCACCAGGAAGTTGCCGCAGCCGCAGGCCGGGTCCAGAAACTTGAGTGATGCTAGCTTGTCGTGGAATGCACGTAGCTTCGCCGCCTGCGTTTTTATCGCTTCGAACTCCGCCCGCAGAGACTCCAGAAACAGGGCCTGGACAGCCTTGAGGATGTTCTTCTCGCTGGTGTAATGCTCGCCTAAGTCGCGCCGCTGCTCGACTGTTTTAATGGACTGGAACAGACTACCAAAGATGGCTGGACTAATTTGTCCCCAGTCCACATCACAGCACTCCAGCAGCGCTTTGCGCGTGTTGCTTGTGAACGGCGCCACCGGGATCGACTCGCTAAATAGCTGTCCGTTGACGTATGGGAATTGCTGCAGCGACTCATCCAGCGTTTTGTATCTACGTTCGACAGGCCGGTTCAGTGTCTCGAAGAGCTCCTGCAGCCTTGGCCCAAGGTCACTTCCGTCCTCGTTCGTACGGGTCTGAATGTAGTCTTGGAAAATGTCCCGAGGCACGAAGATGCCGGTGTCGTCAGCGAACAGGCAGAACAACAGTCGGACAAGGTAAACCTCAAGCTCGTGCCCATCGTAGCCCACCGCTTTCAGCTCGTCGTGTAAGGCGCCAAGCTTAAGCACGGCCTTGATGTTGACAGGATCCTGATCCTTGAAGGTCCGAGCCTCGTAGCCAGCAATGAAGCCGAGCGACTGCACTCGGTTCGGTAGGTCCTTCAGACGGAACTCGGTGACCTTATCCTTCTCCAGGTCCGTCACTCGGAACTTGTCGAAGTCGCAGACAACGATGTACCGAGGAAGCTCGTGATCACGGATGCCGGGAAAGTAATCCTTTGCCTGCGCGTGCGCCCGGTCCAGATCTCTGCCGCGCGATTTGTGCTCGACTAAGACCACCTTCCTCCACAGCAGGTCGATGAAGCCCTTGCTGCCATCGCCACGAGTAACCCGCTTCTCGAACGTTGCAAACCTACGTCGAGGAACTCCGTAGACCTGAAAAAGACTGTCCCAAAAGCTCTTGGCATCGGCGTCTTCGTCCGTCGCATTGGACCATTCCTTGGCGAAGGCCGTGGCACGCGTGCGAATTTCGTTCCAGCTAAGCGGCAATTAACCCTCCCGATCTTGTGTATAGGCGCAATTTCGTATGCCCACGAAGTCTAATCCTAGGCGGGGCCGGCCGTGTTGGTTGGCTGCACGGTATTTGTTGCGCTGCTGCAGCGTAGAAGGTATCACGCCCGTCGCTTGAGGCCTGAATTCCGCATCGATGGCGCGCACAATAGGGCTTCACTAGACATTTCCCTTAAGCAAAGGCTCTTCATAGTCTTAGGGGAAGTCAAATTTGAATTGCCCTTGCGAAGGTGGCAGTTCCAACACGGGAAGCAGCATGCCCCCCGTATGGGCGCGTTGCTCTTCTTCAACGGTGATGCTTTCCAGGAGGCTCCCCGCGTTCTGCCTGTCTATCGGGCTTGCCCTCTGCCCTGTTTGCGACATCGTCTTCGCTGCGGCCAGCGTCGCAACTGCATGGTTATTCCGCATCGTTGCCACAGTCCATGGGCGGGGCTTGCGCTGCGTTTCAGGTGTGCCTGCTGACCCTCATTGTGTTCAAAACCGACCGGTTACGGACACCTACTGGCGGCATGTCCAAAACCTAGCTTGACGGATTTTTGGACACACGGCATAATTCGTACATCCATTTCGTACATAGGATGACAACATGAGCCGAGTCTTTGCCTACTGCCGCGTTAGCACTACCGATCAGACCACTGAGAATCAAGTCCTTGAAATCACTGCCGCAGGCTTCGCACTCAACGAGCGCAGGATTGTTGAGGAGACTATCTCTGGTTCCATACCTGCAGAGCAACGCCCCGGCTTTCAGCGCCTATTGGACAAGCTGGAACCCGATGATGTTCTAGTCGTTACTAAGCTAGATCGTCTAGGGCGCAATGCCATGGACGTTCGCGCCACGGTTGAGAAGTTGGCGCAGTCTGGAATCCGTGTCCATTGCCTCGCACTGGGCGGAGTTGACCTGACAAGCCCAGCAGGAAAAATGACGATGAGCGTCATTGCGGCAGTAGCCGAATTCGAGCGGGATTTGCTGATCGAGCGGACGCAGGCTGGATTGGCCCTCGCCAAGGCATCAGGAAAGGCCATAGGGCGGCCCCAAAGTCTCGACAAGGGGCAGGTAGCCATCCTCCGCGAAAAGCTCTCAGAAGGCTATTCCGTGGCTGCTTTGGCGAGGGATTTCAAAACGAGTCGACAAACCGTGATGCGTGTGCGGGACAAAGTTACAACCTAGACTTGGACGGACTACCTTCCTGTCACCACGTAGAATAATGAGTTGCCAGCTTACTCATGTTCTACTGACTGACCGGGCCACCCTGTCGATGCTTACCCTGTGAACGACACTTCCCTCTCACGAGGCTTGGAAGGTACGACTAGGAACTAGCCCCACCCGAATAGGTGAGCATCTAAATAGCTTCTGCGCAAGCAGTCATACCGTGAAAAGCATACTTCGACAACCTCATATCAAGGATTAACAATCCTACTTGATATAGGAAGGCGCGATGAGCTTGAGCCGGGTGAGGATAGGGGCTGTACTTCCTAGGCTTAATACCTAATCAATTCAACCAAGGCATGGGCCATAGCAAACCAGCTTGCACAGCCTCCAACATGGGCTTGCAAGGCGGGTGGTTTTTACGCAGATTGGAATAAAGGGCTCTTGCGGGCATTAAAAAGCTCGCCAACACCCATCCCTTGGCTCAATCTTTTGGCGGCCTTTCTGGGGCATTTGAGGGGCTTGCTGGGGATTGCGAAACGCCGACAATCTGCGCCTGATTTCGGTGAGCACTCGCATTGCCGAATGCCCCTTCTTGTCACCACAGAGAATAATGAACTATCGGCAAGCCTTCACCGGCCAACCTATAGGGCATCATCGGTTATGTTCATGCAAAGCAAGCGGCCGCCACATCCCCTATTCTTAAGCCTTTCGGGCTAGGATAGCACGATGGTTAGTCCGCGTTTCACGTAGATAAATCACACTCACCTATAGGGTCATATGCCCTGCGAAGTTTGCGGCTATGGTGCAAGGATTTACCGGATAGCATGGGCCAGAGCTTAAGCGTAGCTGCTTAGGCTTTGATTGTAGGCTAAGGGCGTAGGAACCCGGCCACTAAACCGAATGATCGCTAGTTTGCTCACAAACTTTCATCGGCTTATTCCTTGCACGCCGCTGGCTTGCTCGCCATAGGATAGAAACGTCCTATCCGAGCCCGAGCGAAGCGAGGGCGAGGAGAGCCATAAGAAATATCCTATAATTCTATGGTCAATAAGTACAAATTAGCCATAAGAACTATAAGAATTCATGTTTCCTACTGGCAATATATCGGCAGCACTTGAGCCATACAATGCCATTGTGCTTTTGTAGAGCTTAATAGCTCTCTATAGGTTTTAAAACTTCATTCTATTGATAAACTCGATCATTGCACTATCACGATCTCTTGGTGTCTCGCCATTAGACTTTCTTCTCAGGCGAGATAGACGGCTCTATCAGCGCTCCAAGTGTATTCTTCATGGCAGTTCCGGCTGATCCATATTGAGGAACAAGGAGCGTTCCCTTCTCGGCAGCACGTTTGAAAACTTCTGTCAGTAGTCGATCATGGCGGGCCAATCCAGCAGCCGCCAGAGATTGGGCCATATCCTTGGAGCCCTCCCCCAGCGCTGGATGGAATGTCGTGCTAAACATACCTGTGGCGCTGGCTGTGGCAGCACTGCGATCTGCCATTCCGGCATCCACCAGCAACAAGGCCAACTCCTCTGCATTCAGTTTTTCTTTAACTGCATGGTCATTGAGCCGTGCCACGGTTTCCTCAATAGGGAGATAGGAAGTAAGCTCACGATGCACTTCTCGGTATTTTAAGTTGTTCAGGCATTCTGTGATGACCTGTTTTGCAGTATCAAGCTTGTGTTTACCAATTGTCTCGGATGCCATTTGCTGAAAACCCTGCAAGGCTTGCAAGTTGCCCTCAGTCGTCCATTGTTTCCTCGACTCTGTCAGATCAAACCAGACAACTGCCTCCTTTCCTTGCATGAGGGTAATGGTGAGTTTGTCATAAAAGCGCCCGTCTTCCTCGATAGACGCTTGACTGACCAACTGCCAGCCTCCCACTCCATATCTAGCGTCTAGGTAATTACGCTCTGCGATGATGCAGAACATCGAACTAGGCCCATCAATAGGAACAACCTCGCGCTGCGAACTGCTCGCAGGAGGATTAAGATTGATTGGGCTAGAATCGATGAAATCTATTAGCTCTTCTGTAGCTCGCTGAATGGTACTCTCTTCCCAGGGGGTGAGCTTCGAGTCTGGCGTAGTCGCCATACGCAGGAGAACCAATCCCACATTAGCAAATGGCAGAAGTTGATCTCGTTCCGCACGGGAGCCACTGATAAACGACACCAACCAGATGCCTGCCAGCAACGAGGGATTTATGCTGTCCATCATGGCTTTTGGCAGTCGGGGGGCAGAAAAATTCTCGACTGCTTTCGCGCTTGCAGCTGGATCTCCATCAAAGAGGCCGCGCCTCTTCCAAGCTTGCAGCCCTCCTTCAATATGTGCGCGTGCGAGGAATCGACGGGAGGGAAGGAACCAATTCATTAGACCCATACTTAACTCCTCATTGACACCGGCATAGGTGTTGCAATTATTATTCCTTGACCATGTACAGCTAATATATTTATACTCATAGCTGCCAGGATTGCAAGAGTAGACATGTTGCTCCTTATTACTTTGCCGACTTCAATAACGAGACGACAGTCCAATGAAACCCCCAAACATCCATTTTTCCAAAGAAGGCTCCTATAATTATGGAAATGTAAACCTAAAGAGCAGCGATGCCACCAGAATACCTACCACCCAAAAGATGCTAAGGTGCTCCGCAATCCCTGCGTAGGCGGCGATAAATTGAGCAATGCCAAATGCGATAACCGCAAAAAATCCAAAAACGGCCATAGCGCCAAGACCTAAACTACGATAAATCCAGTAGTGACTCCATCAGATGAGTCGCAATGGATGCTAATGCAATGCGATGCCCTTGCATGCTTGGTTAGTTCATCACGCGTGCGGCATAAGAAGACTGGCTGCATACATTCATTGCAGTAGCGCACTTGCCTCTCCCCTGCGATTTCTCTTAAATCTCCCCATTTTTTATCACATAGATTCCTAAATCTACAAACAACCAAGATGCCCTCTTCGGTAGTGATTTCGACTTCAGTCATTAGCTCTTGGTATTTCATTGGCAACGGTATCCATCAAGATAGTTGAAAAGTAGGAAGCGATGCCCCATAGGTGGGTTCGTTGCCTTTTTCGGTGCAGCTTCAGTCACTCAATTTTGCCACGTATCAAACTTATAGTGTGTGTACTCATAGTGTGAGAGCCGGAAGACTCCCGGCATGCCCAGCCGCCACCCCAAGGCCCCCTCCAAGGAAAAAGCGCAGGTGGTCTTTGGGGCCACGCTGCGCGGCTTTCGTGAGGCTCAGGCATTGACGCAGGAGGCCCTGGCAGAGAGGGCCGACCTGCATACGAACTACGTCAGTTCGGTGGAGCGCGGGGAGCGCAATCTGTCGCTGCACAACATCGTTCGGCTGGCGTATGCGCTGGACATGGAGGTATCCGCGCTACTTCGCCCGCTGGATAAGCGTCAGCAACCGTAGGCGGCTACTGCGCAGCAAGCCATGTTTGGGCCGCTTCCAGCGTGGGCAGTAGCGGCACCCATAGGCCGGTTTCGGGATTTTTGAGCACGCCCCCGGCGATGCAGCGCCCGGCCTCGAACAAGTCCCAGCCCGTCTTTTGCATGGGGATCGCAGAATGGACAGCATGCGGGCACGGCGTAAGGCACCGGAACAATGCCGGGCGGGCTTGGCAGCAGCGGCCATTGGCGCGGATTTCCACTTCTTCAATCAGCGGGCGGGCCACGGGCTGAAAGCGCGGGGGCGTGGCAGGGATGACTATTCCCTGATGCCGATGCCAGTTCGCCCGCGATGCCACCCGGCAAGGGCAGGATTGCTCTGGACAGACCAGCGTCAGCAGCGTCTTGCGTTCCATCCTGACGCCGCAATAGCTGTAGCCCAGCCGGATGGTTCCACCTGGGCCGATGCGCCCCAGCACTTCCAGCCGGTCCCCGTTAACGTGCATGACGGCGACAGCCCGCGTTTGGCCGTGCTTGCTGGATGCCAGTTCGTCGCGTACCTCGTCTTCTAGATGTTCAATCATCTTGCGCTGCCTTTCGATTCACCAAAAGAAAGATCGCACCGCGTACCCAGCCAAAACCGGGACGGAGGGTGCGATCAACGAGCGCTCAGGTTCGCAATTTCGCTTGCAGTGGTCAACGGGGAACGTCGAGTGAAAACTACACAGGGGATTGCATAGGCTGCGAGAGCCTGCTAGCAGTGCGGCGGCTGTGTATGGTGGCGATCAGGCCATCCTCTGCTACCATCCACCCATCTCAACTCCGTGAACTCGACCGTGTAACACTGCACTGTAAGTTCGGGGTTTCTCCTCTGGAGATTGGTGGATTTCGGGCTGTCCCGCCCTCTCCGCCAAAATGAGCTAAGCCCTTGATTCGTCAAGGGCTTTTTTCATGGGCACACGATCGTCCGCCTGGAGTTCGCGCGGCAGAGCTTCGGAAGACCTGCGCTTGATTGCAAGCCGATGCGGGGATGAAGCGGTGCGTTTATTGGTGCCGGCGCTTGAACGACCCGCGCTGCTGACAATTGCATTTGGCAAGGCACGCGTTCATCCGCGTGACCTGCGCGGAGACATGACGGGCGCCGCGAAGTCGCGCATACTCAAACCCATGCGTCCGAACCTGTCGCTTCTTGCGCCGCTGTCGGTGGCGTTGTCCAGCGCCTTCGCCGGGGGCACGGTGTGGGCGCAGCCGGAGGGAAACGACAGCGCGCTGGCGGCGAGCCTGCGCGAGCAGGCCATCGCCTACGAGCATGCCGAGGGCGTGGCGCGCGATACGCAGCGGGCCGCGGCGCTGTACTGCGCCAGCGCGCGGCTTGGGGACATGGTGGCGCAGTACAACCTGGGATGGATGTACGCCAATGGGCGCGGCGTGGCGCGCGACGATGAGACGGCGGCCTTCTTCTTCCAGGCCGCGGCGGAGCAGGGACTGGCCGTGGCCGTGCGCATGCTGCAGGTCGTCGGCGGCAACATCGGCAAGGTGCCCGAATGCATGCGCCCGCCACCCGCGCCGGCAGCAGCGGCAGCGGCCCAGCCGGGCGTGGACTACGAGGCGATAGCGCCACCCAAGATCGTGCAACTGGTGCAGAAGATGGCGCCGCAGTACCAGGTCGAGCCGCAACTGGCGCTGGCCATCATTGCCGCCGAGTCCAACTTCAACCCCCAGGCGCTGTCGCCCAAGAACGCGCAGGGCCTGATGCAGCTGATTCCCGAAACCAGCGAGCGCTTCCGGGTCAGGAACCCCTACGACCCGGCGCAGAACATCCGCGGCGGCCTGTCCTATCTGCGCTGGCTGCTGGCCTACTTCGAGGGCGACGTGGCGCTGGTGGCCGCCGCCTACAACGCCGGGGAGGGCAAGGTCGAACGCTACCGCGGCGTGCCGCCCTACCTGGAAACGCGCGCCTACGTGCAGCGCATCCTGAAGGCCGTCGGCGCTGGCGTGCATCCGTTCGACCGCACCGTGACGCAGCCCTCGCCGGTGCTCGAACGCATCCGGCTGACGCTGCGCGCCGGCAACTGATTGGCCGTCCCTGGAATCTTCATTTCAAGCGGCGGGGGCGAAAACGCGCTGCTGCTCGGCCCGCACTGTCTCGTCCACGCGCGCATCCAGCATCCGCTGCACGGCCCGGGCCACGCTACGGTGGCCGGTGTCGGCCAGCAGCAGGGCCTGGGGGGCAGATCGCGGATGTGCAGGTCAACTTGTCCATCACGGTCACCATAGGCTCTGCCAGTATGGGCAACGAGGGCGCGACGATCCCGGCGGGGTGTTGACCCGATGCCTGGGCGCCTGCGGTCAGGACCGGGGCGGCGAAAAGGGGCCGAAGGGGATTTCAAGCCCAAACGGCATCTGCCGCTTATCCATAAACCGCAAGCAGCTATGAACAAAAGAGCAAAAGCGGATCAGGCCAGCGCGAGCCGGGGCGCCTTGGAGCGCCCGCCCGCGACGGGCGCGGGCTCCGCGTCGCCCAGCAGCGAGTGCAGCAGCGCCCAGCCCAGCGGCCACTCGCCGTGGCCCGAGTCCACGTTGATGTGGCCCGCCTGCTGCAGGCGCACGAACTCGCTGCCCCAGGCCCGGGCATAGGCGCCCGCCAGGCGGATTGGGCAGAAGGGGTCGTTGCCGCTGGCCACGAGCACGCTGCGGTAGGGCAGCCGCGCATGGGGCACGGGCGCGAAGTCGCTGAGCACGGCGCGGCGCTCCGGGTCGGCGGGCGCCACCAGCAGCGCCCCCCGGATGCACGCCGCCGCCTGGGCACCCAGGTGCGCGGTGGCGATGCAGCCCAGGCTGTGCGCGGCGATCACCACCGGGTGCGGCGCGGCGAGCACGGTGGCTTCCAGCGTGCCCACCCAGGCCACGCGCGAGGGCGATTCCCAGTCGTCCTGCACGACGCGCACCACGCCGGGCAGGCGCTGGGCCCAGAGGCTCTGCCAGTGGGCCGGCCCGGAGTCGCGCCAGCCGGGCACGATGACGACGGAGCAGCGCGCGCCGTCGCCGCCGGTGTCCGTGCTGTCCTGGGCTGCCGCCACGCCATCGCTTGCTTGCATGATGGGCGGATTGTGCGAGCCAGACCTTCAAACCCAAACGAATATATCGTTTTGAATTTATAGGCAAATCATCTATGTAGAGGCAAGGCGTCGCGCACCGCCGACGACAGCCTCCGCCGCGAGATATATATGCCATGTGCGGCTTGCAGGCATGATCGGCACGCAGCCGCGCCGCGCCAGTGAAGGAAGACGCGTCGCCTTCTGGCAGGACTTCGCACAGCGTCCCGCAAATTCATAATCAAATCGGCTTCCAGCGCCTTCTAGTAAAGCGTAATTAGCTATTAAAAGATGAGTAAACGCACTTTTTCCACCCTGCCCCATCTGGCCGGCAAGGCGCCGCACGAGCCCGTGCGCGTGCTCATGGTCTGCATGGGCAACATCTGCCGCAGCCCCACGGCGCATGGCGTGCTGGCACGCATGGCCGCCGGCGCGGCCCGCGTCGTCGCCGTGGATTCTGCGGGCACCCACGGCTACCACGTGGGCGAGCCGCCCGACGCGCGCGCCCAGGCCCATGCCGCGCGGCGGGGTTACGACCTGTCGGCGCAGCGCGCGCGCCACCTGCGCGTGCAGGACTTCGCCGCGTTCGACCTCGTGCTGGTAATGGATGAGGCCAACGAGGCCGCCGCCAGCGCGCTGTGCCCGCCCGCCGAGCGCCACCGCCTGCGGCGCCTGACGGACTTCTGCCGCACGCATGCGGCAAGCGAGGTGCCCGACCCGTACTACGGCGGCGCGCAGGGCTTCGAGCAGGTGCTGGATCTCGTGGAGGATGCCTGCGCGGGGCTGCTGGACTGCATCGCGCAGGCATCAATGGGGAAAGCCGCTGCGCACTAAGGATGCTCTGCCCGTCCGCCAATGCGCGCGAAGGGCTGGGAGGCACCCGGCGCGGAGCGGCATACGAAGCCGTTCTCCGGCTGCGCCCGGCCTCGCGCACCGACCGCAGCGGCTGGAAGTTCATGGCGCATCGGCCATGCATTCGGTGGCTGTCAGAGCTTGGCGATCGACACTTCCGTGGACTTGACGAGCGCCACGACGTCCGAGCCCACGGCGAGGCCCAGGTCGTCCACCGAGCGCGTGGTGATGACCGAGGTGACGATGCCCCAGGGCGTCTCCACGTCGACCTCGGAGACGACGTCGCCGCGGATGATTTCGCGCACCTTGCCCTTGAACTGGTTGCGCACGTTGATGGCTTGGATGGACATGGTTTTCTCCTTGAAAAAGTCCGGGGGTGAGGGAAATCAGATCGCCCAGCGCAGGCCGTGGGCCGGAACGCCGGGCCAGTCGCCGGCTGCCTCTTCGGCGCCGGGCTTTTGCAGCACGCGGTCGAGGATGCGTTTTTCGAGGGCGGCGAACGCCGGGTCGCCCTGCGAGCGCGGGCGCGCCAGGGCGATGCGCTCGTCCAGCGCGATGCGCCCGTCCTCGATGAGCACCACGCGGTCGGCCAGGGCCACGGCCTCCTGCACGTCGTGCGTGACCAGCAGCGCCGTGAAGCGGTGGCGCTGCCACAGCCCTTCGACAAGGCGGTGCATCTCGATGCGCGTGAGGGCATCGAGCGCGCCCAGCGGTTCGTCGAGCAGCAAGAGGCGCGGCCGGTGCACCAGCGCGCGCGCCAGGGCCACGCGCTGGCGCTGGCCGCCCGACAGGCGCGCGGGCCATTCCTGCGCGCGGTCGGCCAGGCCCACCTGGGCCAGCACCTCCAGGCCACGCGCGCGCCGCTCCGGGGGCAGGCCGAGCGTCACGTTGTCCAGCACGCGGCGCCAGGGCAGCAGGCGCGCGTCCTGGAACATGATGCGCGTGCCGCCGTGCAGGCCGTGCACGGGCCGGCCATCGACGGCGAGGCTGCCCTCGCTCGCCGCCTCCAGGCCCGCGACGAGGCGCAGCAGCGTGCTCTTGCCGCAGCCGCTGCGGCCCACGATGGCGATGAATTCGCCAGGCTCGATGGAAAGCCGCGCGCGGCGCAGCACCTCGCGCGCGCCGTAGCGCTTGGTCAGGCCGCGGATGTCCAGGCGCACGCCGCCCGGGGGGGATTCGGTGGGTTTATCAGTCAAATCAGGCTCCAACGCTTTCGCATCAAGCGCAAGCAGCTATCAAAACAGGAATTCATTGGGCACGGCCGATCAGGTGATCGCTTCATGCCTGGTAGCCGGGGTGCCAGCGCAGCCACCATTGCTCGAGGGCGCGCGCGAACACGTCGGCCAGCTTGCCCAGCAGCGCGTAGAGCAGGATGCCCACGAGCACGATGTCGGTCTGCAGGAATTCGCGCGCGTTCATGGTCAGGTAGCCGATGCCCGACTGCGCGGAGATGGTCTCGGCCACGATCAGGATCACCCACATCAGGCCCAGAGAGAAGCGCAGGCCCACGAGGATGGACGAGAGCGCGCCGGGCAGGATGATGTCGCGGTACAGCTGCCAGCGCGCGAGGCCGTAGGTGCGCCCCATCTCGATGAGCGCCGGGTCCACGCTGCGGATGCCGTGGAAGGTGTTCAGGTAGATCGGGAAGAACACCGACACGCTGATGAGGAACAGCTTGGCCGATTCGTCGATGCCGAACCACAGGATCACCAGCGGGATCAGCGCCAGCGCCGGGATGTTGCGCACCATCTGGATGGTGGAGTCCAGCAGCGTCTCGGCCCAGCGCAGCGAGCCGGTGAGCAGGCCCAGCAGCAGCCCCAGGCCGCCGCCCACGCCCAAGCCCGCCAGGGCCCGGCCCGCGCTCACCTTCACGTGCGTCCACAGCTCGCCCGAGGCGGCGAGCTCCCACGCGGCGCGCACCACGGCCAGCGGCGCGGGCAGCACACGCGTGGAGAGCCACCCCAGCGACGAGGCGGCCTGCCACGCGGCGATGAGCGCCAGCGGCACGAGCCACGGCACGAGGCGCCGGCCCACGCCGGCGGCGAAGGACGCTAGGGCGCCCGGCTCCCGGGGCGTAGCGGCGGCGGCCGCGCCGGCATCGAGTTCACGGATGGCCTGTGTCATTCCCTGCCCCCTTCAGCTCTGCGCCGCGCGCGGCACGTACAGGTTGGCCACCGCCTCGCCTGCGGGCTGCGGGCCCAGGCGGCGGCGCACGTCCAGCGGCAGCAGCGGGAACACCAGCTCCGCGAAGCGGTAGGCCTCCTCCAGGTGCGGGTAGCCCGAGAGCACGAAGGTGTCGATCCCCAGGGCCGCGTACTCCTCGATGCGCGCGGCCACCGTCTGCGGATCGCCCACCAGCGCCGTGCCCGCGCCGCCGCGCACCAGGCCCACGCCGGCCCAGAGGTTGGGGCTGATCTCCAGCTCGGCGCGCGTGCGCCTGGCGCCGCCGGCGTGCAGCGCGGCCATGCGGCGCTGGCCCTCGGAATCCATGCGCGCAAAGGCGGCCTGGGCCTGCACCACGGTCTCGTCCCTCACGTGGCCGATGAGCTCCTCGGCTGCGGCCCAGGCGGCCTCGTCCGTCTCGCGCACGATCGCGTGCAGCCGGATGCCGAAGCGCACCGTGCGCCCATGCCGCGCGGCGCGCCCGCGCACGTCGGCGATCTTGCGGGCCACCTCGGCGGGCGGCTCGCCCCAGGTGAGGTAGGCATCCACCTGTTCGGCGGCCAGCTCGTGCGCGGCCTCGGACGAGCCGCCGAAGTACACCGGCGGGTGGGGCCGCTGCAGCGGCGGAAAGAGCAGCCTGGCGCCCTTCACCTGGAGGTGCTCGCCCTCGTAGTCGAAAGGCTGCCCGTCGTGGCTGCGCGCGAGGATCTCGCGCCACACGCGGATGAACTCGGCCGACTGCCCGTAGCGCGCCGCGTGGTCCAGGAACACGCCGTCGCCCTCCAGCTCGGCGCGGTCGCCGCCGGTCACGAGGTTGATGAGCAGCCGCCCGCCCGAGAGCCGGTCGAACGTGGCCGCCATGCGCGCGGCCAGGCTCGGCTGATGCAGGCCGGGGCGCACGGCCACGAGGAACTTCAGGCGCCGCGTCACGGCGATCAGGCTGGAGGCCACCACCCACGGGTCCTCGCACGAGCGGCCCGTGGGGATCAGCACGCCCTCGTAGCCCAGGCTGTCGGCGGCGATGGCGATCTGCTGGACGTAGTCGTGGTCCAGCGGGCGGGCACCGCGCGCGGTGCCCAGGTAGCGGCTGTCGCCGTGGGTGGGGATGAACCAGAAGATTTGCATGGCGTGGTCTCTTTCTCTACGGTGTGTCTGCAAGGGGTTGCGGGGTCAGCAGGCGGCGGCCAGGCCCCAGGCGATGGCGGTGGTGCGCAGCACGCGCTGGCGCTGCTGGTCGATGGCGGAGCGGCGGGTCATGGCGGGCCCCCCTTCAGGCGGCCGCCCAGGGCGAGCGCGCCACGTCGCGCACCTGGATGCGGCGCGGGATGAGCTTCAGGTCGAAGAACGTGTCGGCGATGTGCTGCTGCTCGGCCAGGATCGCGGGCGTGACGGGGCCCGTGCCGTACTCCGCGCGCCCCACGGCCAGCTCCACCACGGGCCGAGGTATGCCGTACAGCGGCGCCAGCTCGGCCGCCAGCAGGCCGCGGTTGGCCCGGGCCCAGACATCCACCTTGTCGATCTCCTCGACGGCGATGCGCAGCACGTCCGCGTTGCGCTCGGCGTAGGGCAGCGACGAGAAGAAGTACCCCCGGTTGCCCACCACGCCCGTGGCGTCGGCCAGCACGGTGGCGCCCAGCGCCTTCTCGGCCGAGGCGAGGAAGGGGTCCCAGACCACCCAGGCGTCCACCGAGCCTTTCTCGAACGCCGCGCGCGCGTCGGCCGGCGGCAGGAAGGCCACGTTCACGTCGGCGTAGCGCAGGCCGTGCTTCTCCAGCAGCTTCACCAGGAAGTAGTGCACGTTGCTGCCCTTGTTGAGCGCGACCTTGCGGCCCTTGAGATGCGCCACGCTGCGTATGGGCGAGCCCTGCGGCACCAGCACCCCTTCGGCGCGCGGGCGCTGCACGGTGGCCGCCACGTAGGCCAGCGGCGCGCCGGCGGCCTGCGCGAAGATGGGCGGCGCCTCGCCCACGTCGCCGAAGTCGATGGAGCCGACGTTCAGCGCCTCCAGCTGCACGGGCCCGGCGGTGAACTCGGTCCAGCTCACCTGCACGCCCAGCGGCGCCAGGCGCCGCTCCAGGGTGCCGCGGCTTTGCAGCAGCGTGAGCAGGCCTTTCTGGCGGCCTATGCGCAGGCGCCGCGGCGCGGCGGCGGTCTGCGCCAGGCCCGTGCCCGCGCCGGCCAGCGCGGCGGCCGAGGCCGCACCCTGCAGCAGCAGGCGGCGGCGCGCAGTGGAAAACGATGGTGTGTGTGTCATGGATGCATTCCTTGGGAAATCCGGCGATGAAGGGACGACAGCCATCCCGCCCATGCGCCGGCGAGGCGCGCGGGAGCGGCAAGCGTTGGAGGGGTAAGGACAAGGGCGGGCGGCGGCGGCCCCCGCCGTCAGACGCTACATCGCACCTGCGAGAAAGGCACCGGCGCGAACTGCGTGGCCGGCGCGGGCGCTGCGGGCCGCAGCGTCTCGGTGACGAGCAGGTGCACCGCGTCGTCGATGCGGCCGGCCACGTCGCCGGCCACCTCGTGCGAGCCCTCGGGCGTGAGCACCACCTGCGCGTCGGTCGCGTAGATGCCCGGCAGGATGTGCCGTGCGCCCAGCGACTGCAGCACGGGCCGCAGCGCGTAATCGAGCGCCAGCATGTGGTGCGGGCTGCCGCCCGTGGCCAGTGGCAGCACCGTCTTGCCCTTGAGCGCCGTCTGCGGCAGCAGGTCCAGGAAGACCTTGAGCACGCCGCTGTAGGCAGCCTTGTAGACGGGCGTGGCGATGACGAGCACGCGCGCGTCCAGCACCCGCTGCACGGCCTGGGCCACGCTGCGGTGGCCGGTGTCGGCCAGCAGCAGGGCCTGCGGGTTCAGGTCGCGGATGTGCAGGTGCTCGGGCGGCGCTGCGCGCCGCGCAAGGCGCAGGCCCACGGCATCGAGCAGCGCGGCGGAGCGCGAACGCGGCGAGGGGCTTCCGGCGATCAGCAGGACGGACATGGTTTTGCTTTCCTTTTCATAGCTGCCAGCGCTTTTTGGGAAAGCGCTGCAGGCCTATTCGACTGTTATTTCTTGGTGTAGATCTGGTCGAAGCTAGCGCCGTCGGCGAAGTGGTCCTTGTCCGCCTTGGCCCAGCCGCCGAACGCCTGGTCGATGGTCACGAGCGTGAGCTTGGGGAACTGCGCGTCGAACTTGGCCCTGGCCTTCTCGCTCGTGGGGCGGTAGTAGTTGCGGCCCGCGATGTCCTGCCCTTCGTCGGAGTACAGGTATTTCAGGTATTCCTCGGCCAGCGCGCGCGTGCCCTTCTTGTCCACCACCTTGTCCACCACGGCCACCGTGGGCTCGGCCAGGATGGACAGCGACGGCACGACGATCTCGAACTTGTCCTTGCCGAACTCCTTGAGCGCCAGGAACGCCTCGTTCTCCCAGGCCAGCAGCACGTCGCCCACGCCGCGCTGCACGAAGGTGATGGTAGAGCCGCGCGCGCCGGTGTCGAGCACGGGCACGTTCTTGTAGAGCCTGGCCACGAAGTCCCTGGCCTGTGCGTCGCCGCCGTACCTGCGCTTGGCGAACTCCCACGCCGCCAGGTAGTTCCAGCGCGCGCCGCCGCTGGTCCTGGGGTTGGGCGTGATCACCTGCACGCCGGGCCTGGCCAGGTCGTCCCAGTCCTTCAGGCCCTTGGGGTTGCCCTTCTTCACCAGGAACACGATGGTCGAGGTGTAGGGCGCCGAGTTGTGCGGCAGGCGCTTCTGCCAGTCGGCGGCCAGCAGGCCGTGCCTGGCCAGCGCGTCCACGTCGCCGCCCAGGGCCAGCGTGGCCACGTCGGCGTCGATGCCGTCGATGATCGAGCGCGCCTGCTTGCCCGAGCCGCCGTGCGACTGGCGCAGCTGCACGTCCTGGCCCGTCCTGGCCTTCCAGTGCCTGGCGAACGCCTGGTTGTACTCGGCGTACAGCTCGCGCGTCGGGTCGTAGGAGACGTTGAGGAACTGCACGCCCTGCTGCGCGGGCGCCGGCAGGGAAAGGCCCCACCCGAGCGTGGCCGCCAGGACGGCGGCGAGGGGAAACTTGATAAAGTGGCGGCGATTTTTCATGGAGTGCCTTCGTTGCGGTGAATGTCGATGCAACGCATTCTGGAAGTCACTCTTCAAAACTGGAACTAATAAGATTTCAGTTTGTTATATCCAAAACATCTGAAACTCCCCAAGGAACCCCTGACATGGCACGCACCGTCCACTGCATCAAGCTCGGCAAGGAAGCCGAGGGCCTCGACTTCCCGCCCTACCCCGGCGAGCTGGGCAAGCGCATCTACGAGAACGTGAGCAAGCAGGCCTGGGCCGACTGGCTCAAGCACCAGACGATGCTGGTCAACGAGAACCGCCTGAACCTGGCCGACGCCCGCGCCCGCCAGTACCTGGCGCGCCAGATGGAAAACCATTTCTTCGGCGGCGGCGCGGACGCCGCGGCGGGCTACGTGCCGCCCAGCGCCTGACCGCCCACGCCCATCCACGCACCGCCGGCGCGGGGCGGCGCCATGGCGCGTGCCCCCCGGACGGCGTGCGCCCGATCCTTCCCGGAGGTTTCCCGTGCTCCCATCGGTCTCCCTGCTGGAGTCGTTCCAGGCCTCGCAGATGAGCTTCATGCTGGCGATCTACCTGCTGGCCATCACGGCCGAGGCCATGTCCGGGGCCCTGGCGGCCGGGCGGCGCAACATGGACATCTTCGGCGTCACGGTGATCGCCTTCGTCACCGCCCTGGGCGGCGGCACGCTACGCGACATGGTCCTGGGCCACTACCCGCTGGGCTGGACGCAGCACCCCGAGTACGTGTACCTCGTGATCGCGGCCGGCCTGCTGACCACCGTGGTGGCGCGCTACATGATCCGCCTCAAGCGGGTGTTCCTGCTGCTCGACGCCCTGGGGCTGGTCGCGTTCTCGCTGATCGGCTGCAGCGTGGCGCTGGAGCTGGGCTACCCCGGCGTGGTGGTGGTCATGGCCGGCATGATCACCGGCATCAGCGGCGGCATCCTGCGCGACGTGCTGTGCAACCAGGTGCCCGTGGTGTTCCGGCGCGAGCTCTACGCCAGCGTGTCCCTGGCGGTGTGCCTGCTGTTCCTGGCGCTGCGCGCCTGGGACGTGGACCACGACACCGGCACCGCCGTGTGCTTCGCCGGCGGCCTGGCGCTGCGGCTGGCGGCCATGCGCTTTCACTGGCGGCTGCCCGTTTTCTCCTACCAGCAGCGCTGGGAATGACAGCCCCGCACCATGCCTGAATCCCTCTCCTGGCTGCCCGACGGCACCCCCTTCAGCACGCGCTTCGGCGACCGCTACCACGGCGAGCAGGGCCTGGCCCAGGCGCGCGACGTGTTCCTGCACGGCTGCGGCCTGCCCCAGGCCTGGGCCGGCGCGCAGCAGTGGCGCATCCTGGAGACGGGCTTCGGCTTCGGGCTGAACTTCCTGGCCACCTGGGCCGCCTGGCGCGCCGACCCCGGCCGCCCGCGGCTGCTGCACTTCGTCTCGCTGGAGGCCTGGCCGGTGCCGGCGGACGCGCTCCTGCGCGCGGCCGGGCGCCACCCCGAACTGCTGCCCCTGGCCCGGGAGCTGCACGCCCAGTACTGGGGCCTGCTGCCCGGCGTGCACCGCCTGTGGTTCGAGGACGGGCGCGTGCTGCTGACCCTGTGCGTGGGCGACGCCCAGGCGCTGCTGCGCCAGCAGCTGTGGGAGGTGGATTCCGTGTACCTGGACGGCTTCAGCCCCGAGCGCAACCCCGACATCTGGAGCCTGGAGACCCTCAAGGCCATGGCGCGCCACTGCCGCCGCGGCACGCGCCTGGCCACCTGGACGGTGGCGCGCAGCGTGCGCGAGGCGCTCGCGCAATGCGGCTTCGTGGTCGACAAGGTGCCCGGCCTGCCGCCCAAGCGCGACAACCTGCAGGCCCGGTTCGACCCGCACTGGCAGCCGCGCACCAGCCGCCAGGCACCCGCGTTCGCACGGCCCGCGCGCTGCCTGGTGCTGGGCGCGGGCCTGGCCGGCGCCACTGCCGCCGCCAGCCTGGCGCGCCGCGGCTGGCGGGTGACGGTGCTGGACGCGGGGGACGCGCCCGCCGCCGGCGCCTCGGGCCTGCCGGCGGGGCTGTTCGCGCCCCACCTCTCGCCCGACGACAACCTGTTCGCCCGCCTCTCGCGCGCCGGCGTGCGCGCCATGCTGCAGCAGTCGCAGGCGCTTTTGCAGGCGGGCATCGACTGGAGCCCGGCCGGCGTGCTGGAGCGCCGCCCCGCGGGCCAGCCGGGCCTGCCCGCCGGCTGGCACGACGGCCCCGGCGCCGACTGGAGCCACACGGCCGACGCCGGGCGGCTGGCCGCGGCCGGCCTGCCGCCGGACGCCAGCGCCTGCTGGCACGCGCGCGCCGGCTGGGTGCGCCCATCGCGCTTCGTCGCGCGGCTGCTGGAGCAGCCCGGCATCGCCTGGCGGCCGCGCAGCGCCGTGGCCCGCCTGGCGCGCGGCACCGGCACCTGGCAGGCGCTGGACGATGCCGGCAACCCGCTGGCCGAGGCCGAGCTGCTGCTGCTGGCCGCCGGCCCGGCCTGCAACACCCTGCTGGCGCCGCTGCAGGCACCGCCGCTGCCGCTGCAGCCGGTGCGCGGCCTGATGTCCTGGGGCCCGCAGCCCGCGCAGGCGCAGGGCCTGCCGCCCTTCGCCGTCAACGGCGGCGGCGCACTGGCCGCCCACGTGCCCTGCGGCGGCGGCCCGGCTTGGCACATGGGCGCCACCTTCGAGCGCGACGTGGACCGCCTGCCGATGACCGCCGAGGAACAGGCCGCCGCCCACGCCAGCAACTGGCGGCGCCTGCAGGCGCTGGTGCCGGCGGCGGTACCAGCGCTGCGCGCGGCCTTCGAGGACGGCCAGGGCCTGCGCGCCTGGGCCGGCGTGCGCTGCACGGCGCACGACCGCATGCCCATCGTCGGCCCGGTGGCGCCCGCCGCCCTGCCGGGCCTGTGGGTCAGCACCGCCATGGGCGCGCGCGGCCTGACGCGCGCCGTGCTGTGCGCCGAGCTGCTGGCCGCCCGCCTGATGGGCGAGCCCCTGCCGGTGGAGGCCCGGCTGGCCCAGGCCATGGGCTGCGAACGGCTGTAGCCGGCAGCCATCGCCGGATCGCGCCGGGCCGCGCCGCCACTGGCGCATAAGCTTATCCGCATAAGGGAAGCACAAAACAGTAGTTTGAGCCCATAAGCCGTGCTTCTACAGTCGCGGCCATGCCTGATTTCGCGTTCATCCTCGCTGGTTTCGCCGTCGGCCTCATCGTGGGCCTGACCGGCGTGGGCGGCGGCTCGCTGATGACGCCGGTGCTGATCTTCGTCTTCGGCGTCAAGCCCAACCTGGCCGTAGGCACGGACCTGCTGTTCGCCGCCTTCACCAAGCTGGGCGGCACGCTCGGCCTGGCACACCAGCGCCTGGTGCCCTGGCGCGTGGTGGCCCAGCTGTGCGCGGGCAGCATCCCCGCCGCCCTGCTGGCGCTGTGGGCGCTGCGCCACCTGGGGCCGGACAGCGCCGCCGCCCAGCGCCTCATGACCACCACGCTGGGCGCGGCCCTGCTGCTCACGGCGGCCGCCACCTTCTACAAGGTGCTGGTGTTCTCGCCCGAGCGCGCCGCCGCCGAGGCGGCACGCCGCCGCGCCCAGTCCGCCGACGCCACCCGGCCGCGCCACTGGAGCCTGCCGGTGCTGCTGGGCGCGGTGATCGGCGTCCTGGTCACCTTCACCTCGGTGGGCGCGGGCGCCATCGGCGTGTCGGTGCTGCTGCTGGTGTTCCCGCACCTGCCGCTGCCGCGCATCATCGCCGCCGACATCGCCTACGCCGTGCCGCTGACGCTGGTGGCGGGGCTGGGCCATGCCTCGCTGGGCTCGGTGAACTGGCCGCTCCTGGGCCTGCTGCTCGCCGGCTCGCTGCCGGGCATCTGGCTGGGCTCGCGCCTGGTCGCGCGCACGCCCGAGCGCCTGATCCGCTCCGTCCTGTCCGTGCTGCTGGCCTGGGCCGGGGCCAAGCTGGTTTTGATCTGAATCCCTGATTTTTCTCTCCCCACGCCATGTACCAATACACCGACTTCGACCGCCAATTCGTGAAGCTGCGCGCGCAGCAGTTCCGCGACCAGCTGGAGCGCTGGCAGCGCGGCGAGCTGACCGACGAGCAGCTCCTGCCCCTGCGCCTGCAGAACGGCTGGTACATCCAGCGCTACGCGCCCATGGCGCGCATCGCCGTGCCCTATGGCGAGATCAGCAGCCTGCAGCTGCGCACGCTGGGCCGCATCGCCCGCGAGTACGACAAGCCCGACCCCGAGCTGCTGGCCCACGCCCAGGCCACGCAGGACCAGCTCGAAGCCTCGCAGCCCGGCCAGACCCTGCCCGCGCCGCCGCTCAAGTACGGCTACGGCCACTTCACCACGCGCACCAACTGCCAGTTCAACTGGATCCCGATCACCAAGGCGGCCGACGTGATGGACCTGCTGGCCAGCGTGTGCATGCACGGCATCCAGACCAGCGGCAACGACATCCGCAACATCACCTGCGACGCCTGGGAGGGCATCGCCGAGGACGGCATCGTGGACTGCCGCCCCTTCGCCGAGATCACGCGCCAGTGGAGCTCGCTGCACCCCGAGTTCAGCTACCTGCCGCGCAAGTTCAAGATCGCCTTCAACGGCGCCGCCGAGGACCGCGCCGCCATCGGCTGGTACGACATCGGCCTGCAGGCGCTCAGGAACGACGCGGGCGAGGCGGGCTTCACCGTGAAGGTGGGCGGCGGCATGGGGCGCACGCCCATCGTGGGCAGCGTGGTGCGCGAGTTCCTGCCCTGGGACCAGCTGCTCAACTACATCGAGGCCATCGTGCGCGTGTACAACGGCTACGGCCGGCGCGACAACAAGTGGAAGGCGCGCATCAAGATCCTCGTGAAGAGCGAGGGCCAGGCCTTCATCGACGCGGTGGAGAAGGAATACCGCGCCATCGTCGACCTGGACGGCGCCCCGCACACCATCGCCCAGGCCGAGCTCGACCGCGTGACGAGCCACTTCGTGGTGCCCGAGCTCAAGAGCGCCGGCCTGCCCGCCAAGGTGGACCCGCAGGGCCAGCTCTACCAGCGCTGGCTGCGCCAGAACGTGCGCGGCCACCGCCTGCCGGGCATGAAGACCGTAACCCTGTCGTTCAAGCGCCCGGGCTTCGCCCCCGGCGACGCCGACGCCGACACGCTGGACGCCCTGGCCCAGCTGGCCGAGCAGTTCAGCGCGTCCGAGGCGCGCCTGACCCACGAGCAGAACCTGATGCTGCCCTGGGTGTTCGAGTCCGACCTGCCCGCGCTGTACGAGGCCGCGCGCAAGCTGGGCCTGGCGCAGCCCAACATCGGCCTGCTGACCGACATGATCTCCTGCCCGGGCGGGGACTTCTGCTCGCTGGCCAACGCGCGCTCGCTGCACATCGCCGCCGCCGTGACCGAGCGCTACCAGGACCTGGACGAGCTGTTCGACATCGGCCCCATCGACCTGCACATGAGCGGCTGCATCAACAGCTGCGGCCACCACCACAGCGGCCACATCGGCATCCTGGGCGTGGACAAGGACGGCAAGGAGTGGTACCAGATCACGCTCGGCGGCGCGGACGGCTCCCAGCTCTCCGGCCCCGCGATCGGCGGCAAGGTGGTCGGCCCCTCGTTCACCGCGGCCGAGGTGCCCGACGTGATCGAGGCGCTGCTGGACACCTTCCGCAGCCTGCGCCAGAGCGGCGAGCTGTTCATCGACACGCTGCGCCGCGTCGGCCACGACCCGTTCAAGCAGGCGGCCAACGCGGCGCGCCACCCCAAGGTCGAGGAAGCCCAGGCGCTGTGACCAGAACGATGCCCACGGAGAAGAATGCTATGAAAATCATTGCTGCTGACGCAGTACCAGAAAGCGCTGGGGCCGAAAAAACCCTGCAGATCCCCAACGATGCCGAGCTGGCCGAGCTGGCCGCCAGCGGCGCGCTGGAGGGCGTGCGGCGCGTGGAGCTGCAGTTCCCCAAGTTCACCGACGGCCGCGCCTACAGCCAGGCGCTGCTGCTGCGCCGGCGCTACAAGTTCGCGGGCGACATCCGCGCCACGGGCGACGTGCTGATCGACCAGCTCGTGCACATGCACCGCAGCGGCTTCACCAGCGCCGTGCTGGCCCCGGGCGTCAATGCCGACGCCGCGCAGCGCCAGTTCGACCGCTACAGCGCCTTCTACCAGGGCGACGTGCTGGAGCCCCGCCCCCTGTTCGCACGGGAGGCAGCATGAGCACCCTGGACCTCGGCCGCATCAACGCCGAACTGGGCCGCGACGCGCCCGGCCTCGTGAAATGGGCCCTGGGCCTGAACCAGCGTTCCATAGTCACCACCAACTTCCGCCCGTTCGAGGCGGTGATCCTGCACCTGGTCACGCGGGTAGCGCCCGACGTCCCGGTCGTCTGGATGGACAACGGCTACAACACCGAGGCCACCTACCGCTACGCCGACGAGGTGACCCGGCTGCTCGGGCTCAACCTGCGCATCTACCTGCCGCTGCGCTCGCGCGCGCACCGCGAGGCGGTGGATGGTCCCGTGCCCGCCCTGGACGACCCGCGCCACGCCGCCTTCACCGAGGAGGTGAAGCTCGAACCCTTCGCCCGCGCGCTGCGCGAGACCGCGCCCCAGGTCTGGTTCACCGCGCTGCGCGCCACCGACAGCGCCGTGCGCGCGCAGATGGACCCGGTGAGCATCAACCCCGACGGCCTCGTCAAGGTCGCGCCGCTGCTGCACTGGACGTCCAGGGACCTGCACCAGTACTGCGAGGCCCACGGCCTGCCCAACAACTTCGACTACGTGGACCCGACCAAGGGCGAGGAGCAGCGCGAATGCGGCCTGCACCTGGCCCACTGAAGAAAAACGATAGCTGCCAGCGCAGGCCCCACAAGCGCTGCAGCCCGATTTGATTGGAAAGACAAATGAACGCCCGAGTTGACACCTCCGTGCTCACGCACCTGAGCAACCAGCACCTGGACGCGCTGGAGGAAGAAACCATCTTCATCCTGCGCGAAGTGGCCGCCGCCTTCGAGCGCCCCGCGCTGCTGTTCTCCGGCGGCAAGGACTCGCTGGTCATGCTCCGGTGCGCCGAGAAGGCCTTCATGGATTCGAAAGGCCCCTCCGGCAGCCGGGGCCGCATCCCCTACCCGCTCTTGATGATCGACACCGGCCACAACTTCCCCGAGGTGACCGACTTCCGCGACCAGCGCGCCAGGGAGCTCGGCGCCGAGCTCATCGTGCGCAGCGTCGAAGACTCCATGGCGCGCGGCACGGTGCGCCTGGCGCACCCGGGCGAGAGCCGCAACGTGCACCAGTCGGTCACGCTGCTCGAAGCCATCGAGGAATTCCGCTTCGACGCGCTGATCGGCGGCGCGCGCCGCGACGAGGAAAAGGCCCGCGCCAAGGAGCGCATCTTCTCCCACCGCGACGGCTTCGGCCAATGGCAGCCCAAGGCCCAGCGGCCCGAGCTCTGGACGCTGTTCAACACCCGCATCGCCCCGGGCGAGCACTTCCGCGTGTTCCCGATCAGCAACTGGACCGAGCTGGACGTGTGGCAGTACATCGACCGCGAGGCGATCGCCCTGCCCAGCCTCTACTACGCGCACCAGCGCCAGGTGGTAGAGCGCCGGGGCCTGCTGGTGCCCGTCACGCCGCTCACCCCGCCCAAGGACGGCGAGCAGGTCGAGACCCGCACCGTGCGCTTTCGCACCGTGGGCGACATCACCTGCACCTGCCCGGTGGAAAGCCCCGCCGCCAGCGCCGCCGAAATCGTGATCGAGACCCTGGCCGCCGAGGTCAGCGAACGCGGCGCCACGCGCATGGACGACAAGACCTCCGACGCCTCGATGGAAAAGCGCAAGAAAGACGGGTACTTCTGATGACTACCAATTTAATAGCTGATACCGCAACAGCGGCGCGCGCTGCGGCCATGAACGACCATGTTTCCGCGCTGAAGTTCATCACCTGCGGCAGCGTGGACGACGGCAAGAGCACGCTGATCGGCCGCCTGCTCGTGGACAGCCGCGCCGTGCTGCAGGACCACCTGGCGGGCGTGCAGCGCGGCGGCGAGGTGGACCTGGCGCTGCTCACCGACGGCCTCTCGGCCGAGCGCGAGCAGGGCATCACCATCGACGTGGCCTACCGCTACTTCGCCACCGAGGCGCGCAAGTTCATCATCGGCGACGCGCCCGGCCACGAGCAGTACACGCGCAACATGGTCACCGCCGCCTCGCAGGCCGACGCCGCCGTGGTGCTGGTGGACGCGACCAAGCTCGACTGGCAGAACCCCCGGCTCGCGCTGCTGCCGCAGACGCGCCGCCACAGCCTGCTCGTGCACCTGCTGCGCGTGCATTCGCTGGTGTTCGCCGTGAACAAGCTCGACGCCGTGGCCGACCCGGCCCTGGCCTTCGCGCACATCCGCGCCGCGCTGCAGCAGTTCGCGCAGGATGCGGGCATCACCGTGGCCGCCACCGTGCCCGTCTCGGCCCTCAAGGGCTGGAACGTGGTCGACGCCCGGCCGGGCTGGTGCGGCTACGAGGGCAGCAGCCTGCTGCAGATCCTGGAGCTGCTGCCCCATACCCCGGCCGACGCGCACCTGCCGCTGGCCTTCCCGGTGCAGTGGGTGGAGAAGTTCTCCTCGTCCTCCGACACGCGCCAGGGCCGGCGCGTGTTCTGGGGCCGCGTGGCCGCGGGCGGCGCCCAGGTGGGCGCGCAGGTGCAGGTCTTCCCCAGCGGCCAGCGCGCCGTCATCGCCCAGGTGCTGGACCACGCGCGCCGCCCCGGCGGCATCCAGGCGGGCGGCAGCGCCGGCATCGTGCTGGACCGCGAGGTGGACGTCTCGCGCGGCGACTGGATCGTCGCCGCGCCCACGCCCGCCGCCCAGGCCGCGGAGGACGATTTCGACACCCCGGCGGAGCAGCCCAGCTGGCCCGGCCGGCGCGAGCTCGGCGCCACCGTCGCCTGGATGGACGACGAGCCCCTGGTCGCCGGGCGCGTGTACTGGGCGCTGCACGGCCACCGCTGGGTCAAGGCCAAGCTGCGCCGCGTGGTGCACCGCCTGGACATCCACACCCTGGCCGAGCAGGACGCCACGCAGCTCGAACCCAACGCCATCGGCCACGTGGAGCTGCTGCTGCAGGAGCCCGTACCGGCGGCGCCGTTCGGAAAGGCCCGCGTGCTCGGCTCCATGATCCTGGTCGATACCGCCAGCCACAGGACGGCCGGCGCCGTGCTGGTGCGGACGTAGCCAGTGCTGCATTGAGCAGCATCAAGGTTTCCGCGCCACAGGCATGGTCGTCCCGCCGTCCGGGACGGCCATGGGCCTAGAATTGCGGGTTACACCCAATACCGATACCTACAGAAATCCCATGACCCACGTTGTTGTCGAAAACTGCATCAAGTGCAAATACACCGATTGCGTGGATGTATGCCCCGTGGACTGCTTCCGCGAAGGCCCGAACATGCTCGTCATCGACCCCGACGAGTGCATCGACTGCGCCGTCTGCGTGCCCGAATGCCCGGCCAACGCCATCTTTGCCGAAGAAGACCTGCCCAGCGACCAGTTGGCCTTCATCAAGCTCAATGCCGAGCTGACGCCCAAGTTCAAGAGCATCACCAAGCGCAAGGCCGCCCTGCCCGACGCCGACGAGTGGAACGGCACGCCCGGCAAGCTGAAGGACCTGGAGCGCTGATCCTGCCCCCCGCCATGCAAGCGCCCTCAGCCCCCGCACCGGCGCAGGCCGATGCTGTGGTGATCGGCGCGGGCCCGGTGGGCCTGTTCCAGGTGTTCCAGCTGGGGCTGCAGGGCATCGCGGCGCACCTCGTCGACGCCCTGCCCCACGTGGGCGGCCAGTGCGCCGAGCTCTATCCCGACAAACCCATCTACGACATCCCCGGCGTTCCCGTGTGCTCGGGCCGCGAACTGGTCGCGCTGCTGCAGCGGCAGATGGCGCCGTTCGCGCCCGCATGCCACCTGGGCCAGCAGGTCGAGACGCTGGCCGTGCAGGACGACGGCCGCTTCCTGCTGCAGACCACCGCGGGCACCCGGCTGCTGGCGAAGAGCGTCTTCATCGCCGCCGGCGTGGGCGCCTTCGTGCCGCGCACCATCAAGGTGGACGGCATCGCCGCGCTGGCGGGCAGCCAGGTGCTCTACCACCCCGCCGGCGTCGGCGCGGCCCAGGGCCGCCACGTGGTCGTGCATGGCGGCGACGAGGCCGCCGTGCAGGCCGCCATCGCCTGCGCGCCGCTGGCCGCCAGCGTCACGCTGCTGCACCGCCGCGACGTCTTCCAGGCCGCGCCCGCGCTGCTGGCCGAGCTGCAGGCGCTGCGCGAGGGCGGGCGCATCCGCGTCGCCATAGGCCAGATCACGGGCGTGCAGGCCGCGCCGGACGGCCGCCTGCAGGCCCTCGTGCTGCAGCTGCCCGACGGCGCGCAGCAACACCTGCCGCTCGACCTGCTGCTGGCCTACCTGGGCATCTCCCCGCGCCTGGGGCCGGTCGCCGACTGGGGCCTGGCCATGGAGCGCAAGCAGATCGCCGTGGACACGGCCACGTTCGCCACCAGCGTGCCCGGCATCTACGCCGTGGGCGACGTCAACGGCTACCCCGGCAAGCGCAAGCTCATCCTGTGCGGCTTCCACGAGGCCACGCTGGCCGCCTTCGCCGAGGCGGAGCGGCAGGCGGGCCACAGGCTGCCGCTGGAGTACACGACCAGCAGCGAGCGGCTGCATGCGCGCCTGGGCGTGGGCGCATGAACACCCTCGCCACGCCCCGCAACGAAGCCCTGGCCCCGCTGCCGGCCGGGCAGCGCGTGTTCCGCTGGCACGACCATGCCTCGCTCTGGTTCAGCCTGGGCGTGGGGCTGCTGGTCATGCAGGTGGGCGCCTACCTGATGCCGGCCCTGGGCACGCAGCAGGCGCTCCTGGCCGTCGTGGCCGGCTCCGTCATCGGCGCGGGGCTGCTGGGCTGGGTGGCAAAAATAGGCTGCGACAGCGGCCTGGCCAGCGCGGGGCTGATGCACGCCGTCTACGGCCGGCGCTTCGCGGGCCTGCCCATCGTGCTCAACATCGTGCAGCTCGTGGGCTGGGGCACGTTCGAGCTCGTGGTGATGCGCGACGCCACCGTGGCCATAGGCCGGCAGTCCGGCATGCTTGCCGCCGGCGCCTGGCCCGTGGCCGCCACGCTGCTGTGGGGCGGCGTGGTGCTGCTGCTCATCAGCGGCTCCATGGTGCAGCTGGTGCGCCGCGTCATCGCGCGCGTGGCGCTGCCGCTCGTCGTGCTGTCGCTGCTGTGGCTGTCCTGGCAGTTCATCGCCATGGCGCAGGCCCAGGGCCTGGCCCAGATCTGGCAGCGACGCGGCGACGGCGGCATGGGCGTGATGCCGGCGCTCGACCTCGTGATCGCCATGCCCATCTCGTGGCTGCCGCTCGTGGCCGACTACGCGCGCCACGGCGTGAGCGGCGCGGGCGCCCTGCGCGGCAGCTGGATCGGCTACGCGCTGGCCAACATCTGGTGCTATTGCCTGGGCGTGCTGGTGGCGCTGGTGCTGCCCAGCCAGGACCTGGTGACCGCGCTGCTGCTGGCCCAGGGCGGGCTGCTGGCGCTGTCGCTCATCCTCATCGACGAGGTGGACAACGCCTACGGCGACATGTATTCCGGCGCCGTCTCGGCGCACAGCCTGCGCCCGCGCTGGAGCGTGCGCCGCTGGGGCCTGGGCCTGGCGGCGCTGTGCACCGCGCTGGCCCTGGTGCTGCCCATGCACAGCCTGGAGCCGTTCCTGCTGCTGCTCAGCTCGGTCTTCGTGCCGCTGTTCGGCGTGATCCTGGGGCGCCTGGCCTTCGGCGTGCCGGCGCATGCGGCGCTGCAGCGCGCCGCCGGCGTGCACGGGCTGCCCGTGGCGCTGTGGCTGGCCGGCATCGCCTGCTACCACCTGCTGCCGCGCGCGCTGCCGGCCCTGGGCGCGGCGCTGCCCACGCTGGCGCTGTGCTTCGCGCTGGCCTGCCTCACGCGCCCGCGCGGCTGAGCCTGCCGCCACGCGGGCGGAACTTCGGGCGCGCGGCGGGCTCTCCCAAGGCATTCCCACCGTTCACCCCCCATCAAGGAGCCGCCGCCCGTGTCCTTCGCACCGTCCCGCCTCGCCCGCACCCTCTCCACCGCCGCTGCCGCCCTCGCGCTGGCCGCACCGCTGCTGGCCCCGGCCACGGCCGGGGCGCGCGAATTCGTCAGCATCAAGAGCAACGCAGTCAACGTGCGGGCGCAGCCCACCACGCGCTGGGAGCTGGGCCAGGGCTACCCCCTGCAGGTCGAGCAGCGCCGGGGCCAGTGGCTCAAGGTGCGCGACTTCGAGGAATCGCTCGGCTGGGTGTTCGCCCCGCTCACCAGCAAGACGCCGCACCGCGTGGTGACCGCGCCCAGCGCCCGCCTGCGCGCCGGCCCGGGCACGCAGCACAAGATCGTGGGCACGCTGCAGCAGCACGAAGTGGTGCGCAGCCTGGGCCAGTCCGGCGCCTGGGCGAAGGTGCAGCGCGACGGCGGCCAGAAGGGCTGGGTGGCCAAGCGCCTCACCTGGGGCTGGTAGAGCCTGCGGCTCAGCCCTCCAGGATGCGCTGGGGCTGCGGCGCGTAGCCGTGGTTCAGCGGCCCGTGGCCGCGGCCCGTGCGCACGTCGGCCCCCGCGGCGATCGCGCCCAGGATGTAGGCGCGCGCCTCCTCCACCGCCCGCGCCAGGGGCAGGCCCAGCGCCAGGTGCGCCGCGATGGCGGACGACAGCGTGCAGCCCGTGCCATGGCCGTTGTGCGTGGCGATGCGCGCAGAAGCCAGGCGGTGGCGCTCGCCCCCGGGCAGCGCCAGCAGGTCCACCACGCGCTCGCCCGGCAGGTGCCCGCCCTTGAGCAGCGCGGCGCGCGCGCCCAGGGCCAGCAGGTCGCCGGCGGCCGCATCCAGTTCGTCCTCGCCCGTGATCGGGCGACCCAGCAGCCAGCCGGCCTCATCCAGGTTGGGCGTGACCACCGCGGCCAGCGGGAACAGCTCGCGCACCAGCGTGCCCACGGTTTCCTCGGCAATGAGCCGGTCGCCGCTGGTGGCCACCATCACCGGGTCGAGCACCACGCTGGGCAGGCGATGGCGGCGGATGGCATCGGCCACCACCTGAACCACCTCGGGCGCGTGCAGCATGCCGATCTTCACGGCATCGACGCCTATGTCCTCGACCACCGCGTCGATCTGCGCGCGCAGGATGTCGGCGGGCACGCCGTGGATGGCGCGCACGCCCTGGGTGTTCTGCGCCGTGATGGCGGTGATCGCCGTCATGCCATAGCAGCCCAGCGCGCAGAAGGTCTTGAGATCGGCCTGTATGCCCGCGCCCCCGCCGCTGTCGGAGCCCGCGATGGACAGCACGCGCGCATAGCGCCGGGTGGAAGTAGGTGTTTCTTGCGTCATGACAAAAATTATCGACCGTAAGGACACTACCGCTGTGCTGTAATTGCCGCCACGGACGAAACAGGGGTGTCCCCGCCATGTCGGCGGGCGACTGAGAAATACCCTTCACACCCGATCCAGGTCATGCTGGCGTGGGGAGTTTCCAGCACCGGTGCCCAGCCCCGTTTTGTCCTCCATACAGGACTTGAACGACGATGCTTGCGCACCCACCCCTGCGATCCCCCTCCTTCATCACCATCCTCGGCGCCGGCCTGATGGGCCGGCTGCTGGCCGTGGCGCTCGCGCGCCAGGGCCACAAGGTCGAGGTGCACGAGGCCGGCAGCCGCGACGGCGCCACCAGCGCCGCCCACGTGGCCGCCGCCATGGTGGCGCCGCTGGCCGAGTCCATCGTGGCCGAGCCGGGCGTGGTGCGCATGGGCCGGCATTCCCTGGCGCGCTGGCCCGGGCTGCTGGCCCAGCTGGTGCAGCCCGTGTACTTCCAGCACAACGGCACGCTGATCGTCTGGCACCGCCAGGACGCGCCCGAGGCCGCGCGCCTGCGCCAGAAGTTCGAGCAGACCCAGGGCGCCGTTCCCCAGCTGCCGCACATGCAGCCGCTGGACGCCGCCGCGCTGGCCGAGCGCGAGCCGGCCCTGGCCGGGCGCTTCAGCCAGGGCCTGTACCTGCCCGGCGAGGGCCAGCTGGACAACCGCCAGCTCCTGGACGCCTTGGCCGCCACCATGGACGCGCTGGGCGTCACGACGCACTGGCACAGCGCGCGCGCGCCGCAGGACTTCGCCCCCGGCACCGCCGGCCAGCCCGACTGGCTGCTGGACTGCCGCGGCCTGGGCGCGCGCGGGCAGTGGCAGGGCCTGCGCGGCGTACGCGGCGAGGTGGTGCGCCTGCACGCGCCGGACGTCACGCTGCAGCGCCCCACGCGCCTGGTGCACCCGCGCTATTCCATCTATCTGGCGCCCAAGGAGGACCACCGCTTCGTCATCGGCGCGACCGAGATCGAGTCCGAGGACCTGTCGCCCGCCAGCGTGCGCTCCACGCTGGAGCTGCTCAGCGCCGCCTACGCCGTGCACCCGGGCTTCGCCGAGGCGCGCATCACCGAGCTGACCACCCAGTGCCGCCCCACCCTGCCCGACAACCTGCCCGCCATCCGCATGCCGCGCGAGCGCGTGCTGCAGGTCAACGGCCTGTACCGCCACGGCTTCATGATCGCCCCGGCCATGCTGGACGTGGTGATGCAGCTGCTGGGCGAGGGACAATCGGCGCTGGCCCCCGATTTCGAACTCGCGCTGCAAGGCGGCGCAGCAACCGCTGCATGAACATCCTCATCAACCAGAACCCCGTGGAGCTGCCCGACGGCGCCAGCGTGGCCGACGCCGTGGCCAGCCTCGACCCCACGCCCCCGTTCGCCGTGGCCGTCAACCTGCAGTTCGTGCCGCGCGCGGCCTACGCCGCGCACCTGCTGCAGGCCGGCGACAGCGTGGAAATCATTGCCCCGGTCACCGGCGGCTGAAAGCGAGCAGACACCATGATGAACACACCCAACGACGACGCCCTGGTGCTGTACGGCCAGCGCTTCGAAAGCCGGCTGCTGCTGGGCACGGCCCGCTACCCCTCGCCCGCCGCGCTGCAGGCCACCGTGCAGCGCGCGCGCCCGGCCATGCTCACGGCGGCGCTGCGCCGCCAGGGCAGCATCGAGCAGGGCAAGAGCTTCTGGGCCATGCTCAAGGAACTGCAGGTGCCGGTGCTGCCCAACACCGCCGGCTGCCACAGCGTGCAGGAGGCCATCACCACCTCACACATGGCGCGCGAGGTGTTCGACACCCCCTGGATCAAGCTGGAGGTGATCGGCGACGACTACACGCTGCAGCCCGACACGCTGAACCTGGTGCAGGCGGCCGAGCAGCTCGTCCGCGACGGCTTCTACGTGCTGCCCTACTGCACCGAGGACCTGGTGCTGTGCCAGCGCCTGGTGGACGTGGGCTGCCAGGCCATCATGCCCTGGGCCGCGCCCATAGGCACGGGGCGCGGCCCCGTCAACCCCTACGCCATGCAGACGCTGCGCCAGCGCCTGGACGTGCCCATGCTGGTGGACGCGGGCCTGGGCCTGCCCTCGCACGCCTGCCAGGTCATGGAATGGGGCTTCGACGGCGTGCTGCTGAACACCGCCGTGGCCCAGGCCGCAGACCCCGTGCGCATGGCCGGCGCCTTTGCCGACGCCGTGGCCGCGGGCCGCGCCGCCCACCTGGCCGGCGCCATGCAGCCGCGGGAATCGGCCCAGCCCAGCACCCCCGTGCTGGGCACGCCGTTCTGGCACCACGCGCAGGAAGCCTGAATGCACGAAAGCCATGAGGCCATGGTGCAGGCCATCGTGCACCACCACGGCGCCGCCTATGCGGACTTCCCGGCGCAGCCCGTGCCCGCCGCCACAACGGACGAGCCCGTATACCGCGCGGCCCTGGCCGCCTGCAGCGCGCTGGGCTTCATCGCCCACGACGCCGACTGCCTGGCCCGCGCCTGGGCCGCGCAGACGCGGCGCCTGGGATCCTTCGACGCCGCCCGCTGGCCCGACGAGCCCGCGGACTTCGGCCTGCAGCCGCGCCCCCACGCCCAACCCTTCGCGCCCTGCCCGCAGCGGCTAGGCCTGTACGCCGTGCTGCCCGACGCCGCCTGGGTCGGCCGCATGGCGCGCGCCGGCGTGCCCACGGTGCAGCTTCGCTACAAGTCGCAGGACGGCGCCGCCATCGCGCGCGAGGTGCAGGCCGCCGTGCAGGCCGTGCAGGGCACGCCGGCGCTGCTGTTCGTCAACGACCACTGGCGCGCGGCCATCGCCGCCGGCGCCTACGGCGTGCATCTGGGGCAGGAAGACCTGGACGCGCTGGGCCCCGACGACCTGCGCGCCATCCGCGAGGCCGGGCTGCGCCTGGGCGTGAGCACCCATGGCTATGCCGAGATGGTGCGCGCCGACGCCGCCAGCCCCAGCTACATCGCCATGGGCGCGGTCTTTCCGACCACGCTCAAGAAAATGGCCACCGTGCCCCAGGGCGTGGCGCGGCTGGCGGCCTACGCGCGGCTGATGCGCGGCTACCCGCAGGTGGCCATCGGCGGCATAGGCCTCGCACAGTTTCCCCAGGTGCTGGCCACCGGCGTGGGCTCGATCGCCGTGGTGCGCGCCCTGGTCAATGCCGACGACCCGGAAGCTGCGGCGGCGCGGCTGATGCGCGCGATGCAGGCATAGCCGCTGCCGCTCGGCAGCGTGTTCGCGCTCTCAGTACCGGCGGTTTTCCACGCGCTCCAGCTCGAAGCGCAGCTCCATCTTGTCGTCGTCCATGGCGAACCCCACGGACTGGCCGTGCGCCGGCGCCGTGGCGCCGGCCTCCGGCGGGTGGTCGCGCAGCGTGAATTGCGCGGGCTTCGACAGATCGACGTCGAGCATGTCCTCCACGGGCGGCTGCTTGGCCAGCACGTCATAGCCCGACGGCATCAGCGACAGGTCGCCCGCGATGGAGTCGAGCGAGCCCGAGGCCGCAAACGTCCTGGCCTGCGCCGCCGCCACGCTCCTGGGCGTCGTGCGCGCACGCGGCGGCGGCGCGCCGCGCAGATGCGCGGGCGTGGTCTGTGCGATGGCCAGCAGCAGCAGCAGATCGTCGAAGGCGGCCAGATCGAACCGCTGCACGTCCCGCCCATCGCCGCTGCGGAACAGGAAACCGTCGAGCACCCCCAGCACCTCGGGCGAAGACCACAGCGCCTCGATCTGCGCCAGGGCCTCCGGGTAGTCCTCCAGGGCGTGCCCGCTTTCATGCCATTGCGTGAACCGCGGGACCTGCACGTTGAAGCGCTCCTGGAACTGCCCGCGCAATTGGTCGAAGCTGTCCGTGCGCCCCAGCATCTGGAAAAGGCGCAGCAGTTCGAGGTACACGGCCGGCATCGCATCGCCCTGTTCATCGATGTGGCCGCGCAGCACCCTGATGGCCTGCTCGTGCTCGCCGATGGAGATGAAGAATTCCGCCTGTTGCTGAATGTCGAACAGCCCCTCGGGCTGGGCAGTCTGCGGCCGCGGCGCTGCCGCGGGCGCATCCGGCCGGGCGATGGGCGCCATCGGCGCCGGCGCAGCCGTTTGCGACGACGTCAGGGGAATGGTGTCGGGCCCGCCAGACGGCTCTGGCCCGACTTCCTGCATATCCTCCGGCGACGCCGAACTGGGATGCCAGGTATCGGCCGCTTCGGGTTCGACCTGGAATTGGACCCGGCCATCGGGCCCTTCGGAGACCACGGCACCATCCTGGAGCCCCTCGCTGAGCGCCACGGAGTTGTGCCATGCCTGGAGCACCTCGCGCCGCGTGCGCAGCAGCAGCCAGGCGATTGCGGCCAGGGCCAGCACCAGCGCCCCCCCCAGCGCATAGACCACGCCGGCCGAAAAGCTCTGGGACTGCAGCTGCGTGAGCTGCTGGCGCAGCCCGCTCGCCTCCGCGCGCCCGGCGTCCGCCTGCCTGCGGTGCGCCGCCGCGTCGGCCTCCAGCCGGCCCAGGCGTTCCATGGACTGCCGCAGGTCGGCGGGGGAGCTGTTGAGCACCTTCCACAGCGCCGCGAATTCTGCGCGCCGGGCCTCGTCGGGGGTGGAGAGCAAGAGCGGCTCCTCGCGCGACAGGCGCAGCTCCAGGGGGGCATCGAGCCACAGGTCCAGCGGCTCCACGATGAGGCGCGCGGCTGCGGTCGGCACAGGCGCCGGCACCGTGGCCCGCATGCGCGGCCGCGCCGGCTTGGCGGCCGCCTGGCCCGTGGACGTACCGGCCTGGGGCTTCTCGCGGCGGACGAAGGCCTGCGCGGTGGCGCCCCCCGCGTCCGATGCGCGCGGACCCACGGCATCCGCAACCGCATCGGTTGGGCGCGCGGGCGTGCCGCGCGCGGCGGAGGTGCCCGATGCGGCCGTGCCCAGCCGGCCGATGTCCAGCGGGCCCTGCGGGTTCGCGGCGCCCGCAGCCGGCGGGTCGGCCAGGAAGGTGTAGGTGCGCGTCACACGGCCTTCGCACCCCGCCGTGAGGGTGACGGTGAGCACGGGTTCGTCGGCCACCATGGAGGCCTGCACGCGCACCATGGGGCTGGCCCCGCCCTCGATGGGCGTGACGCGGACACGCGAATCCGCAATGCTTGTCGCCCCTGAGACCAGGCGCGCCGAGATGCAGGAGGACGCCAGATCCTTGCCCGGATCGGGCCGCACCTCGAACCCGAGATCGATTGCAGACCCCAGCACCACTGCGCCGCGGCTCGCCCCCAGCGAAAGCGCCGCTACGCCAGAGGCTGCGACGCACAGGCAGGCGCCCACGAATACATTGCGCATATCCACAATCGTTTCAATATGTTTAACAATTTTGACACAAGCCCCTTGATGTCCCACCGCCGCCCGATAATTTGATCATGAATATGGCATTTACCTCGATCGGCATCGTCGGCACGGGCGCCATGGGCCGCGGTATCGCGCAGATAGCGGCCCAGGCCGGCAGCACGGTGTATCTTTTTGACACAAAACCCGCCGCGGTCGATGCGGCGCGGACGCATCTCCATGGACAGTGGCAGCGCCTGGCGGACAAGGGGCGCATCGATGCGGCCCAGGTGCCCGTCTTGCTGGAGCGGCTCGTGCCCGCCGCCTCGCTGCGCGGTCTGGCGGCCTGCGAACTGGTGGTGGAGGCCATCGCCGAGCGCCTGGACGCCAAGCGGGAACTGCTGCTCGAACTCGAATCCATCGTCGCGCCCGGGGCGGTGCTGGCCAGCAACACCTCGTCGCTGTCGATCACGGCGCTGGCGGCGCCGCTCCAGCACCCGCAGCGCGTGGCGGGCTTTCACTTCTTCAACCCCGTGCCGCTCATGAAGGTGGTGGAGGTGGTGGCCGGGCTGCGCACCGAGGCTGCGGTCTGCACGCGCCTGGCGCAGTACGCCCGCGCCATGGGCCATACGCCCGTGATGGCGCAGGACACGCCGGGCTTCATCGTGAACCACGCGGGCCGGGGTTTCGGCACGGAGGCCCTGCGCATCGTGGGCGAGGGCGTGGCCGACTTCGCCACGGTGGACCGCATCCTGCGCGACCAGGCGGGCTTCAGGCTCGGGCCGTTCGAGCTCATGGACCTGACCGCCCTGGACGTGACGCACCCGGCGATGGAGTCCATCTACCACCAGTATTACGAAGAGCCGCGCTTTCGCCCCAGCCCGATCACGGCGCAGCGCCTGGCCGCGGGCCTGCTGGGCCGCAAGACGGGCGAGGGCTTCTACCGCTACGTGGACGGCGCGGCCCAGGTACCGGCCGAGCCGCCCGCGCCCCGGCCGGCGAGCCTTCCGCCGGTCTGGGTGTCCCCGCGCGCGGCGCGGCGCGCCGAGCTGTACCAGCTGCTCAAGAACCTGGGCGCCGCCATAGAAACCGGCGCCACGCCTTCGGCGGGCGCGCTGATCCTGGTGGCGCCGCTGGGCTTCGACGTGACCACGGTGGCCGTGGTCGAACGCCTGGACCCCACGCGCACCGTCGGCATCGACATGCTGGTCGACGACGCGGCCACGCGCCGCCGCGTGCTGGCCACCAACCCCGCCACGCGCGAGGACATGCGCGACGCGGCGCACGCGCTGTTCGCGAGCGACGGCAAGGCCGTGAGCGTGGTCCGCGACAGCGGCGGCTTCGTCACGCAGCGCGTGGTGGCCACCATCGTCAACATCGCGGCCGACATCTGCCAGCAGCGCATCTGCAGCCCGCAGGACCTCGAAACCGCCGTGACCCTGGGCCTGGGCTACCCGCTGGGCCCGCTGACCATGGGCGACCGCTGGGGGCCGACCAACATCCTCGAAGTGCTGTTCAACATGCAGACCGTCTACGGCGACCCGCGCTACCGCCCCAGCCCCTGGCTGCGCCGCCGCGGCGCCATAGGCCTGAGCCTGACGCACGAAGAACCCTGACCCGACCGCCATGACCGCAGAACTGCAAAGCACCAGCCACGGCCAGACCCTGGTCCTGACCCTGCGCGCGCCCGAGGCCTGCAATGCGCTGGACGGCGCCATCTGCGCCGCCGGCATCGAGGCCCTGGGCGTGGCCGAGCGCAGCGACGAGGTGCGCAGCGTGGTCATCACCGGCGCGGACGGCATCTTCAGCGCCGAGACCCGCCTGGAGCGCCTGCAGGCCAGGCGCCAGCAGCCGGCCCAGGCGCAGGCCCAGGGCGTGGAGCTGCTGCACCACTGGGTGGAGGCCGTGCGCACCCATCCCAAGCCCGTGATCGCCGCCGTGGAGGGCCTGGCCGAGGGGGCCGGCTTCTCGCTGGCGCTGGCCTGCGACCTGGTCGTGGCGGCGCGCAACGCGGCGTTCGCCATGGGCGGCGCCCGGCTGGGCCTGTCCCCCGCCGGCGGCGCGAGCTGGAGCCTGCCGCAGAGCCTGCCGCGCCAGATGGCCAGCGAGATCCTGCTGTGCGGCGAGCACATCGCGGCGCCGCGCCTGCACGCCCTCGGCCTGGTCAACCACCTGGCCGAGCCCGGCCGCGCGCTGCACGAGGCGCTGGCCCTGGCCGAGCGCCTGAACGCGCGCGCCCCCAACGCGCTGGCCAGCATCAAGGAGCTGGTGGGCGACGCGCCGCAGCGCAGCTTCACCGAGCAGCTGGCGCACGAGCGCGACCACCTGGTGCGCAGCCTGCAGCACGCGAATGCCGGCGAAGGCATTGCCGCGGCGCTCGAAAAGCGCACCCCACACTACAAATAGCGTAGCTCCCAGCGCTTTACCAATAAGCGCTGCGGCCATAAAACACCCAAATTCCTGCGGCGCACCAGCGCCGCCGCACGCCCGCTGCCGCGCCCGCCCGGACCGGGCGACGCCTGCATGACAGCCCCGCACCGCCGCGCCCTCCGAGCACGCGACAATGGCCCGCACCCCAGTCACGCAAACGACAGACCATGGACGAACCCATTCTTACCATCGACGAACGCGAGGCGATCAATGGCGGTCGCTGGTTTTCCTCCCTCTCCCCTTCCT
>NZ_JBTNEH010000014.1:0-125329 GCF_054512775.1 Alicycliphilus sp. T452
GTGTTGCCACGTCTATCACTCCTGGTCTCCTGCTGCTCAACAAAGCAGCAGGTTAGGGTTAGTACGTGGGTCAGATTTAGATGGAAATCCTGGGGGTTAGTGGGTCACTTCTGCGTGGAAATCAACAAGCTTGCGTCAATGGGATGGATTGACTACCATTGTCTCACTCAGTGGAACATAAGTATCACTAAATGGAACAGCAAAATACTAACAGAACCTTGCTGAGGGGTCTAGACCTTTTGCGCGCAGTCAGCAGCACCAATGCGCCGACGGTCACCAACCTCGCGAAATTGACGGGATTGCCCAAATCCACCACCAGTCGTTTTTTGGCGGTGCTGGTGCAGGAGGGCTACTTGCGTATCGACATGGACCAGCGCTTTTGTCTGGCACCCAAAGTGCTTGAGCTGGGCTTTTCTGCGCTGCAAGGCTTGGGGGTATCAGAGGTCGTCGCTGCACCGCTGCAAGACATTGCGGATGTTTGCAGTGGCGCGGCCAACCTGGGGGAGCTGGATGGCACCGACGTCATCATGATTGCGCGACGCACAGCCAGAACGCAGAAGGAGCGCTTCTACTCAATGAACATCCACATCGGAACGCGTCTACCAGCGCTCTACACCGCAACCGGGCGCGTGCTATTGGGATACGATCCCGTGGCACTTGAGCAAGCGCTTGAGCGCTGCGAACAAGACAGATTGACGTCAACCGCGACGGTTGATCGCGCAGTCCTCACCGCTCAAGTGGAAGAAGGTCGCGTAAGTGGAGCCGTGCGCATCCGCAATGAGCTAGCCCCGGGCTTTGGTGCAGTAGCCATTGCCGTGCAGATCAATCCCCAGCGAACCATTGCGCTGAGCGGCTCATATCTGCTCGCTGATCACGACGATGACATCGAAAGCCGAGTCGAAGCCATGCTGCGTGCTCAGGCGCCGACGATTGCGTCGCTCATGAGCGTTCACGGCAATCTTCCCGCAGCCAAGAAGTGACGTTCCAGGCAACCCATAACCAGAAAGAGAGGCAGACATAAACAGACCACTCGCAGGCATTCGAGTTGTGAAATTCGCGGGCATAGGACCAGGGCCCTATGCAGACATGTTGCTGGCGGATCTAAGTGCGGAAGTCATCGTTATTGACCGTCCTGGCGCCATGCTCAGCAGTTCAAAAAATCGGTTCTTGAGCGGGCGCTGGGCGCTGAGATGAGCCGTCACCTGGGCTACGCGCCCGGCCAGGCCTGAAGGGGCTGCCGCCAATCACCGCAACGGCAAGAGCGCCAAGACAGTGCTGACCCGCCCTGCGCTTCGGGGTTGCCCTCGTTCCGCACCTCCAGGCGCGCGCCCACAATCGCGCGCATGTCCGGCAGCCAGATCATCGTCCTCGTCACCCCCGTGTTCCTGTTTCTCATGGCACTCGAATGGGCCGTGGGGCGGCGGCGGGGAGTCCGTCCGTTCCGGCTGGCCGATGCGGTCAGCAGCATCAGCCTGGGGGTGCTGAGCCAGACCAGCGCCGTGTTCACCGCACTCCTGCGCGTGGGGCTGTACACGGTGGCCTGGGAGCACCTGGCCCTGTGGCGCGACGACGGGTTCTGGACGGCCTGGTACGGCTGGCTGCTGGCGCTGCTGCTGTACGACTTCTGCTACTACTGGCTGCACCGCATGGGGCACGAGGTGGCGCTGCTGTGGGCTGCGCACGCGGTGCACCACCAGAGCCAGGACTACAACCTCTCGACCGCGCTGCGCCAGACCAGCTCGGGCGCGCTGCTGGGCTGGCTGTTCTACCTGCCCCTGGCGCTGGCGGGCGTGCCGCCGCTGGTGTTCGTGGTGGCGGGGCTGATCGACCTGCTCTACCAGTTCTGGGTGCATACCGAGCAGGTGGGGCGGCTGGGCTGGTTCGACCGCTGGTTCTGCAGCCCCAGCAACCACCGCGTGCACCATGCGGTCAACGATGCCTACCTGGACAAAAACTACGGCGGCATCCTGATCGTGTGGGACCGCATCTTCGGCACCTTCAAGGACGAGGATCCGCGCGAGAAATGCGTGTACGGCACGCGGGGCCTGCTGGACAGCTGGGATCCGCTGTGGGCCAACGCCCAGGTGTACGCCGGGCTGGCGCGCGACAGCTGGCACGCGCGCGGACCGGGGGACAAGCTGCGCGTGTGGCTCAAGCCCCCGGGCTGGCGCCCGGCGGACGTGGCGCGGCGGTTCCCCAAGCCCGCGTTCAATATCGGCGCCATGCCCTTGTTCGACCCCTTCATGCCGCGCGCGCTGCGCTGGTTCGCTGGCGTGCAGTTCGCGCTGCTGCTGGCGGGCGCGGCGGCCTTCCTGTGGCAGGCCGAGGGTTCGCCGCTGGCCGGCAACGCCATCTGGTTCGCCGCGCTGCTGGCCTGCCAATGGGCGCTGGGCGCGGCCATGCAGGGGCGCATCGGCGCGTGGGAGGCGCTGATGATCGAAGCCGGCGCGCTGGCCACGGCCACCAGCGCGCTGGGGCTGCAGGAATGGCACCTGCTGTTCAAGCCCATGGCCATGGTGTTTGCTATTGCTTGCGTAGCTGCCAGCGCCCGCCAGCAGGGCGCAAGAGGTGTTTTTGACCTCCAATCACCCTACCCCCTGCTGCTGGGCGCGCTGCTGGGTTCGCTGGCCGGCGACGTGTGCCTGATGCTGCCCGGCCTGTTCATTCCCGGCCTGGCGAGCTTTCTGCTGGCGCACCTGTGCTACATCGCCCTCCTGCGCCAGGGCGTGCCCTGGCTGGGGCAGCGCGCCGCACTGGCCGCCACGCTGGCGCTGGGGGCCGGCATGTATGCCTTCCTGTGGCTGGGCGGGCTGCCCGCGGCGCTGCGCCCGCCCGTGGCGGCCTATGTGCTGGTGATCGCGCTCATGGCGGCGCAGGCCTGGGGGCGCTGGGCGGCGCTGCGCGACGGCCCCGCGCTGCGCGTGGCGCTGGGCGCCTGCTGCTTCATGCTGAGCGATGCCCTGCTGGCCACCAGCCGCTTCGTGCATCCGCTGCCGCAGGCGCAGCTCTGGGTGCTGGCCACCTACTACGCGGCGCAGGCGCTCATCGTGGGGGGCGTGCTGCGCGGCGCCCGAATGGCCCAGTGTGCTGTCCCGCAAATAACTGCACACTATTCCGAGAACAGCCCCCCGGCCGCGCGCGGCGGCGCCACGCCCAGGTGGCGGTAGGCGGCCAGCGTGGCCACGCGCCCGCGCGGGGTGCGCTGCAGGTAGCCCTGCTGGATGAGGTAGGGCTCGATCACGTCCTCGATGGTGCCGCTTTCCTCGCCGATGCTGGCCGCTATGTTGTCCAGCCCCACGGGGCCGCCGTCGAAGCGGTGCACCACGGCCTCCAGCAGCTTGCGGTCCATCACGTCGAAGCCCTGGGGGTCCACGTCCAGCATGGCCAGCGCGCGCTGGGCTATGGCCTGCGTGATGCGTCCGTCGCCCTTCACGTCGGCGTAGTCGCGCACGCGGCGCAGCAGGCGGTTGGCGATGCGCGGGGTGCCGCGCGAGCGGCGCGCTATTTCGGCGCCGCCCTCGGGGTCGATGGGCGCGCCCAGCAGGCCGGCCGAGCGCATGATGATCAGCGCCAGTTCCTCGGGCGTGTAGAACTCCAGGCGCGCGACGATGCCGAAGCGGTCGCGCAGCGGGTTGGTGAGCATGCCCGCGCGCGTGGTGGCGCCCACCAGGGTGAAGGGCTGCAGGTCGAGCTTGATGCTGCGCGCGGCGGGGCCTTCGCCGATCATGATGTCGATCTGGTAGTCCTCCAGGGCCGGGTAGAGGATTTCCTCGACCACCGGCGAGAGGCGGTGGATCTCGTCGATGAAGAGGACGTCGTTCCTCTCCAGGTTGGTCAGCAGCGCCGCCAGGTCCTTGGGTTTTTCGAGCACCGGGCCGCTGGTCTGGCGAAGCTGAACGCCGAGCTCGGCGGCGATGATGTGCGACAGCGTGGTCTTGCCCAGGCCCGGCGGGCCGAACAGCAGCACGTGGTCCAGCGCCTCGCCGCGCTTGCGCGCCGCGCCGATGAAGATCTCCAGCTGCTCGCGCGCCTTGGCCTGGCCCACGTATTCCTGCAGCAGCTTGGGGCGCAGTGCGCGCTCCAGCGCCTCCTCCTGCGGCGAGGCCGGCGCGGCCGACACCATGCGCTCGCGCGCCGGGGCGGGGGGGGATGGGGAGAAATCGTCGGTGTGGATCGTCATGCGTGGGCGATTGTCCCCCAACCGCCCCCGCGGGCCATGCCCATTCGGTAACATCGGCACCCTTTCCTTCCGGGCCGCGCCGCAATGCCTTCACACGGCCCCGCATCGCCCATGACAGAACAGACACCCCCCTCTTTCTTCAGCCGCATCGCCATGGCGTTCGCCCTCGTGGGCGATGCGCCCCTGGCCGCCCGCGTGGCCCGCCTGCGCGGCGGCGAGCCGCTGGCCGCCGATGCGCCGCCGCGCGAGGTGCGCGTGGAAGTGCCCGTCGAGAAGATCGTCGAAGTCCGCGTGGAAGTGCCCGTGGAAAAGGTGGTCGAGAAGCGCGTGGAAGTGCCCACCGCCACCGCCGCGCTGCAGCTGCTGGGCCTGCTGCAGCGCGAGGCGCGCTTCGTCGATTTCGTGCAGGAGGACGTGGCCGGCTACCAGGACGCCGAGATCGGTGCCGCCGCGCGCGTGGTGCACGAGGGCTGCCGCAAGGCGCTGCGCGAGCACGTGACGCTGGAGCCCGTGCGCCCCGAGGCCGAGGGCAGCCGCGTCACCCTGCCCCCGGGCTTCGACGCCGCCTCCGTGCGCGTGAGCGGCAACGTGGTCGGCCAGCCGCCGTTCACCGGCACGCTGGCCCACCGCGGCTGGCGCGCCGCCGCCGTGCGCCTGCCGCAGCTCACCGACGAGAAGGCCGCCGCCATCATCGCCCAGGCCGAGGTGGAGCTGTGACTACCGAAACGATAGCTGCCAGCGCAGACGGGACAAGCGCCAGCGCCCGATTCAGCCTGGGAATCGACCTGGGCACCACGCACTGCGCCCTGTCCTGGGTGGACAAGGCCGCGAGCGACGGCGAGCGCGTGGTGCAGGGTGTGCTGGAGATTCCCCAGCTCACGGCGCCGGCCAGCGTGGAGGCGCGGGCGCTGCTGCCCTCGTTCCTGTACCTGCCGCACGAGAGCGAGCTGGCGGCCGCCGACATGGCCCTGCCCTGGGGCGCCGGCCCGCACGGCCCGGTGGGCGAGTTCGCGCGCACGCGCGGCGCGGCCACGCCGATACGGCTGGTCAGCAGCGCCAAGAGCTGGCTGTGCCACCCCGGCGTGGACCGGCGCGCGCCGCTGCTGCCCGCCGACGCGCCGCCCGAGGTGCAGCGCGTCTCGCCCCTGGCGGCCAGCACGCAGTACCTGCAGCACCTGCGCCACGCCTGGACCGAAGCCCACCCCGAGGCGCCGTTCGACGCGCAGGACGTCACGGTGACCATCCCCGCCTCGTTCGACCCGGCCGCGCGCGAGCTCACGGCCGAGGCCTGCAGGGCCGCCGGCTTCCAGAGGCTCACGCTGCTCGAAGAGCCCCAGGCCGCGCTCTACAGCTGGATACAGGCAAGCAGCGGCGCCTGGCGCAAGCAGGTGGCGCATGGCGACGTGATCCTCGTCGTGGACGTGGGCGGGGGCACGACCGACCTGTCGCTGATCGCCGTGCTGGAGCGCGGCGGCAACCTGGAGCTGCAGCGCGTGGCCGTGGGCGAGCACATCCTGCTCGGCGGCGACAACATGGACCTGGCCCTGGCCTACGGCGTGGCGCGCAAGCTGGCGCAGGAGGGCAAACAGCTCGACGCCTGGCAGACCCGCGCGCTGGCGCACGGCTGCCGCGCGGCCAAGGAGCAGCTGCTGCAGGACGAGGGCCTGCAGTCCGTGCCCGTCGTCGTGCCCAGCCGCGGCAGCAGGCTCATCGGCGGCAGCCTGCGCACCGAGGTCACGCGCGCCGAGGTGCTGCAGCTGCTGGTCGAGGGTTTCTTCCCGCGCGTGGCCGTGGCAGACAGGCCGCAGGCCCGCGCGCGCGCCGCGCTCACGCAGCTGGGTCTGCCCTACGCGCAGGACGCGGCCGTCACGCGCCACCTGGCGGCCTTCCTGTCGCGCCAGGCCGGCGCCACCGGGCAGATCGAGGGCCTGCAGGGCACGCAGGCGCAAGGCGCGTCCTTCCTGCACCCCACGGCCATCCTGTTCAACGGCGGCGTGCTCAAGGCCGCGCAGATCGAGCAGCGCATCCTGGAAGTTGTCAATGGCTGGCTTGCCGCCGAGGGCGCGCCGCCCGCGCGCCTGCTGGCCGGCGCCAACCTCGACCTGGCCGTGGCGCGCGGCGCCGCCTACTACGGCCACGTGGCGGCCGCGGGCCGGGGCGTGCGCATACGCGGCGGCACGGCGCAGAGCTATTACGTGGGCGTGGAGTCCAACATGCCGGCCATCCCCGGCATGGAGCCGCCGATCTCGGCCCTGTGCCTGGCGCCGTTCGGCATGGAGGAGGGCACGGAGGTGGCGCTGGACGCCCAGGAGTTCGGCCTGGTCGTGGGCGAGCCCGTGCGCCTGCGCTTCTTCGGCTCCAGCGTGCGGCGCAGCGACACCGTGGGCACTCTGCTGGACTTCTGGGGCCCCGAGGAGCTGGTGGAGCTGCAGGAGATCGAGGCCCACCTGCCCGCCGAGGGCCGCACGCCGGGCGAGGTCGTCCCCGTCACCCTGCACGCGCGCGTGACCGACATCGGCACGCTGGAGCTCAACGCCGTGCCGGTCGGAGGCTGCGAGCGCTGGAAGGTGGAGTTCGACGTGCGGGCCGACACCCCGGCCGCATGACCGCCGCGACCGGCAGCCCCACGGATCGGCCCGCGCGCCACGCGGTCGGCATCGACCTGGGCACCAGCCACACCGTGGTGGCCCATGTGCCGCTCGATGGCAGCGCGGCCGACATCGCGCTGCTGCCCATTCCCCAGCGCATCTCGGCCGCCGAGGTACAGGCGCAGCCGCTGCTGCCCTCGGTGCGCTACCAGGCCGCGCCGCAGGAGCTGGGCGATGCCTGGCGCGCGCCCTGGCCACCGCTGGATGCAACGGAAGAAGCGCCCGCCACCATCGGCCGCTGGGCGCGCGAGCTGGGCGCGGCCGTGCCGGCGCGGCTGGTGGCCAGCGCCAAGAGCTGGCTGTCGCACCCCGGCGTGGACCGCACCGCGCCCATCCTGCCCTGGGGTGCGCCCGAGGGCGTGGACAAGGTCTCTCCGCTCGCCGCGTCCGCCTCGTACCTCGCACACGTGAAGGCCGCGTGGGATGCGTTGCAGCCCGACGCGCCGCTGCACCGGCAGGCCGTGGTGCTCACCGTGCCCGCATCGTTCGACGAGGGCGCACGCACGCTGACGCTGGAGGCCGCGCGGCTCGCGGGCCTGCCCGCCGTGCAGCTGCTCGAAGAGCCCAAGGCGGCGTTCCACGACTGGCTGGTGCTGCAGGGCGACGCGCTGGCCGCGCGGCTGGCCGGCAGCCGCCTGGTGCTGGTGGTGGACGTGGGCGGCGGCACGACCGACCTGACGCTGATCCGCGTGGAGCCCTCGCCGGGCGGCCTGCCCACGCTCACGCGCACGGCCGTGGGGGAGCACCTGATGCTGGGCGGCGACAACATGGACCTGGCCCTGGCCCACCAGCTGGAGCCGCAGTTCAGCGCCGGCGCGGGCGAGCGCCTGCCCGCCGCGCGCTTCGCCCAGCTGGTGCAGCGCTGCCAGCTGGCCAAGGAACAGCTGCTGGCCGCGGCGGCGCCCGCGTCCGCCACCGTCACGCTGCTGGGCGGCGGATCGAGGCTGCTGGCGCAGGCACGCTCGGCCACGCTCACGCGCGCGCAGGTGCTGCAATGCGTGGTGGATGGCTTCCTGCCGCCCGCGCGGCTCACCGACGCGCCCGCCCGGCGCCAGGGCGCGCTGCGCGGCCTGGGCCTGCCCTACCCGGCCGACGCCGCCATCTCGCGCCATCTGGCGCAGTTCCTGTCCCGGCATGCGGACGGCGAGCTGCCGGACACAGTGCTGCTCAACGGCGGCGTGTTCCACGCGCATGCGCTGGCCGAGCGGCTCACGCAACTGCTCGGCGAATGGCGCGGCAACCCCGTGCGCGTGCTGCACAACCCGCACCCGGACTGGGCCGTGGCGCGCGGCGCCGCCGCCCATGGCCTGGCGCAATACCAGTCGAACCAGCCTCAAAGGCATGCTGGACAAGCGCCAACAGCTCCCAAAACCATAGTCCCGCGCATAGGCGGCGGCGCGGCGCGCAGCTACTGGCTGGTCCTGCCGGGCAAGGCCGGTGCCGCGCCCCAGGGCGTCTGCCTGCTGCCGCGCGGCACCGAGGAGGGCGCGCGCCTGACACTGGCCGGCCGGCGCTTCGCGCTGCAGCTGGGCCAGCCCGTGCGCTTCGCCCTGGTGGCGCGCAGCCAGGGGCAGGCCCAGGCCGGACAGATCGCCCCCCTGCAGGGCGAGGGCTGGGTGGAGCTGCCGCCGCTGTCCACCGTGCTGCCCGCGCCCGAGGGCCGCGCCACGGCCAAGGCCGAGGTGCAGCTGCAGGCCTGCATGAGCGAGGTGGGCGTGCTGGAGCTGCGCTGCATCGACGCCCAGGACGCGGCCCGTTCGTGGCTGCTGCCCTTCGCCGTGCGCGGCGCGGCCGCGGGCCCCCACCCCGGTCCGCACCCGGAGGAAGAAGAAGGGGCGGGAAGGCAGCAGGCGCAGGCCATCGCCCTCATCGAGCGCATCTTCGGCAACCAGGCGCAGCAGGTGGCGCCCAAGGAGGTGCGCCAGCTGCGCGCGGCGCTGGAAAAGACCCTGGGCGCGCGCGAATCCTGGGGCCTGCCCCTGCTGCGCGCACTGTTCGACGCGCTGCTGGAGCGCGCCAGGCGCCGCCGGCGCACGGCCGAGCACGAGCGCGCCTGGTTCAACCTGGCGGGCTGGTGCCTGCGCCCCGGCGTGGGCGCCGAGCTCGACGGCTGGCGCATCGGGCAGGTCTGGCAGCTGCACGCCCAGGGCCTGGGCCACGCCGGCGAGGCCGCCAACTGGACCGAGTGGTGGGTCTTCTGGCGCCGCGTGGCCGCGGGCCTCGGCGAAGAGCAGCAGATGCAGCTGCTCGAATCCGTGGCTGGCTGCATGCAGAAGACCGTGCAGCGCGGCCAGGGCAAGGCCGCCTGGGGCAGCTACGACGACATGCTGCGCCTGTTCGCCGCCATGGAGGCCGTGCCCTGGCAGTACCGCCAGGAGATGGGCCAGTGGATGCTCACGCGCCTGAAGCGCCCCGGCGAGCCCCCGCAGACCTGGTGGGCCATAGGCCGCCTGGCGGCGCGCGTGCCGCTGGCCGCCAACGCCCACACGGTCATGCCGCCCGAGGCGGCGCAGGAGTTCCTCGACGCCGCGCTGGCGCAGGACTGGCGCCGCAACGAGCACGCGCTGTTCGCCGCCGTGCAGATCGCGCGCATGACGGGCGACCGCGCGCGCGACCTGCCCGACGCCCGGCGCGCACTGGTGCTGGACAGGATGCGCGCCGCGCACGCCCCCGCGCGCTGGATCGCCATGGTCGAGCAGGTGACGGACATGGACGCCGAGGACCAGCGGCGCAGCCTGGGCGACAGCCTGCCGCCGGGGCTGGTGCTGGTGGGGTGAACTACCTTCCCGGGTTCAGCCACTTGTACAGGGCCGCCCGGTAGCTCAGGTCGAAGCGCCCAAAGTAGTCCACGCCGGAGGGCGCCATGCAGCTGGCCGTGCCGCCGTAGAGCTGGCCGGTCACGTAGCGCCGCTCGCCGATGGTGATGAACGCCGCCGCGCCGCTGCTGCCGCGCTCCGTGCTGCCCTGCTGCCAGTCCAGCACCAGGAAGCCGCCGCTGCCGGAGTCGCTGCCGCCGCAGCTGCCGTCGCTGCAGTTGCCGTAGCGCAGCAGCGTGCCCAGGCTGAGCTTCTGCAGGTCGCCCTCGGGATGGTGCACGCTGGCCAGCGCCGCGCCGACCGGGACGCCGCCGTAGTACGAGCCCGCATAGACGATGCCCGCGGGCGCCTGCCTGTTGAGCCGCATGAACGAGGTGTCGGTGGCGGCCGACGCGTACAGCAGCGTGGCGCCGCCCGTGAGCCGCCAGGCGCCGGAGTTGACGCCGCTGCCGCAGCTGGCCGCGCGGAACAGCCAGTCGGTGACGAGCGTGGAGGCCGCCGCCTGGGTGGAGATGCAGTGGTTGGCGCCCAGGAAATACGGCGTGCCGGACGAGGCCGCGTCGTTCAGCAGCGTGCCCGTGCAGTAGAAGCTGGCGCCCGTCTCGTCCACGTAGGTCATGCGCGCCACCGAGCGGCTCTGCTCCAGGTAGGCGGCGTCGCAGCCCACGTCGATCTCGCAGCTGCCGGCATCGCCCAGCGCCTTGGCGGTGACGCTCCCCTCGGCCTCGGCGGGCGAGACCGTGAAGTGCGACAGCCCGGGCACGGCCAGCCGCACGGAGGCGGGCGGCGCGGCGGCGGGTATCTGCACCTCCAGCGTGGTCTGCGGGCCGCCGAAATCGGGGCTCCAGTAGGTGCGCGCCACCGCGTCGGCGGCGCCGGCGCGGGCGTTGCGCTCGGCCACGTCCTGCAGCTCCTGCGCGCCGACCTCGACGGCCTCGTCCCGCGCCGCGCCGTAGAAACGCAGCACGGCGCCCGGCGGCAGGGCCTGCACCAGCACGCCCAGGCGCACGCCGCGCGCGCCCTGCGACTCGAAGCGCAGGGCCGCCACCTGCGTGCCGTCCGGGCCGGGGCGCCAGCGCAGCAGCGCGGCGGTGGCCGCCACGCCGGCCGTCTCGGCCACGCTGCGCGGCTGGCCGATCTGATGCGGCACGCCCGGCGCCGCGGGCGCGCCGGCGGCGGCCTTGGCAATGGACTCGGGCAGCGGCCCGAGGGTGACGGCCCGCGTGTCCGCGGGGTCGGCCAGCGCGGAGGACGTCTGCGCCCCGGCCTTGGCCACGCTGGCTGACTTGCCGGGGTCGTAGGGCTCGATGCGCTCGCTCCATGCGGGCGCCTCCGGGGTGCCGCTGCCGCCGCCACCGCTGTCGCTACTGCCGCTGCCGCCGCCGCAGGCGGCCAGGGCCAAGGCCATGGGCAGCGCGGCCCACCGAATTGTGCAAATGCGCATGTTTTTCACTCCTCGTGCAAGAACGTAGCCGGAGCCCTACCGGGCCAGCGACTTCAGCGCCAGCTTGATCCCCTCGCTCACGCCCACGTCGGCCGGCAGCCCCTTGAGCGCCGCCGCGGCTTCCTTGTCGTTATAGCCGAGCGCCAGCAGCGCCTGGAGGATGTCGGCCTGGTCCGCGCTGGCCGCGTGCTGCCTGCCGCCCATGTCCGCGCCCAGCTTGCCCTTGAGCTCCAGCAGCAGGCGCTCGGCGGTCTTCTTGCCAATGCCCGGCACCTTGACCAGGCGGCCGGCCTCCTGCAGCGACACGGCCTGCGCCAGATCCGCCACGCCCAGCCCCGAGAGGATGGACAGCGCCGTGCGCGGCCCCACGCCGCTGACCTTGATGAGCTCGCGGAACGCCTGGCGCTCGGGCTGCGTGGCGAAGCCGTAGAGCAGCTGCGCGTCCTCGCGCACGATGAACTGCGTGAGCAGGCTCACCTGCTGCCCCACGGCGGGCAGGTTGTAGAAGGTGCTCATGGGCACCAGCACCTCGTAGCCCACGCCGTGGCAGTCCAGCAGCACCTCGGGAGGGTTCTTTTCCAGCAGCGCGCCGGTCAATTTGCCTATCATGCTTATCCTTAGCCGCACCCGCGGCGGCCCTTGCCGGAATTATCAGCGTGATACTGCGCCACACTTTCACACCGCATAACAATCTGCGCCTGACCCACCTGTGCGGTCCCGCCGACGTGCACCTGCGCACCATCGAGACGGCGCTGCAGGTCAAGATCGCCCACCGCCACGAGCAGTTCAAGGTGGACGGCCCCAAGGCCCGCGCCGCCCAGGCCATGGAACTGCTGCAGGCGCTCTACGAGATGGCGGACCACCCCATCAAGGAAGACCACCTGCAGCTCATGCTGGCCGGCGACGCCAGCATGATGGACGAGGAGGGCAACCCCGCCCCGCTGACCACGCGCCGCGCCGACCTGCGCGCGCGCACGCCCACCCAGAGCCTGTACCTGCACAACATCGCCACGCACGACATCACCTTCGGCATAGGCCCGGCCGGCACCGGCAAGACCTACCTGGCCGTGGCCTGCGCGGTCGATGCGCTGGAGAGGAGCCAGGTGCAGCGCATCGTGCTCACGCGCCCGGCCGTGGAGGCCGGCGAGCGCCTGGGCTTCCTGCCCGGCGACCTGACGCAGAAGGTGGATCCCTACCTGCGCCCGCTGTACGACGCGCTGTACGAGCTGATGGGCTTCGACCGCGTGCAGAAGGCCTTCGAGCGCAACGCGCTGGAGATCGCGCCGCTGGCCTTCATGCGCGGGCGCACGCTGAACAACGCCTTCGTGATCCTGGACGAGGCGCAGAACACCACGCCCGAGCAGATGAAGATGTTCCTCACGCGCATAGGCTTCGGCGCGCGCGCCGTGGTCACGGGCGACGTGAGCCAGATCGACCTGCCCAAGGGCACCCTGAGCGGCCTGATCGACGCCGAGCGCATCCTGAAGCGCGTGCAGGGCATCGCCGTGACGCGCTTCACCAGCGCCGACGTGGTGCGCCACCCGCTGGTAGCGCGCATCGTGGACGCCTACGACGCGCAGCGCAAGCGCAGCGAAAACTCCTGATTCGATAGCTGCCAGCGCTTGCCTGGCAAGCGCTGGAGGCCAAAATGGCTTTGAACCAACTCACCCTCTCCCTGCAGTTCGCGCGCGACGCCGCCCCCGGCCTCACGGCCCACCGCGCGGTACTGCCGCGCCACAAGGTCGCGCGCTGGATCCGCCACGCGCTGGCCGTGGATGCCGAAATCACCGTGCGCATCGTGGGCACCGAAGAAGGCCGGCGCCTGAACCACGAGTTCCGCCGCAAGGACTACGCCACCAACGTGCTCACCTTCGACTACCAGCAGGAGCCCGTGGCCGTGGCCGACCTGGTGCTGTGCGCCCCCGTGGTCGAGCGCGAGGCGCGCGAGCAGGGCAAGACGCTGCAGGAGCACTACGCCCACCTGCTCGTGCACGGCACGCTGCACGCCCAGGGCTGGGACCACGAGACCGGCGAGCAGGACGCGCAGGAGATGGAGGCCTACGAGACGGCCATCATGCAGGAGCTGGGCTTCGCCGACCCCTACGCCGGCTGATCAGACAAGGCGCTCCCGCCCCTGCCAGAACTGCGCGCGCAGCGTCTTCTTGTCCACCTTGCCCAGCGGCGTGAGCGGCAGCGCATCGGCAAACCGCACCGCCTTGGGCGCAAGCACCGGCCCCTTGTGCTGCTGCACGAAGGCCATCAGCTCCTGCGGCGCCGGGCGGGCCGCGCCGGGCCTGGGCACCACCACGGCCAGGACCGCCTCGCCCCACTTGGCGTCGGGGATGCCGATCACCGCCGACTGCGCCACCGCCGGGTGCAGCGCCAGGCAGGCCTCGACCTCGGTCGAATAGACGTTGAAGCCGCCGGTGATGATCATGTCCTTGGCGCGGTCCACCAGGTACAGGTAGCCCTGCTCGTCCATGCGCGCCATGTCACCCGTGTGCAGCCAGTCGCCGGCAAGGGCCTTGGCGGTCTCCTCGGGGCGGTTCAGGTAGCCGTCCATGACCAGGGGGCCGCGCACGCACAGCTCGCCGACCCCGCCGGGCGGCACCTCGCGCAGCTGCGCATCCAGCAGCCGCACCTCGTTGCCGGGCAGGGGGCGGCCGCAGGACTGCAGCAGCGCGGGCCGCTGCGGGTCGTGCTCGTCCCTGCGCAGGTAGGCGATGGTCATGGGCGCCTCGGCCTGGCCGTAGATCTGGCCGAAGACGGGGCCGAACACGCGCAGCGCCTCGGCCAGCCGCGCCGGAGCGATGGGCGCCGCGCCGTAGAGCACGAGCTGCAGGCTCGACAGGTCGTAGCGCGCGCGGTCGGCGCAGTCGAGCAGCGCGTAGATCTGCGTCGGCACCAGAAAGGTCACGCTGATGCGCTCATCCTGCACGGTCTGCAGGAACGAAGCCGGCGAGAACTTGTCGGCCAGCACCAGCGAGCCGCCGCGCAGCAGGGTCGGCAGCACCAGCGAGCCGCCCGCGTGCGAGATGGGCGTGGCCACCAGGCAGCGCGTCGGCGCGGGCCACTCCCAGCCGCCCAGCTGCTGCAGCAGCATGGTCAGCGCCGTGCGTTGGCGGTGGACCACGCCCTTGGACCGGCCCGTGGTGCCGCCGGTGTATGAGATCTTGTGCACGTCGTCGGGCTGGACCTCGATGGGCGTCTCCGAGCCGTCGAACGCCGCCGAGGCCGCGACCGCGTCGGCGCCGAACGGGGCGGGCCCCAGCGAGACCACCGTCCGGGCGATGCCCAGCGCTGCCAGCTCGGCCCCGCGCGCGGCAAAGCGCACGCCGTCCACCACCAGCAGCCGGATGCCGGCGTCGCGCAGCACGAAGCCCTGGTCCTCCAGCGCCCCCATGGGGTGCAGCGCCGTGTAGCGCAGCCCCAGCAACTGGGCCGCGATGACGACGACCACGGCCTCGGGCGTGTTGCCCGCCAGCATGGCGATGCCGTCCTGGCGCCCCAGGCCCAGGGACTGGAAGTAGCGCGCCATGCGGTGGCAGCGTTCAGCGAGCCCGGCATAGGACCAGCGCACCCCGCCGCCCACCAGGGCCTCGCGGTCGGCAAAGGCCCGGAAGGCCGCACGATGCTGCGCGGCCATGGTGCCGCCGGTGTGGAGGTGGTTCATGCCGCCATCGTAGAGCAGCCCAGGCCCCCCGGATTTCCCGGTGCACGGCCCCCGGCCGGCGGCAGCATGTCACGACACTCCGACCTCAGGCGCTGCCAATCGCGCGGCGGCGCCCACTTAACATCGCCCCGATGTTCGACTCCACCCTGCTCCTCGCCGCCGCCTTCGTCGCCGGCGCCCTCAACGCCGTCGCGGGCGGCGGCAGCTTCCTCACTCTGCCCGCGCTGGTCTTCACCGGCGTGCCGCCCGTGGTGGCCAATGCCACCGGCACCGTGGCGCTGCTGCCCGGCTACATGGCGGGCGCCTGGGGCTTTCGCGAGGACATGCAGCCGCCGCCGGGCCTGTCGATGCGCGCCGTGGTCGCGCTGTCGCTCGCGGGCGGCTCGGCCGGCGCGGCGCTGCTGCTGGTGACGCCCGACGCCACCTTCCGCAAGGTCGTGCCCTGGCTGCTGCTGGCGGCCACCGCCCTGTTCGCCTTCGGGCCGCAGCTGCGGCAGTGGGCGGGCTCGGGCCGGCACGGCGCCGCGCCCTGGAAGGCCAGCCTGGGCATGCTGGCCGTGGCGGCCTATGGCGGCTATTTCAACGGGGGGCTGGGCATCCTGCTGCTGGCGCTGTTCGGACTGCTGGGCCAGACGCGGCTCAACGCCATGAACGGCATGAAGAACCTCGTCTCCGCACTGCTCACGGCCATCGCCGTGGCGATCTACGCGGCGGGCGGCATCGTGCTGTGGCCGCAGGCCCTCCTGATGATGGTGGCCGCCACGCTGGGCGGCTACGGCGGCGCGCGCGTGGCGCGCCGGCTGCCCGCGCCCGTGCTGCGCTGGGGCATCGTGGCGACGGGGCTGGCGATGGCGGCGCTGTTTTTCTGGCGGCAGTAGGCTGGAGCAGGCTCTAAATCAAATCAACCGCCAGCGCTTTCCTAGAAAGCGCTGGCAGCGATCCTTTTAGATCATTCCGCCTGTGCCTTGCCTGCCAAGGCCCCCTGCGCTGCCGCGCCGCCATGCACCCGGGCGAAGGTCAGGATCACCTCGCGGATCAGCTTGCGCTGCGGGGCCGGCAGTTGCAGGAAAGCGTCGAACGTCTCGCGCTCCAGATAGCCCACGCCCTCGTCCCAGCGCCGGCGATATTCCTGCACCGAATGGCGCACCGCTTCACCGAAGCGCAGTACCTCTGGCTCCACATTGAGCCACTCGGCCAGTACCTGAATCTTGTCCTGCGTGGGAACGGCCTTGCTGTTGAGCCAGTTCCACGCAGCCTGGTTGCTGATGGACCGGCCATACCAGCGCAAGTTGAACTCCTGCTCCAGCACTGAGGGACTTGGCGCATAGCCCGCGTCCGCCATGGCCTGGCGCAAGCGGTTGCTGAATTCGATTTTCTCGTTCATCCAGCGCAAGTTAGGAATCGCTTGATGAATCAATCACATTTTGATTGATAATTTACCAAAAAGTTGATTGATTTAAGGCATCCTCCCTGGGGTGCCCCTTCACAACCATAGCCTCGGCCGTGGAACAACTTCTGGCGCGATTCACGAAAAGAAAGGACTGGCATGCGCTATCGACGAAAGGTCTACTTCGCCCCCGCCCTGGCCATCTTGGCCGCGCTTGGCGGCTGTCAAGGCGTTGGCGCGCACCGCGCCGCCGTACAGGACGACAGCACCGACCGGCTCACCGTGGGCACGGTGCAGCGGCAGATCCAGATCGGCATGAGCGGCGCGCAAGTCGCCCAGGTGCTGGGCTCGCCCAACATCGTTTCCTCCGACGAGGAACGGCGCGAGGTCTGGGTGTATGACAAGATCGCCACGGATCGAGCCTATTCGGCCAGCAGCGGCGGCGTCCAGGCGCTGGTGCTGGGCTTCGGCGGCGCGGCGGCGGGTGGCATCGGCGGCGGCGCAGGCGCTTCGGCCGGCGCGTCTTCCACCAGCCAGCGCACGCTGACGGTCGTCATCAAGTTCGACCACGATCGCAAGGTGCGGGACTTCGCCTACCACACGTCGAGGTTCTGACCATGAAGAAAACCATTGCCACAGCGTGCGCCGCATTGCTCATCGGCGGCTGCGCCGTGCAGGCCCCGCCCAACACCTTCGTGGTGACCCCGGAACTGCTGCAGCAGCGCCAGTTGGAAACCCGGCGCTACGACGGGATCAAGGAGGCTGACCTGCTGTCCGCCAGCTCCAACGTGCTGCAAGACCTGGGCTTCAACCTGGAGAACTCCGAATCCAAGCTCGGGGTGCTGACGGCCAGCAAACAGCGCGATGCCTTCAACGCAGGGGAATTCGCCGCAGCCCTGGTGATAGCGCTGCTGGGCGGCGGCGCCACTGCCACCAGCAAGGACCAGACCATACGCGTCGCGCTGGTGATACGCCCCATGACCGACGGCAGCGGCAAGGCCAGCGAAGGCAGCCACCTGGTCCGCGTCACGTTCCAGCGCATCGTCCGCCGCACCAACGGCAGCACCTATGCCGAAACGCTCAAGGGCGAGGAGCTATACCGCGACTTCTATGAGCGGCTTTCCAAATCCGTCTTCCTCGAAGCCCACAAGATATGAAATACCTGCTTATTTCCTGCATCGCGGCCACCGCCGCCCTCGCCGGCTGCGCCACCACCAACCAGCGCGTATTGGACGCAGGCGCCGAGACCCAGTTGCAAAAGCGCAGCTACCAATCCCGCGTCTTCGACACCAGCGACAAGGAAAAAGTCCTGCGCGCCACGATCTCGACGCTCCAGGACCTGGGCTTCGTGATCGACCGGGCCGATCTGACGCTGGGCACGGTCACCGGTACCAAACTGGCGACGCACCGTATCACCATGACCGTGAGCGTGCGTGCGCAAGGCACCGACCGGATGCTGGTGCGTGCCAATGCGCAGTTCAACATCACCCCGATCGAGGATCCCAAGCATTACCAGGACTTCTTCTCCTCGCTGGAGAAATCGCTGTTCCTGGCGGCGCACGCCGAAGGTTGAGTTCCATGAAGACGCTCACCCCGGCCATCGGCATAGGCCTGCTGCTTCTCGTTTCATGGATTGCCTCTGCCTTGTACCTGCGGATCAGGCGCCGCAGGGAAGATCAGCGACTCCGCTCCACGGGCCTGCACGAGATGGCGGATGCGCAAGCAGCCAGGCATGCGCGCTTGGCGCGGTGGCACCAGCGCATTGTCGGCCTGGGAATCGTCTTCTATGGCATCTACCTGGCCACCTTGGTGGGCTCCATGACGCGCTTCGTGTTGCCAGGGGTAGGAGCCGTGGGCGGGGGGGCGGCAACGGGTGCGGGGATCGGGTTTCTCACCTACCTCGCGGTCGGAACCGTGGGCGTCGTCACCGGCGGAACGGGGGTCGCGCTGGGCGCACTGGCAATGGCGCTGATTGGAGGCGGGGTCGGCGCCGTTGGCGCGGCGGCTGGAGCTGCGGGTTTTCAAACCATTACCTATCCCCTGGTGAGCCGTTGGTTCTGGGGTCCCACCATCGTCCTGGGCATTTATCTGGTCATCGGCATTGACCTCAAGAAAAAACTGGCCTTCCAGCCCAGCCCTTGACATTCAACCCAAAGAGCGACACATGCACAACGACTTGAGTTTCGGACATATCTTCGTCATCCTCATCCTTCTCATAATTGTCGAGATAGTTTTTGCTTACCGGCTATATCAGGGGCTACAGAACATCCCTGAAAAATACAGGACAACAGAACCCTACACCGCCTGGTTCACACTCATCCCAGTTGCAGGAATCGCCTTCTACTGGATACTGCTTCCACACAGGATTCCTGAATCCTTCAGGAATTACTTCTCAGAAAACCCTGGCAGCGGGAAAGAACCCAAGGACTATGGAAAAGCCATGGGGCTTGGCACGGCAATATCCACGACCTGCTTGCTAATCCCCGTGGTGAATGTCATCGCGTGGATTCCAGCCGTCATATTTCTCGTAGTTTTTCTGGTGCAGTTCACGGAAATGGAAAAGCAGCTCTCCCGGAAAAATGCAGACGCTCCTATCGCATACCAGGCCGACCGTCCAAACCCCGGCGGTCATGGGGCGGCACCCCGGGCACCTCGGTCAGCCGAGGCTTCACATGACAAGTTCACGCAGTTGGAGAGACTCAAGCAGTTGCTCGACAAGGATGTTCTGACCGCCGACGAGTACCAGGAGGAGAAGAGAAAGCTGCTTCAAGAGCAGCAGTAGCTGACGCGCCCCACCAAGCCAGTCTTGAAGATTTACCCGGCGACCACCTCGCCCCTGCTGCACCTGTGCGACGGTCTCCGGGGGGCGATGAGGCGGCACCTGCCCTGCGGCACGGGCTCGCCGGACAGGATGCACGCCACCAGCGCATGCATCCAGGCGAGTTATGCATGAAATTGTCTTCTAGCGCCTCTCCAGAAAGCGTAATCATCTATTAATTTATGAGCATTCAGGCGCGATGCGCAGCGGAATGGTCACTGGCCCGTCATTGACCAGGTGCACCTGCATGCTGGCGCCGAAGCGCCCCGTGGCCACCACCGGGTGCGCGGCGCGCGCCCGGACCACGAAGTAGTCGTACAGGCGCTCGCCCTCGGCGGGCGCCGCCGCCTGGCTGAAGCCGGGGCGGTTGCCGCCGCGCGTGTCGGCGGCCAGGGTGAACTGGCTCACGATGAGCAGGCCGCCGCCCACGTCCTGCACGCTGCGGTTCATCTTGCCGGCCTCGTCGCTGAAGATGCGCAGCTTGAGGATCTTGGCCAGCAGCTTGTCGGCCTGCTGCTCGCCGTCGCCCTGCTCGGCGCAGACCAGGGCCAGCAGGCCGGGGCCGATGCGGCCGACGACCTCGCCCGCGATCTCCACGCGCGCCTCGCTCACGCGCTGCAGCAGGCCGATCATGGCTGCTCCTCCCCGGCCTGCACCTTCTGTTCGAACACCGTGTCATGGTCCTCGGGCAGCAGCTCGATGGTGGCGCGCAGGCCGGGCACGGCCTGCATCAGCGCCTGCTCCACCGCGCTGCGCTGCCGGGCAGCCTCGGCCAGCGTCCAGCGCCCGGGCACGTGCATGTGCAGGTCGACGAAGCTGCGCGCGCCGGCGCGGCGCGAGGTCAGACTGTCGAAATGCACGGCACCCCCGCTGGCGTTGCAGTGCCCGTCCAGCACGGTGTATACGCGCGCCAGCAGCGTGGGCTCCATGGCCTCGTCCATCAGGCCCTGCGATGCGTGCCAGATCAGCCGGCCGCCCTCGCGCAGGATGTTCAGCGCCACCCCGATGGCCACCAGCGGGTCCAGCCATGTCCAGCCCGTGGCGCCGGCGGCCAGCAGGCCGACGACCACGCCGATGGAGGTCCACACGTCGGTCATCAGGTGGCGCGCATCGCCCTCCAGCGCCAGGGAGCGGTGCACCTGCGCCGCGCGCAGCATGCCCCAGGCCAGCAGGCCGTTGCAGGCGGTGCTCAGCAGCGACAGGCCCATGCCCCAGCCGAGCTGCTCCAGCGGCTGCGGGTGCATGAGGCGCAGCACGGCCGCCCAGAGGATGGCGATGCTCGCGCCCACGATGAGGATGCCCTCGAAGCCCGAGGAGAAGTACTCCGCCTTGTGGTGGCCGTAGGGGTGGTCCGCGTCCGCCGGTCGGCGGGCCACGGTCACCATGGCCAGGGCGAACATGGCGCCGGCCAGGTTCACGAAGGACTCCAGCGCGTCCGACAGCAGCCCGACCGAGCCGCTGACCCACCAGGCCAGGGTCTTGAGGACGATGGTCAGCACGGCCACGCCCACCGAGGCGCGCAGCAGGTTGTGGGGCGTCATCCAGGCGGGGACATGCAGGGGTCTGGCGGCGGCATGGGGCATGTCGGGATTATCCCGCCCCCAGTCGGACCAACGGGCGCCGCACTCGCCAAAATACGGACAATGCGCTATAAGCTCGTAGATCATCCGGCCACAGCCCATGCCCGCAAAGCCCCTTTCCGACCACGTCCTGTCCGGATCGGGCTCGCGCGCCTGCGCAGCGCTGCTGCGGCTGGTGGCCGACACCGTGCCGGTCATGCTGGCCTATTACGAGTCCCCGGGCCTGCGCTGCAGCTTCGCCAACCAGCGCTTTGCCGACTTCATGGAACAGACGGTGGACGACCTGCTCGGCACCACGGCGCGCGACACCCTGGGCGAGCCGACCTGGCAGCAGATCCTGCCCTGCGTGCAGCGCGCGCTCGGGGGCGAGACCGTGCAGCACCTGTGCCAGCAGGCCGGGCCGGACGGCCGCATGCGCGTGCTGGAATTCAGCCTGCGGCCGCAGCGTGAGACGCGCGCCGGCCAGCTCGCCACGCTGGGCATACTGGTGCTGGTCAACGACGTCACCGAGCGCCGGGAGGCCGAGCAGGCGGTGCGCCAGAGCGAGGAGCGCATGCGCAAGTTTGCCGAGGCCACCGAGGAAGGCCTGGCCTTTCACCGCGATGGCTGGATCCTGGACGCCAACGGCTCCCTGCAGCGCATGACCGGCTACACGCTGGCCGAGCTCGTGGGGCACTCCCTCTTCGACTTCGTGCTGCCCGAATACCGCGCCCTGGCGCAGGAATACACGCGCCGCGGGCGCGAATATCCGTACGAGCTGGCCATGCGCCACAAGGACGGCCACGCCATCCCCATCGAGGCCGTGGGCAAGACCCTGCCGCAGCAGCAGGACGAGTACCGGGTGGTGGTGGTGCGCGACATCACGGCGCGCAAGCAGGCCCAGGAGCGCGCGCGCTTCCTGGCGCTGCACGACCCGCTGACCCGGCTGCCCAACCGCCGCCACCTCATGCTGCAGCTCGCGCGCACGGTCGCCGCGGCGCAGGAGCGGCGCAGGCGCTCGGCCGTACTGTTCATCGACCTGGACCATTTCAAGACCGTCAACGAATCGCTGGGCCACGAGGCGGGCGACCAGCTGCTGTGCGAGATCGCCCGGCGCCTGCAGGAAGGCGTGAAGGACTCGGACTTCGTGGCCCACGTGGGCGGCGACCAGTTCGTGGTGCTGCTGAGCGGCCTGCGCGGCCGCGCGGCCGTCGCCGATGCGGCCGACGCGCTGATCGAGCGCGTCCATGCGGTGTATACCATCGGCGAGACGCAGCTGTCGCCCTCGCCCTCCATCGGCATCAGCGTCTTCCCCGACGACGGCTACGGCCCCGACGAGCTGCTGCGCCGCGCCGACGCCGCCATGCAGCGGGCCAAGGAGAGCGGGCGCGGTACACGCCTGTTCTACACGCCGGACATGGAGGGGCAGCCGGCGGAGGTCCTGCAGCAGGAGCATCTGCTGCGCGAGGCCGTGTTCCACGACGCCCTGGAGCTGCACTACCAGCCCCAGGTGCAGGTGGCCTCCGGCCGCCTGGTGGGGCTGGAGGCGCTGGTGCGCTGGCGGCACCCGCAGCGCGGCCTGGTCGGGCCGGACGACTTCATCCCCCTGGCCGAGTCGCGCGGCCTGATCACGCCCATAGGCCGCTGGGTGCTGCGCGAGGCCTGCCGCCAGCTCAAGGCCTGGCACAACGAGGGCCTGGCGCTGGTGCCCGTGGCGGTGAACCTGTCGGCCATCGAGTTCCGCCAGCGCGACGTGGCCGGCGAGATCGCGCGCGTGCTGCAGGAGACCGGCCTGGCGCCGCAGTACCTGGAGGTCGAGATCACCGAAACCACCCTCATGCAGCATGCCGAGCACACGCGCGCCACGCTGCAGGCGCTGCAGGCCATGGGCGTGGCCGTGACGGTGGACGACTTCGGCACGGGCTACTCGTCGCTGACCTACCTCAAGCGCTACCCGCTGGACAAGCTCAAGGTGGACCGCTCCTTCGTCGCCGACACGCCGGCCGACGGCGACGACGTGGCCATCGTCACCGCCATCGTCCAGCTCGCCCGCAGCCTGCAGCTGCAGTCCGTGGCCGAGGGCGTGCAGACCGCCGAGCAGCTGGAGCTGCTGCAGAGCCTGGGCTGCGAGCTGGCCCAGGGCTTCGGCATCGCGCCCCCCATGGACGTGCGGCGCACGCGCGCCTGGCTGCACGCGCTGCCAGGCGCTGCTCAATGACAGCGCCGTGACGGCGCGCCATGGACAATACGCCCATGGCCTCCTCCCCCGCATTCATCACCGAGCCCACCTTCCACGCCGAACCCGCCGACGCCCTGGCGCAGGTGCAGCGCATCTACCAGCAGCAGATCGGCCACCTGCGCGACACCATGCAGCGCTTCGTGGCCGGAGAGACGCCCGCCAACCACGTGCGCGCCTGCTACCCCTACGTGCGCGTGCAGATCGCCACCGTGGCGCGCGCCGCCACGCAGCTGGCCTACGGCTTCGTCGAGGGGCCCGGGTGCTACGAGACCACGCTCACACGGCCCGACCTGTTCGCGGACTATTACGCCGAGCAGTTCCGCCTGCTGCGCGCCAGCCACGGCGTGGAGCTGGAGGTGGGCCTGAGCCGGCAGCCCATCCCCATCCATTTCTCGTTCGCCGAGCACGACTACATCGAGGGCACGCTCAGCCCCGAACGGCGCACGCTGATGCGCGACATGTTCGACCTGCCGGACCTCGCCGCCATGGACGACGGCATCGCCAACGGCACCTGGACGCCGCGCCCCGGCGCGGCGCAGCCGCTGTCGCTGTTCACCGCGCCGCGCGTGGACTACTCGCTGCACCGCCTGCGCCACTACACGGGCACGCTGCCGGAGTGGTTCCAGAACTTCGTGCTGTTCACCAACTATCAGTTCTACATCGACGAATTCGTGCGCCTGGTCCATGCCGAGATGGCGAGGCCCGACAGCGAGTACATCGCCTTCGTGGAGCCGGGCAACGTGGTCACGCGCCGCGCGGGGCTGGCCCCCGCGCCCGGCGACGGGCTCGGCACGCCGCCGCCGCGCCTGCCTCAGATGCCCGCCTACCACCTGGTGCGCGCCGACAACAGCGGCATCACCATGGTCAACATCGGCGTGGGGCCGGCCAACGCCAAGACCATCACCGACCACATCGCCGTGCTGCGCCCCCACGCCTGGATGATGCTGGGCCACTGCGCGGGCCTGAGGAACAGCCAGCAGCTGGGCGACTACGTGCTGGCCCACGCCTACGTGCGCGAGGACCACGTGCTCGACGAGGAGCTGCCGCTGTGGGTGCCCATTCCCGCGCTGGCCGAGATCCAGGTCGCGCTGCAGCAGGCCGTGGCCGACGTGACGCAGATGCCCCAGGACCAGCTCAAGCGCATCATGCGCACCGGCACCGTGGCCAGCACCGACAACCGCAACTGGGAGCTGCTGCCCGACAACATGCCCCAGCGCCGCTTCAGCCAGAGCCGCGCCGTGGCGCTGGACATGGAGAGCGCGACCATCGCCGCCAACGGCTTTCGCTTCCGAGTGCCCTACGGCACGCTGCTGTGCGTCTCCGACAAGCCGCTGCACGGCGAGATCAAGCTGCCCGGCATGGCCAACCACTTCTACCGCGAGCGCGTCGACCAGCACCTGCGCATCGGCATGCGCGCCATCGACATCCTGCGCGCCGGCGGCGTGCAGCGCCTGCACAGCCGCAAGCTGCGCAGCTTCGCCGAGGTGGCGTTCCAGTAGAGGCCCGATGCCCGCGCGCCGGTTTTTCCGGGATATGGGCAACTACGTAACGAAAAACCCCGCTTGTCTCCGGTCCGGGGGCGCTCCCAGAATGGCCATGGGCCGACGGCCCGCCCCGTGCAACGACAAGGAGACAAGCACATGACCACTCCCCTCGCCATCCGCCCCCCCTGGCCCCGTGGCGCGCGCGCGCTGCTCACGGCCGGTGCCGCGCTGGCGCTGGCCGCCTGCGGCGGCGGCTCGCACCATTTTTCCTTCGACACCGCCAGCGGGAACCTGGCGAACCAGCAGGTCGCCGCCGACCAGATCGGCCTGCCCACCAAGGGGGCCGCCGTCACCTCGGTGGAGACGCCGACGGCCGCCTCCGGCCCCCAGCCGCCCGCCTCCATACGGGCCAACATCTCCATCGCGCCCGTCGATGCGGCGGCGCCCCCCATCAAGATGGGGCTGCTCCTGCCCAAGGAATGGAACGGCAAGGTGGTCATGCTCGGCGGCGGCGGCTACAACGGCACCATCCCCAGCCTCTACACCTACTCCGCGGCTCCGGCGAGCCAGGGAGCCTATCCGCTGCTGGACCAGGGCTATGCCGTGTTCGCCAGCGACTCCGGCCACCAGGCGGGCGCCGCCGGCAGCCGCGACGGCAGCTTCGGGACGAACGACGAGGCCGTGGCCAACTTCTCCGGCGCGGCGCTCAAGAAGGCCAGCGACGTGGCCGACGTGCTCGTCACCCGCTTCTATGGCCGCAAGCCCGGCAAGCGCTACTTCATCGGCGGCTCCACCGGCGGGCGCGAGGCGCTGGCCGTGGCGCAGAAATGGCCCGCCGACTGGGACGGCGTCATCTCCTGGTACCCGGCCTGGAACGCCGCCAGCCTGGACCTGCAGTTCGGCCGCCTGAGCCGCGCCTTCGCCCAGCCCGACGCCTACCCGAGCCTGGCCCAGCGCAAGCTGCTGCGCCAGGCGGCCATGGCCCGGTGCGACGCGCTGGACGGCATCGCCGACGGCGTCGTCAGCAACGTCGCCGCCTGCAACGCGCAGTTCGACCCGGCCACGGCCCAGTTCGAGGGCAAGCCCCTGCGCTGCCCGAGCGGCGGCAACGAGAACGACGGCTGCCTGTCCGACGCCATGATCGCGGCGCTGCATGCATACAACACGCCCATCACGTTCGGCAGCCCGCTGGGCAGCGGCGAGACGCAATACCCCGGCTTCAACGTCTGGGGGTCCGAGCTGGGCGAGACGGGCACCAGCCCCCTGCAGCCCACCGTCACCCTGCTGGCCATGAACACCACCGCGCCGGCCAGCCCCGCGCCGCTGACCGCGCCGTACTGGGCCGTGTTCTGGGACCAGTGGGTGCGCTACTTCGTGACGCGCGACGCGAACTTCGATTCGCTCTCGTTCGACCCGCAGAACCCCGGCCCGTGGGCGGGACGCATACAGGAGCTGACCCGGCTGCAGGACATCAACAGCACCGACCTGTCCGCATTCAACAAGCGCGGCGGCAAGCTGCTGATGGCGCACGGCACGGCCGACGTGCTGGTCAGCACGCGCGCCACGGCCCAGTACTACGAGCGGCTCGTCCAGACCATGGGCGCCGCCGCGGTCAAGAGCTTCGCCCGCTACTACGAGGTGCCCGGCTACGGCCACGCCGCCAGCACGGCCTTCAACGCCAACTGGGACTCGCTCAAGGCGCTGGACCAGTGGGTGAGCAGCGGCACCGCGCCCGCCGGCCAGGTGGTGACCGACACCGCGGGCGTGCCGGGCCGCACCCGTCCCCTGTGCGAATACCCGGGCTGGCCGCGCTACGGCGGCACGGGCGACGCCAACAAGGCGGAGAGCTTCAGCTGCGTGGCCCCATAATCCGGTAACTATCAAATAGATAGCTGCTTGCGCCCATCAGAAGGGCGCAAGCGGCTTTTTTGTTGCCAAAACCCGAATCGACCGCTTTCCCCCACAATCGCCGCATGAACGTGCTCTTCGAAGCCCAGGACCTGCGCAAGCGCTACGGCGACGCCACCGTGGTGGACGGCGTGTCCTTCGCCATCGCGCCCGGCGAATGCCTGGGCGTGATAGGCCCCAACGGCGCCGGCAAGACCACCACCATCCGCATGTGCCTGGGCCTGACCGCGCCCGACGCGGGCAGCGTGCGCTTTTACCCGGGCGGCGGCGGCGCGCCGCTGTCCATGCCGCGCGACGCGCTGGCCATCAAGGCGCAGCTGGGCGTGGTCGCGCAGTTCGACAGCCTGGACCCGGACTTCAGCTGCGCCGAGAACCTGCGCGTGTTCGGGCGCTACTTCGGCATCAAGGGCGCGGCCATGGACGCGCGCATCGGCCCGCTGCTCGAATTCGCCGCGCTCACCTCCAAGGCCGGCGCGCGCCCGGGCGAGCTCTCGGGCGGCATGCGCCGGCGCCTGTCGCTGGCGCGCGCGCTGGTGGGCGACCCGCGCCTGCTGCTGCTCGACGAGCCCACCACGGGCCTGGACCCGCAGGCGCGCCACCTGATGTGGGAGCGGCTGCAGCGCCTGCTGCAGCAGGGCAAGTCCATCCTGCTGACCACGCACTTCATGGACGAGGCCGAGCGCCTGTGCTCGCGCCTGCTGGTGCTGGACCATGGCCGCAAGATCGCCGAGGGCCGGCCGCGCGAGCTGATCGCCGAGCACCTGGAGAGCGACGTGGTCGAGGCCTACGGCAACGGCGCGCTGACGCTGGCCCATGACGCGCAACTGCGCCCGCTGGCCCGGCGCATCGAGGTCAGCGGCGAGACCGTCTTCTTCTACACCCAGGACGCGCGCCCGCTGCTGCAGGCCCTGGCCGGCCACGGCCACCTGCGCACCCTGCACCGGCCGGCCAACCTGGAGGACCTGTTCCTCAAGCTCACCGGCCGCCAGATCCGCGAGGACGCCTGACATGGCCCCCATGACCGACCCCAGCATCTGGCGCGCGCCCGACCTGTCGCTGCGCTGGTGGCCCGTATTCCTGCGCAACCTGCTGGTGTGGCGCAAGCTGGCCATACCCAGCCTGGTCGGCAACATCGCCGAGCCGCTGATGTGGCTGGTGGCCTTCGGCTACGGCATGGGCGCGCTGGTGGGCGAAGTGCAGGTGGGCGGCGACGGCGGCGCGCGCGTGCCCTACATCCTGTTCCTGGCCAGCGGCTCGATCTGCATGAGCGCCATGAACGCGGCGAGCTTCGAGGCGCTGTACTCGGCGTTCTCGCGCATGCACGTGCAGAAGACCTGGGACGGCATCATGAACGCGCCCATCAGCCTGGACAGCGTGCTGCTGGCCGAGATGCTGTGGGCCGCGTTCAAGGCGCTGTTCACCGCCACGGCCATCCTGGGCGTGATGCTGGCGCTGGGCATCAGCCACGCGCCCAAGCTGCTCGTGGCCTGGCCCGTGCTGCTCGCCGTGGGCATCATGTTCTCCAGCATCGCGCTGATCTTCAACGCCCTGGCCCAGGGCTACGACTTCTTCACCTACTACTTCACGCTGGTGCTCACGCCCATGATGTTCCTGTCGGGCGTGTTCTTCCCGCGCGAGCAGCTGCCCACGGCCGTGCGCATCGCATCGGACTGGCTGCCGCTGACCAACGCCGTGGAGCTGGTGCGCCCGCTGTTCATGGACCAGTGGCCGGCCCACCCCCTGCGCCACGGCCTGGTGGTGGCCGTGACCACCGTGGCCGCCTACTGGGTGGCGCTGGCGCTGACGCGCAGGCGCTTTCGCGCCTGACGGGCTGCCGGCCGGCGCCGCGCGCCGTCACGCGGCCCGGCGGATCAGGTCCGCCGCGCGCTCGGCGATCATCACCGTGGGCGCATTGGTGTTGCCGCTGACGATGCGCGGCATGATGGACGCATCCACCACGCGCAGCCCCTGCAGGCCGTGCACGCGCAGCTCGCCATCCACCACGCCGAGCGGCCCCGGCCCCATGCGGCAGCTGCCCACGGGGTGGTAGATGGTGTCGGCATGCCGTCGGATGAACTGCGCGATCTGCGCCTCGGTCTGCGCCCGGGCGAGCGCCGGCACCTCGCACCCGCCGTACTGCGCCAGCGCGGGCTGCTGCAGGATGCGCCGCCCGATCTGAAAGCCCCGCACCATGCGCGCCATGTCGCCATCGTGGGCGAGGAAGTTGGGGTCGATCAGCGGCGCCTGCAGCGGGTCGCCGCTGGCCAGGCGCACGCTGCCGCGGCTTTGCGGCTGCAGCAGGCACACGTGCAGCGAGTAGCCATGGCCCAGCACGGTCTTGCGCCCATGGTCCACCAGCTTGCCGATGACGAAGTGCAGTTGCAGGTCGGGCCGGGCCTCATCGGGGCTGCTCCTGAGGAAGCCGCCCGCCTCGGCGAAGTTGGTGGTCAGCATGCCGCTGCGCTGCGCGCGCCATTGCCGGATGCCGCGCAGCAGGTTGAGCGCACCGCGCGGCGACAGCCCGAACAGGTCGGTGAGCCGCGGCGCGTCGACGACCTGCACCACGTCCGGGTGGTCGTGCAGGTTCTGGCCGACGCCCGGCAGGTGGTGCAGCACGCCGATGCCGTGGCGCTGCAGTTCGTCGGCCGGCCCCACGCCAGAGAGCATCAGCAGCTGCGGCGACAGCAGCGCCCCGGCCGACAGCAGCACCTCGCGCCGCGCCCGCACCTGCTGCAACCGTCCGCCCTGGCGGTACTCGGCGCCCACGGCGCGCCTGCCCTCGAAAAGAATGCGCGTGGCGTGCGCGCCGGTGATCACTTGCAGGTTGGGGCGCGACAGGTGCGGCGTGAGATAGGCCTTGGCCGCGCTGTAGCGCTCGCCGTTCCTGTGCGTCACCTGGTACAGGCCCACGCCCTCCTGCACGGGGCCGTTGAAGTCGTCGTTGCGCGCGTGGCCCGCCTGCACGGCCGCATCGACGAACACGGCGCTGAAGCGGTTGGGCGAGCGCAGGTCCATCACGTTCAAGGGCCCGCCCCGGCCGTGCCACGCGTTGTCCCAGCGTTCGTTGTGCTCGGCGCGCAGGAAATAGGGCAGCACGTCGCGCCAGCCCCAGCCGGGGTTGCCCGCGGCCGCCCAGTGGTCGTAATCGTCGGGGTGGCCGCGCACGTAGACCATGGCGTTGACCGAGCTGGAGCCGCCCAGCACCCTGCCGCGCGGCTGATAGCCCCGGCGCCCGCCCAGCCCGGGCTGCGCCGTGGTCTGCAGGCCCCAGTTGTACCGGCCCGTGCGCGCCATCACGGCCAGGCCCGCCGGGCAGTGGATCAGCACGCTGTCGTCGCTGCCCCCCGCCTCCAGCAGGCCCACGCGCACGGCGGGGTCCTCGCTCAGCCGGCCCGCCAGCACGCAGCCGGCCGATCCGCCACCGATCACGACATAGTCGAAGTCACGCATGCGCTGCTCCCATCCCCTCGTCGCGCGCGGCCGGTTCGGGCCATCGCGCAATTACCGATACCATCGCGGCATCGCCTGTTTTTTTGCTTCCACAACTCTTTCAAGGGACTGTTATATGACGATTACGACCGTCGGCATCATCGGCGCGGGCACCATGGGCAATGGCATCGCGCAGGCCTGCGCCGTCTCGGGCATCAACGTGGTCATGGTGGACGTCTCCGACGCCGCCGTGCAAAAGGGCGTGGCCACCGTGGCAGGCAGCCTGGACCGCCTGATCAAGAAGGACAAGATCACGGCGGCCGACAAGGATGCGGCGCTCTCGCGCATCAAGGGCTCCACCAGCTACGACGACCTGAAGACCGCGCAGATCGTGATCGAGGCCGCCACCGAGAATTACGAGCTCAAGCTCAAGATCCTCAAGCAGGTGGACGCGCTGGTGGCGCCCGAGGTCATCCTCGCCTCCAACACCTCGTCGATCTCCATCACCAAGCTGGCCGCCGCCACGGGCCGTGCCGACCGCTTCATCGGCATGCACTTCTTCAACCCCGTGCCCATGATGGCGCTGGTGGAGATCATCCGCGGCCTGCAGACCTCCGACGCCACGCACGCCGCCGTGAAGGACTTGGCCGAGCGCCTGGGCAAGACGCCCATCACCGTGAAGAACGCGCCCGGCTTCGTGGTCAACCGCATCCTGGTGCCCATGATCAACGAGGCTTTCTTCGTGCTGGCCGATGGCCTGGCCACGGCCGAGGACATCGACGCCGGCATGAAGCTGGGCTGCAACCAGCCCATCGGCCCGCTGGCCCTGGCCGACATGGTCGGCCTGGACGTGTGCCTGGCGGTGATGGACGTGTACCTGCAGGAATTCGGCGACAGCAAGTACCGCGCCTGCCCGCTGCTCAAGGAAATGGTGGCCGCCGGCCGCCTGGGCCGCAAGACCGGCCGCGGCGTGTACCAGTACTGACCATCCGGCCCGCCTCCTCCGGCCGGAGGAGGCGGGCCACGGCGTCCCTTCAATCGAGCGTGATGCCGGTCGCCTTGACGACGGATGCCCAGCGCGCCAGCTCCTTGCGCAGGTAGGCGCCATACTCGTCCACCGACGAGCCCAGCGGCTCCGCCCCCTGCACGGCGAGCTTTTCGCGCAGCCCGGGGTTCTGCAGCGCCTTGTTGATCTCGGCATTCAGGCGCTGCACCACGGGCTCGGGCGTTCCGGCGGGCACCATCACGCCCTGCCAGGCGCCGGCCTCGAAGCCCGGCATGACGGATTCCGCGAGCGTGGGCACGTCGGGGAACAGCGACATGCGCTTGGCCGTGGTGACGGCCAGCAGCTTCATGCGCTTGTCCTTCACGAAGGACATCACCGAGTTGATGGTGTCGGTCATGAACTGGATCTGGCCCGCGGCCAGGTCCACGTCGGCCGGCGCGCTGCCGCGGTAGGGCACGTGGGTGGCCTCTATGCCCTGGGCCTTGACGAACTGGTATGCGGCCAGATGGGTCACGTTGCCGTTGCCCGCCGAACCGTAGGAGAGCTTGCCCGGGTGGGCCTTGGCATAGGCCACGAAATCCTTCACGTTGCTGGCGGGCACCGCGGGGTTCACCACCAGCGCCAGGGGCACCACCGCCGTCAGCGCCACGGGCGCCAGATCGCGCAGCACGTCGTATTGCATGCTCTTGTACAAGGCCGGGCTGAGCGTGATGGACGAGGTGTTGTAGAGCACCGTATAGCCATCGGCCGGCGCCTTGCTCACGTACACGCCGCCGATGTTGCCGTTCGCCCCTGGCTTGTTGTCCACCACCACCGGCTGGCCCATCTGCTCCGAGAGCTTCTGCGCCAGCACCCGCGCCACCATGTCGGTGGGGCCGCCGGGCGGGAACGGCACCACCATGGTGATGGGCTTGGCGGGATAGGCCTGCGCATGCGCGCCGGGCGACGCCAGTACGGCCAGCGCGGCGCATGCGGCAAGCGCCAGGCAGGTGCGCCGGGGCGCACGGGGGCGTGTGGAATCCATGGTGTTGTTCAAGCGTGTCTCCTGTGTTGGGGTTGGGGTTGCTCGTGCTCAGCCACGCCCGGCCAGCAGCCGCGTGGCGGTATAGGTCATGACCTGCACCGCGTTCTGGTTGAACACGTCGATGCGCGAGGTGACCACCGCGCGCCCGCTCCTGGAGGTGGGGCGGATGTCGGTGACCTCCACCATGGCCTCGATGGTGTCGCCCACCACCACGGGGGCCAGGATCTTCTGGTGCAGCTCCAGCATGGCCAGGCCGGTGCCCTGGATCATGGTCTGCAGGATGAAGCCCTCGATCAGCGCGTAGGTCAGCGCGCCCGGCACGGGCCGCCCCGGCATGGCCGCGCCCTCGTAGCCCTCTTCGATGAAGATGGCCTCCAGCATGCCGGTCACGCCGATGAACTGAACGAGGTCGGTTTCGGTGACCGTGCGGCGGAAGGTGCGAAAGCGCTGGCCGACCTGCAGGTCCTGCCAGACGAAGCCCTGGCCCAGGCGGGGAGCGGTACGGTCCATGGTGGTCGTTGCGTGCATGTTCGAAACTCTTTCTCAGTTCTTGGGCTGCGGCGCTATGGCGGCGCCCTGGTCCACCAGGGCCTGGATCTGCGGCGCATCCAGGCCCGCCTCGGCCAGCAGGGCGCGCGTGTGCTCGCCCAGGCGCGGCGGCATGGCCACGGGCGGGCGCCGGCCATCGAAGCGCACGCCGACGCCGGGAAAGCGCACCGTGCCCATGGCGGGGTCCTGCACCTCCTCGAAGAAACCGGTGGCGGCCAGGTGCTCGTCGCTGCGCAGCTCGTCCAGGCGCGCCACGGGGGCGGCGGGAATCTCCAGCCGCTCGCAGGCGGCGAGCCAGTGCGCGGTCGTCTGCCGCACGACATAGCCCGAGGCCAGCTCCAGCAGCTCTGCGATATGCGCCGTGCGCGCCGCGATGTCGGCAAAGCGCGGGTCGCCCGCATGCTGCGGCGCGCCGACCTCGGCAAAGAAGCGCTGCCAGTGCACGTCGGTGTAGGGCATCATGGCCACGAGGCCGTCCGCCGTGCGGTAGGGCCTGCGCCAGGGCGCGAGCACGCGCGGGTAGCCCGGCGCGGAGCGCGGCGGCTCGAAATGCTGGCCGTAGAAATGCTCGACCAGGTTGAAGCCCACCATGGACTCGAACATGGGCACCTCCACGAACGCGCCCTGCCCCGTGCGCTCGCGCTGCCACAGCGCCGCCAGGATGGCGTGCGCCGCCACGTGGCCGCAGGTCTTGTCGGCGGCGATGGTGGGCAGGTAGCGCGCCTCGCCGCTTTGCCGGTCCATCAGGTCCGCCAGGCCCGACATGCCCTGGATCACGTCGTCATACGCCGGGCGGCCCGCATACGGCCCGGGCAGAAAGCCCAGCAGGCTCGCGTAGACCAGCCGGGGATGGCGTGCGCGCAGGGCCTCGGGCGCAAGCCCCAGGCCTGCCAGCTTCTGCGGGCGCATGCTGTGCATGAACACGTCCGCCGTGCCTATCAGGGCCTGCAGCGCCTGCTGCGCCGCGGGCTGCTTCAGGTCCAGCGCCACGCTCTTCTTGCTGCGGTTGGAGCCCAGGAACATGGCCGCCATGCCCGGCTCCGCCGCGGGCCCGGTGTGGCGCGTCGAGTCGCCCTTGGGCGGCTCGATCTTGATGACCTCGGCGCCATAGTCGGCCAGCACCTGGCTGGCCAGCGGACCGAAGATGACGCTGGACAGATCCAGTACCCGCACCCCCTGCAAAGGCCTCATGCACAACTCTCCACCTGCTTGATAAGTGGCAGGGATTATTGGAAGCTCCCTTGCAGGCGTCCAATATTTATTAGCCCGGTTGCGATACTGGTTGGGTATCGATGCATGGCCACCCACCGCACGCATCGCTCGGCTTTTTTGCGCGGCCTGCACCCCCTCCGCGTTTTCCCTAGTCCTTACGAGCGCCCCTTGCAAGCCAACGCTCAGCTGGCGGGGCCATCATGCTGGAATCATGAAGATCGCACTGCTTTCCGACATCCATGCCAACCTGCCGGCCCTCGAAGCCTGCCTGGAACATGCCCGCGCCCACGGCGCGCGGCAATTCGCCCTGCTGGGCGACCTGGTGGGCTATGGCGCCGATCCCGGCCCGGTGCTCGACCGCGTGATGCAGCTCGTGGCCGAAGGCGCGCTGTGCGTGCGCGGCAACCATGACGCGGCCGCCATCGCCCCGCCCGCCACGGCCCAGACCCTGGGCGAGCAAAGCGCGCAATGGACCCACCCGCGGCTGAATGCGCAGCAGCTCGCCTTCCTGGCCGGCCTGCCGCTGACCGCGCGCATGGGAATGGACGCGCTGCTCGTGCACGCCAGCGCCGACGGCCCCGAGCGCTGGCACTACGTGGCCGACGGCAACGCGGCCGAACGCTCCATGGCCGCAGCCACGCAAATGGACCCGGCCATCCGCTACGTGTTCAGCGGCCATGTGCACGAGCAGGCGCTGTACTTCCTCACACCCACGGCCAAGCTGATGCGCTTCTCCCCGCAGCCGGGCGTGCCCGTGCCCGTGCCGCCGCACCGGCAATGGCTGGCCATCGTGGGCTCGTGCGGCCAGCCGCGCGATGGCGACACCCGCGCCATGTATGCGCTGTTCGACGCGGACGCAGCCGCCATCACCTTCCAGCGCGTGGCCTACGACCATATGGCGGCCGCGGCGGCGGTACGTGCCGGCGGCCTTCCGGCATTCTTTGCCGACAGGCTGGAAAAGGGCCGGTAGAGCATGAAACTACTGGAACCCGGCACCGAGATAGACGGCTTCGTGGTGCACGAGTGCATCCACGCCGGCGGCATGGCCCATATCTACCGCGTGGGCTACGCGAATGCGGCGCGCGACCCGGGCTTTCCCATGGCCATGAAGATCCCGCGCATGACGGCGGGCGACGGGGCCGAGAACATCGTGAGTTTCGAGGTCGAGCTCACCATCCTTCCCACGCTGTCGGGCCACCACGCGCCGCGCTTCGTGGCCGCGGGCGACCTGATGCGCCTGCCCTACCTGGTCATGGAATACGTGGAAGGCCAGACGCTGCAGCACTGGCTGGACCAGCATCCGCGCACGCGCACGCCCGAGGACGCGCTGCAGGACACGGCCGACATCGCCCGCATCGGCAGCGCCGTGGCCCTGGCCGCGCACAGCATCCACCAGCAGAACGTGTGCCACCTGGACCTGAAGCCCGCCAACGTGCTGCTGCGCGAAGGCGGCAGCGTGGTGCTGCTGGACTTCGGCCTGTCCTGCCATGCGCACTACCCCGACCTGCTGGCCGAGGAGATGCGCAAGGCCGTGGGCTCGCCCACCTGGATCGCGCCCGAGCAGGTCGTGGGCGTGCGCGGCGACCTGCGCAGCGACATCTTCGCCATCGGCGTCATGCTCTACGAGATGGCCACGGGCGAGCTGCCGTTCGGCGCGCCCGCCACCCAGGGCGGCATGCGCCAGCGCCTGTGGATGACGCCCGCGCCGCCGCGCCAGCACCGCCCCGACCTGCCCGAATGGCTGCAGGAGGTGATCCTGCGCTGCCTGGAACCCGAGGCCGCGCAGCGTTACCCCTCGGCCGCGCACCTCGCCTTCGACCTGGCCAACCCCGAGCAGGTGCCCATCACCGAGCGCGGGCGGCGCCTGCGCGGGCCGGGCCTGGCCGTGCATTTCAAGCGCTGGATCAAGGCCGCGGGCATGCACTACCAGCCCAGCCCGCTGCCCGCGCGCCAGATCGAGGAGGTGCCCATCCTCATGGTGGCCGTGCCGCACGACGACGTGACCGACGCCACGCTGTACTCGCTGCGCGAGGCCACGGCCCGCTCGCTGGGCATACGCCCCGGCGCGCGCCTGGCCTGCGTGACGGTGATCTCGCCCTCGGCCAGCAGCACGTCGGACAGCGCGCGCAGCGAGACCATGCTGCACCGCACCCACCTGGCGCGCCTCAAGCAATGGGCCGCGGGGCTGGACCTGTCGCGCCACAGCGCCAGCTACCACGTGCTGGAAGCCGGCGACGTGGCCCAGGCCCTGGTGCGCTACGCCGAGGGCAACCGCGTGAGCATGATGATCCTGGGCGCGGCCACGCACGGACTGCAGCTGCAGCGCTTCATAGACACCGTGCCGATCCGCGTGGCGCGCGACGCGCCATGCACGGTCATCCTGGTCAAGCAGCAGCTGCCGTTCGAGCAGCTTCACGCATGAAGCACATCGGCATCGCTGCGGCCACCGCCGAAGGCGCGGCGCTCGTCTACCGGCGGCCAGGCGATGGAAGCGGGGGCGTAAAAGCAGTAGCCGCTGCAGTTCGACCCGGCCCAGCCGGGCACGCGCACCGTGCTGGTGCGCCAGGCCTTCGACAACCACACGCGCCGCGACGGCCTGTGCTTCGGCTTCTACCTGCTGGCGGCCGCCCTGCACACGCTGTTCTGGCACCCCCGGCGGGCGGGAGACAATGCCAGGCATGACGCCTGACGCCCCTGACCATCCTTACGCCCTCCTCACGCCCGACGTGGTGCTTGACGCCCTGGCCAGCGCCGGCCTGTACGGCGACGGGTGCCTGATGGCGCTGGGCTCGTATGAAAACCGCGTGTACCAGGCCGTGCTGGAAGACGGCAGCCGCGTGGTCGCCAAGTTCTACCGGCCGGGGCGCTGGAGCGACGCGCAAATCCTGGAAGAACACGCCTTCGCGCAGGAACTGGCCGCCGCCGAGGTGCCCGTGGTGGCGCCGCTGCCGCTGCAGGGCCGCACGCTGCACCACCACGCGGGCTTCGCCTTCTCGGTCAGCCCCTGGCGCGGCGGGCGCATGCCGGAGCTCGATGATTTCGAGGTGCTGGAGTGGCTGGGACGCTACCTGGCGCGCATACACAACGTGGGCGCGGCCAAGCCTTTCGTGCACCGCCCGGCGCTTGACCTGCACGGCTTTGGCCGGCAGCCCCGCGACTGGCTGCTGGAGCGGCAGGCCATTCCCCTGGACCAGCAATCGGCCTGGCGCAGCGCCTGCGATGAAGCTCTCGAAATGATAGCATCAAGCACCCACCTATCAAGCGTAACAGGCCGATTTGGCTTGGAAAATGCCACATCCATACGCCTGCACGGCGACTGCCATCCCGGCAACGTGCTGTGGACGCCCGTGGATGACGCCGGCGCGGGCGGCCCGCATTTCGTGGACCTGGACGACGCCCGTATGGGCCCGGCCGTGCAGGACCTGTGGATGCTGCTGTCGGGCGATCGGCGCCAAAGAACCATGCAATTGGCCGCGCTGCTGGACGGCTACGAGCAGCTGCGCCCCTTCGACCGGCGCGAACTGGCGCTGATAGAGCCGCTGCGCACGCTGCGCCTGATCCACTACAGCGCCTGGCTCGCGCGGCGCTTTGGCGACCCCATCTTCCCGATCAGCTTCCCGTGGTTCGGCAGCAGCGACTACTGGCGCGGCCAGGTGGACATGCTGCGCGAGCAGATCGAAGCCATGCGCGAAGAGCCGCTGGTGGTCTGAGTCATGGTTTTTTGGCCACGAGCGCCCGCTTCCAGCCATGCACGATCACGTCGGTGAAGAACTTGCGGTCGAGCAGCAGCCACACCAGCACCGGCGCCAGCGTGGGCAGCACCAGCACGCCGACCTGGTAGCCATAGACGATGGCTTCGAGCTGCCACTGCTCCACGCGCAAGGCACGCAGGTCGAACTGCGCGGCGCCCGCCAGCTGCATCAATAGATACATCACCAGGCTGAAGGCCTGTGCCGGCAGCAGCAGCGCATAGCCCAGCAGCGCACGCGCCGCGCGCCCGGGCGCGCGCGCCACGGCCCAGGCGGCAAACAGCAAGGCATGGAAGATCGGCAGGCCGAAGGCGTAGCGGCCGGGATCGGCGTCCAGCGTGACTTCCGCCCGGCGGCCGCCCGACTGGGGCACGACGATCTCCACCGTGGTGTCCACTTCCATCTGGCCGGGCTGCTGGTGCACGCTGCGCACCCACATGGGCGCCACCTGCTCCAGGGCCGCATGGGACAGCCACCCGACGGGATAGGACAGCCAGGGCGACGCCTTGGTCCACAACAGCGTGAGCACGATCATGGCGCCGAAGGCGTACAGCGCAAAACGCACAAGGATCGAAGGGCCACGCCCGACAACGGCGGTGGGACGCGAAGACTCAGGGCTCATAAGCGTACTTTTGCGTTCAACGTGGTGACAGGTCGAGCGACGTGCTCACCTGCCCCTGGCCCTTGTCCACCCGGGGCGTGATGGGCCGCATCGGCGGCGCCGGCGGGCCATCGGGGGGCGGCGTGTCTTGTGGCGGTGCTCCCTTGGCGCCGGCACGCACCCACAGCAGCCAGACGATGAGCACGTCCAGCATGATCAAGCCCTGCCAGAGGAATTCGTGCGCGAAGTCGAACACCGACTTGTTCCACTGCCCAAGATAGAACAAGCTGATCACGCGTACCACGTTCAACGCCTGGACGGCGGCAAAACCGGCCAGCACACCCGTCAGCTTGTGGCGCCAGGTGGACGGAAACGCCATCAAGGCCGCAAACAGCACGATGCAGGCCTCGATACCATTGCAGCCGGGCTCGATGGACACGCCAAAGCCCGTGGCCGTGTTCCACAGCACCTTGCCCTGTGCCGCAGCAGTGCTGTCGAACCAGGTCACCAGCGCTGCGCAGATACGCGCCAGCAGCGCCGTCCAGGGCAGCACCAGGTGCTGCTGCACCCAGCTGAGCATGTTGATGCCAAACAGCGAGAGCTGGATGGCAAGAAACAGAAAGAAAAACCGCAGCATGGCCGGAATTATCTACAACCGGCCCGAAGAGCAGCATATGGGCAGGCCGGCCGCGCCAACACCGACCGGCCCGTCCTCACTCCGCCTTGGCGCCCGAGATCTTGACCAGCTTCTGGATCACGGGATCGACGGCGTCGAAATCCTTGCGGAACTGCGCCGCCCCGCCCGGGACGGCCTCCAGGCCGAAGACCTGGAAGCGCGCCTTCATGGCGGTGGAATGGATGATCTCCACGGCTTCCTTTTCCAGGCGCTGCACGATGGGCTTGGGCGTGCCCGCGGGCGCCAGCAGGGTGAACCAGGCCACGGTGTTGAACTCGGGGTCGGCGAAGCCTTGCTCGGCCATGGTGGCCACGTCCGGCAGTTCGGCCAGGCGCCTGGGACCGAAGATGGCGATGGGGCGCACGCGGTTGTCCTTGAGCACGCCCTGGGCCGCGGCGATCGTGCCCAGGCCCCAGGTCACCACGCCGCCGGCCAGGTCCTGGATGTGCGGCGCCTCGCTCTTGTAGGCCACGTGGGTCATCTCCAGCTTGCGCGAATCGCTCAGGTAGGCGCTCATCAGGTGGCCGGGCGAGCCCTGGCCGTAGGAGCCGTAGTTGACCTTGCCCTTGTTGGCCTGTGCCCAGGCCATGAATTCCTTCATGTTCTTCACGGGCACGTTGGCGTTGACCATCATCACCAGGCTGGTGGCGGCGAGCTGGGTGATGAACTCGAAATCCTTGCGGATGTCGTAGGGCACCTTGGCAAAGATGTGGTGCGCGTAGAACACGGGCGTGGAATAGGCCACCAGCAGCGTATAGCCATCGGGCGCGGCACGGGCCACGGCCTGGGTGCCCAGCATGCCGGAGGCGCCGGTCTTGTTGTCCACCACCACCGGCTGGCCCAGGCGCTTGCCCAACTGGTCGGCCAGCACGCGCGCCACCACGTCCGTGCCGCCGCCGGCACCGGCCGGCACCACCAGGGTGATGGGGCGGCTGGGGTAGTCCTTGGCGGCCTGCGCCTGCGCCAGCCCCACCGCGCCCAGGGCCAGGGCCATGGTGGCCAGTACGGTCTTGATCCTCATGCAGCGTCTCCCGTTCAAAAAGGAAACGATGGTGCAGGTGCGAGCGCCCCACGGCCATTGGGGGATACCTCCAGGGAGGTCCGCGCAAGACGCTCAGCAGCGCCCCTCCACCCTGCAGGCCGGGACGATCCGGCCGCTGGAATCGCGCCACTGGATCTCGCCGCCGCCGGGCGCAGGGGCCGCTGGCTGCGCGGGCGCGGAAGGCGCTTCGGCAGGGGCCGCCGCGGGCTGCCCCGGGTCGTGCAGCACGGTGGACGTGCCCACTCCTGCGCCGACGCGGGCCCCGCCCACGCCGGTGGATACGCCGACACCCGCACCGCCCAGCACCTGCCCGCGCTGGTTCACCCCGACGCCTACGCCCAGCGGCCCCGCGCCCGCGCCCACGCCGGCACTGATGCCGCCGCTACCCACCCCGACGCCCACGGATACCGGACCGACGGGGATGCCGACGCCCACGCCGGCACCCACGGACCCGCAGCCCTGCAACATGGCGGCCAGCGCCAGCGCGGCCCAGGGCAGCGCCCCGGCGGCGCGGCCCTGCCGGCCGTCACGGGTGGGGGCATTCGGCGCGGTCTTCATGTCCGGGCATCCGCGGGCGGTCCGGGGCTGCATCACACGAGCAGCGCGTTCACCCGCTTGACGTAGGCCGCGGGGTCCTCGGGCAGGCCACCCTCGGCCAGCAGCGCCTGGTCGAACAGGATGTTGGCCAGGTCGTGGAAGTGCACGCTGCCGTCGAGCTTCTTGACCAGCGGGTGCTCGGGGTTCACCTCCAGCACGGGCAGGGTCGCGGGCGCGCTCTGGCCGGCCTGCTTCAGAAGGCGCGCCAGCTGCGTGCTCATGCCGCCGTCCTGCACCACCAGGCAGGCGGGCGAATCGACCAGGCGGGTGGTCACGCGCACGTCCTCGGCCTTGTCCTTGAGCGCTTCCTTGAGCTTGGCGAGCACGGGCTTGAAGGCCTCGGCGGCCTCCTCGGCGGCCTTCTTCTCTGCCTCGTCCTGCAGCTTGCCCAGGTCCACGGCACCCTTGGCCACGGACTGCAGCGGCGTGCCGTCGAAGTCGTGCAGGTAGTTCAGCGCCCACTCGTCCACGCGGTCGGTCATGAGCAGCACCTCGATGCCCTTCTTCTTGAAGACTTCGAGCTGCGGGCTGTTCCTGGCCGCCGCCAGGGTATCGGCAGTGATGTAGTAGATGGCCTCCTGGCCGTCCTTCATGCGCGCCTTGTAGTCGGCCAGGCTGACGCTCACGGCGTCGCTGCCGGTGGAGGCGAAGCGCAACAGCTTCGCCAGGCGCTCGCGGTTGGCGAAGTCCTCGCCCAGGCCCTCCTTGAGCACGGCGCCGAACTCCGTGTAGAACTGCGTGTACTTGCCCTCCTTGGCCTTGTCCTCCTCGCTCACCACGTCGGTCACGCCCTCGGCATCGGTCGATGCCTCGTGCCTGTCGTGCCTGGCCAGGTCTTCGAGCATGGCGAGCACGCGCTTGACCGAGCCGTCGCGGATCAGGCGCACGTCGCGGCTTTCCTGCAGCAGCTCGCGGCTCACGTTGAGCGGCAGGTCGGCGGAGTCGATCACGCCCTTGACGAAGCGCAGGTAGCCGGGCATGAGCGCCTCGGCGTCGTCCATGATGAACACGCGCTTCACATACAGCTTCACGCCGGCCTTCTTGTCGCGGTTCCACAGGTCGAACGGCGCCTTGGCCGGGATGTAGAGCAGCTGCGTGTACTCGGTGTTGCCTTCGACGCGGTTGTGGCTCCAGGTGAGCGGCGCCTCGAAATCGTGCGAGATCGACTTGTAGAAGTCCTGGTACTCCTCGGCCGTGATGTCCTTCTTGGGCCGGGACCACAGGGCGCTGGCCTTGTTCACGGCCTCCCACTCGCCGGTCTTGACCATGGCGCCGGGTTCGCCCTCTTTCTCGCCCTCCTTCCATTCCTCCTTCTCCATGAGGATGGGCAGGCTGATGTGGTCGGAGTATTTGCCGATGATCTGCTTGAGCTGCCAGGCGTTCAGGTATTCCTCGGCATCGTCACGCAGGTGCAGGATGACGCTGGTGCCGCGCGCCGGACGCTCGATCGGTTCGACCTCGAAGTCGCCCGCGCCGGCGCTCGTCCAGCGCACGCCCTCGCTGGCGGGCAGGCCCGCGCGGCGGCTCTCCACGATGATCCTGTCGGCCACGATGAAGCCCGAGTAGAAGCCCACGCCGAACTGGCCGATGAGCTGGCCCTGCTCGCTGGCGGTGGCCTTCTGGTCGCCCGTGAGCCGGCTCATGAAGTCCTTGGTGCCGCTCTTGGCGATGGTGCCCAGGTGGTCTATGGCCTCCTGCGCGCTCATGCCTATGCCGTTGTCGGCAATGGTGATGGTGCGCGCCGCCTTGTCGAAGGACACGCGCACCTCCAGGTTGGGCTGGTCTTCGTAGAGGGCGGCGTCGTTCAGCGCCTCGAAGCGCAGCTTGTCGCAGGCGTCGGAGGCGTTGGAGACCAGCTCGCGCAGGAAGATTTCCTTGTTCGAGTACAGCGAGTGCGTGACCAGGTGCAGCAGTTGCGCGACTTCGGCCTGGAACGAATGGGTGTGCTTGCTCATGGGTGTTGTGCGAATCGAAAGGGAAGGTTCGGTGTGCAAAGTTTCCGGCGCGGCCGGAACGCCCACGCAATTGGGGGCGAAATGCCGGGCTTCAAGGTCAGAACATGTTTACGTTCTCAGAACCGCTCGCCCGGCGCCAGGTAGCGCCACTGGCCCACGGGCAGGTTGCCCAGCAGCACGCGGCCGATGCGGATGCGCTTCAAGCCCACCACCTTCAGGCCCACGAGCTCGCACATGCGGCGGATCTGGCGCTTCTTGCCCTCGCGCAGCACGAAGCGCAGCTGCTCGGGGTTCTGCCAGTCCACCAGGGCGGGCCTGAGCGGCTGGCCGTCCAGGAGCAGGCCGTGGCCCAGCAGCGCCAGCTTGTCGGCCGGGAACACGGCGCGCACGTCCTGCGTGCGTTCGCCGTACTGCACGCGCACCAGGTATTCCTTGTCCACCGCCGAGTCCTCGCCGATGAGCTGGCGCGCCACGCGCCCGTCCTGCGTGAGCACCAGCAGGCCCACGGAATCGATGTCCAGCCGCCCGCAGGGCGCCAGGCCCTTGAGCTGCGCGGGCGCGAAGCGCGTGCGGCTCGCGTCGCCCTGCCAGTGCGAGCGCGCGTTGATCAGGGCCACGGCCGGGGTGTGCCCGTCCTCGGCCTGGCCGCTCACATAGCCCATGGGCTTGTGCAGCAGGATGGTGACCTGCTGGCTCTGGCGGCCCTGGGCGGCGCGGTCCACCTCGATGCGGTCCTGCGGCCCGACCTGCAGGCCCATGACCGCCACCTGGCCGTTGACGCGCACCCAGCCCTGGGCGATCCAGTCGTCGGCCTCGCGGCGCGAGCACAGGCCCAGGTCGGCCATGCGCTTGTTCAGGCGCATGCGCCCATCGGCCGCGGCGGGAGGCCGGGCCACGGGAGCACGCGCCGGCGCCGGGCGCGCCGCGGGGGGCGCCTTGGCGGCCGGGTCGGGACGGCGCAGCACCAGGCGCGTGCGCGGCGCGGCGCTGGAGGTCGGTGTGGCGGGCGGACGATTGCGGGAGGGCGTATCGGGCATGGCGCTATTGTCGCGCCCGGCGCGCCGCTCAGGGCGCAGGATGGGCCGCGCCCGGCGCCGCCCTGCGGCGCGTCCGCCCGCCCTCGTCGCCATCGGTGCGCGCGAACGGATTGCCGCGCAGCGCCTGCAGGTCGAGCACGCGCAGGCCGCCGTATTCCACGCGGATCGCGCCCTGCGCCTCCAGGAAGGCCAGGGCCTCGTTCACGCGCTGGCGCGACAGGCCGACCAGGTAGGCCAGTTCCTGCTGGGTGATGCGCAGCACCTGGCCCACGCCGGGGTAGAGCACCGGGTTGAACAGGGCCGCCAGGCTGCGCGCCACGCGCACGTCGGGACTGCCCAGGCGGTCGATCTCGCGCGCCGCGATGAACTGGCCCAGGCGCTCGTTGAGCTGGTTCATGACGAAGCGGTTGAAGCCGATGGAGTGGTCCAGCAGCCAGTGGAAGGTGTCCAGGGGCAGGCCCGCCACCACGCTCTTGCGCAGCGCCTGGATGTTGTAGCGGTAGGGTTCGCGCTTGATGGTCGTGCCCTCGCCGAACCAGCCGCCCGGGGGCACGCCTGTGAAGGTGGTCGTGCCGCCCTGGGCATTGTCGGTGCTCATCTTGAGCAGCCCTTCGACCACGCCGAACCAATAGGTCACGGGCCGGCCCACGCGGCACACATAGTCGCCCGCCTGGGCATCGCCCACCACCAGCGCCGCCACGGCGCGCTCGCGCTCGGCCGGCTGCAGCAGGCCCAGCCAGGGAATGCCGCCGAGCTCATGCGCATGGGGCCGGCGGCGCCGTTGGTGCAGTGACGCGTCTTGGCTCATGCGCGCCAGAGCGTGTTATGCACTTTTACGTGCCCGCGAAAGCCGGGGAAAGGCCCGGCAACCAGACGCAGGACGCGCCGCGGCTGGATACCGCGGGCGGCCTGCAACGACGTGGCCGGGCCTTTCCCCGGCTTTTCCGAAGGACTGGGCCAGAACGCCGGCGGGAGCATGGCTGCGGTCCGCGCCCTGCGATCACCGGCCTTCTGGCCCAACGTGGGTACATAAAAGTGCATAACACGCTCTAGCATGGCGCGAAACCGTCCCGGCCGGGCAGCGGGAATACCACGATCGGCGCCGGGCCTCTCAAGAAAATACTATCTATTCAATAGCGCACCGCGGTTGATGGGAGAGCGCTCAAGCCACATTTTTCTTGAAAACCTACTGCTTGGGCAGCGCATAGCGGTAGCCGCGAAACGCCCAGACCGTGCGGCCTGGCTCGATGCGCTCGAGCACCAGCCCCGGCGCGGCCTGGTCGCCCTCGTGCAGCACCTGGCCGTTGACGATGACCATGCGGTACAGCGGGTTGGAGGAGTAGGTCACGCCCGCCAGCTGCAGCGTGGGCAGCTGTTCGCGCACGGCCGGCGGCAGGTCGGCCTGGGCGAACACCGGCGCGGCCGGCGCCTCGGCCGGCTTCGGCGGCGCGGGCTGCGCGCTGCGTGGGGGCGGGGTCTTCGCCGCGGGGGCGGGGCTGGCGTCGGCGGCGCGGTGCCCCGCACGCGCGCGCCGCACCGGCGCGGGCTCGGGAGGGCGCGGCGGCTCGGCCTGGGGCACCGATGCGGGCGCGGCGGCAGGCGCTGCTGGCGCGGCCTGCGCGACGGCCGGCGGCGCGGAAGGCGCCACGGCGGCGACAGGTGCGGGCAGCGCGGCCACCGTCGCCGTCGCCGACGCCGGTGCGGGCGGCGTGCGCCACAGCCACCAGGCGCCGCCCGCCAGGCCGGCGCCCAGCGCCAGCGCGAGCAGCGCCCTCAGCATGCCGCGCACCGGGCCCGCATCGGCCGCGGGCAGGCCGGCCGCGGGCGTGGTGGGCGTGTGCAGGCCCGGCACGCTGCCGCGGCCGCGCTCGGCCTGCGCACGCCGCAGGGCATCGAGAATGTAGGACATGGGTTCAGGCTCCGCCGCGCAGGCGCGGCTCTTGCACGCCGGCGGCGCGGTTGAGCAACATCAGGGTCAAGGGGCCGGCCTGGCCATCGGGCGTGAGGCCCTGGTCGAGCTGGAACTGGTGCACGCGCACGCGCCGCACCTCGGGCGATACGCCGCGCGATCCGGCCGGCGCGACGCCGGCCAGCGCCAGCTGCCGGTCCAGCCAGGCGGCACCGGCGGCCGTGGCGGCCGCGTCGTCGCCGGCGGGCAGGTTGGCGGGTGCCTTCCACAGCGTGGCGATCTCGCCATGCCACAGCGGCGCCAGCTCGGTCACCGGCACCTGCAGCGTGGCGCCGTCCATGCCCTGCAGCGTGGCCATGGCGCCGTCGAGCCGGCGCAGCACGGCGCTCACGCCGCGCGCACCCTGCTGCGCATCGGCCGGCTGCAGCGTCAGCAGCGCCGGCCGGTCCAGCAGGCGCAGCAGGTTCAGGCTGGCGCGGCGGCTGCGCCAGCAGCGCAGCCCCTCGGGCGCCAGCACGGCGCAAGGGTCTGCCGCGTCCGCCGGCAGGCTGGCCTGCCATGCCTGCGCTAGCAGCTGCCAGGCCGGCGCCGCGTCCGCCGCAGGCTGCGCGGACAGGAAGCGTTCCAGCGTCAGGGGCGCCGCGGCCTGCGGGGCGGATGCCTCGGACGCCGCCGGTGCCGCGGCCGCTGCGGCCGGCTCCGCCAAGACCTGCGGCGCCTGCGCCGTGGCCGCGGGGCGCCCGGCCACGGCGGCCGGCGGCGGCCACCAGCCCATGGCCCAGCCCAGCCCGGCCACGGCGGCCGCGCCCAGCAGCCCCCCCGCGCCGGCGGCCCACCAGCGCATGCGCGCACCGGCGGGCTGCGCGCCGGCGGCGTTCGCGTCGAACACCTCGCGCGCGGCCTTGCGCACCATGGCGTCGCCGACCTCGCGCACGCCCGCGGCGTAGGCCCCGAGCAGCGCGCGGTCGCACAGCAGGTTGATGCGCCGCGGCACGCCCCCCGCCAGCGCATGCACGCGCGCCAGCGCGCGGCGCTGGAACGGCGGCGCCCCCCGCAGCCCGGCCACGGCCAGGCGGTGGGCGATGTACTGGCGCGTTTCCTCCGGGCCCAGCGCCTGCAGGTGGTAGCGCGCGATGACGCGCTGCGCGAGCTGCTCCAGCTCGGGGCGGGCGACCATGGCGCGCAGCTCGGGCTGGCCGATCAGGATGATCTGCAGGAGCTTGCGCTCGCTGGTCTCCAGGTTGGTGAGCAGGCGCAGCTGCTCCAGCACGTCGGGCGCCAGGTTCTGCGCCTCGTCGATGATGAGCACGTTGTTGCGCCCGGCGGCGTGCTGCCGCAGCAGGAATTCGTTGAGCGGGTCCAGGCAGTCCTTCACGGTCTCGGCGCCGGGCACCGCGGGCCGGTGGGCCACGCCGAACTCGTCGCAGATGGAGCGCAGCAGCTCGGGCACCGTGAGCTTGGGATTGAAGATGTAGGCCACGTTGCAGTGCGCCGGGATCTGCTCCAGGAAGCAGCGGCACACGGTGGTCTTGCCGGTGCCGATCTCGCCCGTGAGCAGCACGAAGCCGCCGCCCGCATCCAGCCCGTAGAGCAGATGCGCCAGCGCCTCGCGGTGCCGCTCGCTCATGAACAGATAGCGCGGGTCGGGTGCGATGGAGAACGGCGCATGTGCGAGGCCGAAGAACGCTGCGTACATGGGGGCGAGGATACAACCCCCCCGGCACGCCGGTGCAGGCAGGCCGGGAGACGCCCTGCCTCCCCCGAATCAGGGTTTGACCCCTGGGGATTAACCCTTTAAATGTCGTCCTGAAGACAAAATAACGTCAAAGTCGTTCCTAATATCCGCGTCAATCGAGTAGGAGCACGCCACCGCCTTGCGCTCCTTCGCCCTCCACTGATCCTGATAGGAACAGGAATGACGACCACCTTTCCCCAACTACTGCTGCAGCACGCCGCACAGCGCCCGGATGCCCCCGCCCTGCGCGAGAAGGAATACGGCATCTGGCAGACCTGGAGCTGGAAGGCAGCGGCCGCCGAGGTGCGCCTCATGGCCTGCGGCCTGCTGTCGCTGGGCTTTGCCAAGGGCCAGAACCTGGCACTGATCAGCGACAACCGGCCGCATGTGTACATGGGCTTCATCGCCGTGCAGAGCATAGGCGGAGTGCCGATCCCGCTGTACCAGGACGCGGTGGCCAGCGAGATGATCTTCGTCGTCGAGGACGCCGACATCCATTTCGCCTTCGCCGAGAACCAGGAGCAGGTGGACAAGCTGCTGGAGGTGCGCGAGTCCCTGCCCGGCATTTCCCACATCATCTATGACGACCCGCGCGGCCTGCGCAACTACGACCAGCCGGGCCTGATCAGCACCGCCGAGCTGGTGGCCAGGGGCAAGGAATGGGACCAGGCACACCCCGGGGTGTGGGAGTCCATGGTCAGGGAAATCAGTCCCCAGGACGTGTCGGTCATCCTCTACACCTCGGGCACCACGGGCAAGCCCAAGGGCGTGTGCCAGACGCACGCCAGCTTCATCGGCGCGGCCAGGGGCGCGGCCGAGGTGGACAAGCTCGGCCCCAGCGACTGCATCATTTCCTACCTGCCCCCCGCGTGGGTGGGCGACCACCTGTTCTCCCTGGCCCAGTGGCTGGTGGCGGGCTACACCATCAACTGCCCGGAGTCGTCCAGCACGGTGAGCATCGACATGCGCGAGATCGGGCCCACCTACTACTTCGCCCCCCCGCGGGTGTTCGAGGGCATGCTGACCTCGATCCAGATCCGCATGGAAGACGCCGCCGCACCCAAGCGCTGGCTGTTCGAGAAATGCATGGGGCTGGCACGCCGCGTGGGCTCGGACATCCTCGACGGCAAGCCCGTGGGCCTGGTGGACCGTCTGAAGTACCAGCTGAGCGACTTCATGATCTACGGCCCGCTGCGCAACGCCATGGGGCTGTCGCGCATCCGCGTGGCCTACACGGCGGGCGCGGCCATCGGGCCCGACCTGTTCCGCTTCTTCCGCTCCATCGGCATCAACCTCAAGCAGTTCTACGGCCAGACCGAGACCTGCGCCTACGTGTGCCTGCAGCGCGACCGCCAGGTCAACCTGAACACCGTGGGCCAGGCCGCGCCCGGCATCGAGCTGAAGATCGCCGACAACGGCGAGGTGCTGGTCAAGGGCGCGCCGGTGCTCAAGGAATACTACAAGCGCCCGGACGCCACGGCCGAAGTCATCGACGCCGAAGGCTGGTTCCACACCGGGGACGCCGGCGTGATCGACGCCGAGGGCCAGCTGCGCATCATCGACCGCGCCAAGGACGTCGGCAAGACCCTGTCCGGGGCCATGTTCGCGCCCAACTACATCGAGAACAAGCTCAAGTTCTTCTCGTACGTCAAGGAAGCCGTGTGCTTCGGCCACGAGCGCGACAAGGTGTGCGCCTTCATCAACATCGACTTCGAGGCCGTGGGCAACTGGGCCGAGCGCCAGAACCTGCCCTATGCCGGCTATGTGGACCTGGCCTCCAAGGCCAAGGTGCTGGAGCTGATCTCCGACTGCGTGGCCCAGGTCAACGCCGACCTGGCGAGCGAGCCCGGCATGGCCGACACGCAGGTGGCGCGCTTCCTGGTGCTGCACAAGGAGCTGGACCCGGACGACGACGAGCTCACCCGCACCCGCAAGGTGCGCCGCGGCTTCATCGCGCAAAAGTACGGCGTGCTGGTCGATGCCCTGTACTCCGACAAGAAGCAGCAGTACATCGAAACGCAGGTCAAGTTCGAAGACGGCCGTACCGGCAGCGTGAGCGCCACCCTGGCCATCGTGGACGCCAAGATCCACCCCGCCAAAGCCTGATTGGGACGCACAGCCATGACACAGAAAAAGATCGGCGATGTCATCCTCGACATCAAGAACATCAGCCTGCGCTTTGGCGGCGTGAAGGCGCTGACGGACATCTCGTTCAACGTCAAGGAACACGAGATCCGCTCCATCATCGGCCCCAACGGCGCGGGCAAGAGCTCCATGCTCAACTGCATCAACGGGGTGTACTCGCCCTCCGAGGGCTCCATCACCTTCCGCGGCAAGACCTTCGCCCACATGAACAGCCGCCAGGTGGCGGAGATGGGCGTGGCGCGCACCTTTCAGAACCTGGCGCTGTTCAAGGGCATGAGCGTGATCGACAACATCATGTCGGGCCGCAACCTGAAGATCAAAAGCAACCTGCTGCTGCAGGCGCTGCGCATCGGCCCGGCCGGGCGCGAGGAAATCGCGCACCGCGAATTCGTCGAGCACATCATCGACTTCCTGGAAATCCAGGCCTACCGCAAGACCCCCGTGGGCCAGCTGCCCTACGGCCTGCAAAAGCGCGTGGACCTGGGCCGCGCCCTGGCCATGGAGCCGCAGGTGCTGCTGCTCGACGAGCCCATGGCCGGCATGAACGTCGAGGAAAAGCAGGACATGTGCCGCTTCATCCTGGACGTGAACGACGAGTTCGGCACCACCATCGTGCTCATCGAGCACGACATGGGCGTGGTCATGGACATCTCCGACCGGGTCGTCGTGCTGGACTACGGCAAGAAGATCGGCGACGGCGCACCGGACGAGGTGCGCAACAACGAAGACGTCATCCGCGCCTACCTGGGCAGCGGCCACTGAAGACATCGGGAGACGGCAAATGGCATTCTTTCTGGAAACCCTGTTCGGCGGCCTGATGGCGGGCATGCTCTACGCCCTGGTGGCGCTGGGCTTCGTGCTGATCTTCAAGGCCTCGGGCGTGTTCAATTTCGCGCAGGGCGCGATGGTGCTGTTCGCGGCGCTGGCGATGGCGCGCTTCGCGGAATGGATTCCGCAGTGGACCGGCGTGGACAACAAGATCCTCGCCAACGTCGTGGCCTTCGCCCTGGCTGCGGGCGTCATGTTCATCTGCGCCTGGCTCATCGAGCGGCTGGTGCTGCGCCACCTGGTGAACCAGGACGCGGCCACCCTGCTGATGGCCACGCTGGGCATCACCTACCTCCTCGAAGGCGTGGGGCAGACGCTGTTCGGCAGCGAGATCTACAAGATCGACGTGGGCATGCCCAAGGATCCGGTGTTCGTGCTCGAATCCCTGTTCGACGGCGGCGTGATGGTGAACCAGGAGGACGTGATCGCCGCCCTGATCGCCGCCGCGCTGGTGACCGCGCTGTCGGTGTTCTTCCAGAAGACCGGCACGGGCCGCGCGCTGCGCGCCGTGGCCGACGACCACCAGGCCGCCCAATCCATCGGCATTCCATTGAGCCGCATCTGGGTCATCGTCTGGTGCGTGGCCGGTGTCGTGGCCCTGGTGGCCGGGATGATCTGGGGCTCCAAGCTGGGGGTGCAGTTCACGCTGACCACCGTCGCCCTGCGCGCCCTGCCGGTGGTGATCCTGGGCGGCCTGACTTCGGTTCCCGGCGCCATCATCGGCGGCCTGATCATCGGCGTGGGCGAAAAGCTCTCCGAGGTCTACCTCGGCCCCTTCGTGGGCGGCGGCATCGAGATCTGGTTTGCCTACGTGCTGGCCCTGGTGTTCCTGCTGTTCAGGCCGCAGGGTTTGTTTGGCGAGAAGATCATCGACCGCGTGTAAGAGAGGGAAAGCACCATGTTTTATCGTGAGAACGGTCAATTCAAGACCAGCTACCGCGCAGACCAGCAGGTCTTCCCCATCCTGCAGGACAAGGTGGCCATCGGGCTGCTGCTGGCGGCGGCCTTCATCCTGGTGCCCATGCTGGCCACCGACTATTTCTACCTCGCCATCCTGACGCCGCTGGTCATCATGTCGCTGGCCGCGCTGGGGGTGAACATCCTGGTGGGCTACTGCGGCCAGATTTCGCTCGGCTCGGGCGCCTTCATGGCGGTGGGAGCCTACGGCGCCTACAACTTCGTCGCGCGCATTCCCGGCATGCCGTTGATTCCCGCGCTGATCCTGGGCGGCCTGTGCGCCACCTTCTTCGGCATCCTGTTCGGCCTGCCCAGCCTGCGCGTCAAGGGCCTGTACCTGGCCGTGGCCACGCTGGCAGCGCAGTTCTTCAGCGACTGGATGTTCCTGCGCATCAAGTGGTTCACCAACGATTCGCCCTCGGGCTCGGTGTCGGTGAGCAACCTGGAGGTGTTCGGCCTGCCCATCCAGTCGGCCGAGTCCAAGTACCTGTTCTGCCTGGCGGTGCTGGTGATCATCGCCATCCTCGCCAAGAACCTGGTGCGCAGCGCCATCGGCCGCGAGTGGATGGCCATCCGCGACATGGACGTGGCCGCCAGCGTGATCGGCATCCGCCCGATGTATGCCAAGCTCTCTGCCTTCGCCGTCAGCTCCTTCATCGTCGGCGTGGCCGGTGCGCTGTGGGGCTTCGTGCACCTGGGGGCCTGGGAGCCCGCCGCGTTCTCGGTGGACATCTCGTTCAAGCTGCTGTTCATGGTCATCATCGGCGGGATGGGCTCCATCATGGGCAGCTTCTTCGGCGCCGCCTTCATCGTGGTGCTGCCCATCGTGCTGAACCTGCTGCTGCCCGCCATCGCCAACCTGTTCGGCATGCAGATTTCCACCGCCGGCATCTCCCACGCCGAATTCATCATCTTCGGCGCGCTCATCGTCTGGTTCCTGATCGTCGAGCCGCACGGCATCGCCAAGCTGTGGTCCACCGGCAAGCAGAAGATGCGGGTGTGGCCCTTCCCGCACTGATTTTGCTACGTAAAGAGTAGCTCCCAGCGATCGAACAGCAAGCGCCAGAGCGCCGGTCCATCACAACTTTTTCGTTCAGCCCCAAGGAGACATCCATGCAGAGACTCACCCGCCTGGCGCTTGCCGCCACACTGGCTGCCGCAGGCGCAGGCTTCGCCGCCAGCGCCTCGGCGCAGGCCAGCGAGCAGTTCTTTCCGCAACTGACCTACCGCACGGGCGCCTACGCGGCCTACGGCATTCCATGGTCCAACGGCAAGCTGGACTACCTCAAGCTCATCAACACCCGCGACGGCGGCGTCAACGGGGTCAAGCTCACCTACGAAGAGTGCGAAACCGCCTACCTCACCGACCGTGGCGTGGAGTGCTACGAGCGCCTCAAGACCCGCCCCGGCGTGGCCGTGGTCGATCCGCTGGCCACCGGCATCACCTTCGCGCTGACGGAAAAGACCGCCGTGGACAAGATCCCGCTGATGACGCAGGGCTACGGCATGTCGATCTCGCAGGACGGCACCGCCTTCCCGTGGAACTTCCCCTTCCTGGGCAGCTACTGGACCGCCACGGACATCCTGATCCAGCACCTGGGCAAGCAGGTCGGCGGTCTGGACAAGCTCAAGGGCAAGAAGATTGCCTACGTGTACCACGACAGCCCTTACGGCAAGGACGCCATTCCACTGCTGGAAAAGCGCGCGCAGATGCACGGCTTCATCCTGCAGATGATGCCCGTGACGGCGCCCGGCGTGGAGCAGAAGTCCACCTGGCTGCAGGTGCGCCAGAACCGCCCCGACTTCCTGCTGCTGTGGGGCTGGGGCGTGATGAACAGCACGGCGCTCAAGGAAGCGCAGGCCACGGGCTTCCCGCGCGAGAAGATGTACAGCATCTGGTGGGGCGGCACCGAGCCGGCCGTGCGTGACGTGGGCGACAGCGCCAAGGGCTTCAACGCGCTCTCGCTCTTCACCCATGGCGCCAAGTCCAAGGTGATGCAGGACGTACTCAAAATCGTGCACGACGCCAAGCAGGGCACCGGCCCGCGCGACGAAGTCGGCACCGTGCTCTACGTACACGGCATGATCACGCAGATGCTGGCCGTGGAGGCCGTGCGCACGGCGCAGGAAAAATTCGGCAAGGGCAAGGTCATGACCGGCGAGCAGGTGCGCTGGGGCATGGAAAACCTCAAGCTCGACGCCAAGCGCCTGAAGGAGCTGGGCTTCGAGGGCGTGATGCAGCCCTTCGCCACGAGCTGCTCCAACCACATGGGCTCCAGCGCCGCGCGCGTGTACGCCTGGGACGGCAAGGACTGGAAATACACCTCCGACTGGTACCAGGCCGACGCCAAGGTGCTCGACCCGCTCATCAAGGAGCACGGCGACAAGTACCTGGCCGACAAAAAGATCGCCCGCCGCACCGACTGCAAGTAAGCTAGGTCGCGTGGCCTGCACACGCCGCTGTGCAAGCCATGCGCCCGCAGTAATTCAAGCCACAACCAGGAGACACGCATGAAACTTCACCGTCTGACCGCAGCCGCCGCACTCGCCTTGGCGGGCATGGGCCTTGCCGCCAGCGCCTCGGCGCAGGCCCAGGAGCAATTCGTCCCGCTGCTGTCCTACCGCACCGGCCAGTTCGCCCCCCTGGGCATCCCATGGGCCGACGGCAAGCTGGACTATCTCAAGCTCGTCAATGCCAAGGGCGGCATCAACGGCGTGAAACTCGCCTTCGAGGAGTGCGAGACCGCCTACGACACCAGCCGGGGCGTGGAATGCTACGAACGCCTCAAGGGCAAGGGCGGCGGCGCCGTGGGCTTCGACACCCAGTCCACCGGCATCACCTTCGCCGTATCGGAAAAGGCGCCCATCGACAAGGTCTCCGTCATCACGCCCGGCTACGGCCTGTCGCAGTCGGTGGACGGCAAGGTGTTCGAGTGGAACTTCCCGCTGCTGGGCACCTACTGGACGGCGGCCGACGCCATCACCCAGGACATCCTGAAGAAGGAGAAGGGCAACCTCAAGGGCAAGAAGATTGCCCTGATCTACCACGACTCGCCCTACGGCAAGGAGCCGATCCCGCTGCTGGAAAAGCGCGCCGCCAAGGAAGGCTTCGAGCTGATCAAGCTGCCGGTCACCGCGCCCGGCGTGGAGCAGAAGGCCACCTGGCTGCAGGTGCGCCAGAACCGCCCCGACTACGTGATCCTGTGGTCCGCCGGCGTGATGACGCCCACCGCCATCCGCGAAGCGCAGGCCACCGGCTTTGCGCGCGAGAAGATGTACGCCATCTGGTGGGGCGGCTCGGACCATGACGTGAAGGGCATCGACGGCGCCAAGGGCTACAACACCGTCACCATCCACAACACCGCCGAGCGCGACAAGGTGCACGACGAAGTCAAGGCCATGCTCTACGACAAGGGCCAGGGCTCCGCCGGCGACGCGAAGGAACTGGGCGCCCTCGCCCACACGCGCGGCATGATGATCGCCATGCTGCAGGTCGAAGGCATCCGCACCGCGCAAGAGAAATTCGGCAAGGGCAAGCTCATGACGCCGGAGCAGGTGCGCTGGGGCCTCGAAAACCTGAACCTCACGCAGGAGCGCCTGAACGAGCTGGGCTTCGGCAAGATGCTGCGCCCCTTCAAGACCAGCTGCGAAAACCACCTGGGCGCCGACTGGGCGCGCGTCGCGCAGTGGAACGGCAGCAAGTGGGTCGTGGTCTCCGACTGGTACCAGGCCGACAAGTCGCTGATCGATCCGCTGGTCAAGGAGTACGCGGAGAAGTACGCCAAGGACAAGAACATCAAGGTCCGCACCTGCAACTGATCTGCCAACCAGCAAACCCGGCGGAATCCGCGCCCCGTGCCACGCAATGTGGCGCGGATTCCCCACGGGCCGTCATTCCTTTTGATGAGCAACGGTGAAACCATGACCGACACCCGAACCGCCACCACCCCCAACCCTGCCCCGCCCGTGCTCGTGGTCAACGGCATCGAAGTCATCTACAACCATGTGATCCTGGTGCTCAAGGGCGTGTCGCTGCAGCTGCACGAAAAAGGCATCGTCGCCCTGCTCGGCGGCAACGGCGCGGGCAAGACCACCACCCTGCGCGCCATCTCCAACCTGCTCAAGGGCGAGCGCGGCGAAGTCACCAAGGGCAGCATCGAGCTGCGCGGCGAACCCATTCAAAACCTCTCGCCCTCGGACATGGTCAAGCGCGGCGTGGTGCAGGTGATGGAGGGGCGCCACTGCTTCGCCCACCTGACCATCGAGGAAAACCTGCTCACCGGCAGCTACACCCGCACCGACAAGGGCGAGATCGCAGCCAACCTGGAGAAGGTGTACACCTACTTCCCGCGCCTGAAGACGCGCCAGAAAAGCCAGGCCGCCTACACCTCGGGCGGCGAGCAGCAGATGTGCGCCATTGGCCGCGCCATCATGAGCAACCCCAGCATCGTGCTGCTCGACGAACCCTCCATGGGCCTGGCGCCGCAGATCGTGGAAGAGGTGTTCCACATCGTCAAGGACCTGAACCATAAAGAAGGCACCACCTTCCTGCTGGCCGAGCAGAACACCAACATGGCGCTCAAATATTCCGACTACGGCTACATCATGGAAAGCGGCCGCATCGTGATGGACGGCTCTGCCTCCGACCTGGCCAGCAACGAGGACGTGAAGGAGTTCTACCTCGGCGTGGGCGGCGGCGAGCGCAAGAGCTTCAAGGACGTGAAGAGCTACAAGCGCCGCAAGCGCTGGCTCGCATGATTCATTTTTCATAGCTGCTGGCGCTTGTCCAGCCTGCGCTTGCAGCATGTTCGACTAAAATCCACACGCATAGGAAAGCATGGCATGAGTCCGTTCTACGACGCCCTGGAAACCCGCTCTCCGGCAGAGCGCGAAGCCGCCCTCATGGCCGCACTGCCGCGCCAGATCGCCCACGCCCAGCAGGCCAGCCCCGCATTCGCCAGCATCCTGGCCGGCGTGGATGCCGCCTCCATCGCCAGCCGCGCCGCCCTGGCGCGGCTGCCCGTGACACGCAAGCACGAACTGCTGGAGCGCCAGCAGGCCGAGCGCGCGCACGGCCCCTTCGGCGGCTTTGCCGGCATCGGCTTTGGCGCCGCCATGCCGCGCGTGTTCGCCAGCCCCGGCCCGATCTACGAACCCGAGGGCGCGCGCCCCGACTACTGGCGCATGGCCCGCGCCCTGTACGCCGCGGGCTTTCGCGCCGGCGACCTGGCGCACAACTGCTTTTCCTACCACTTCGTGCCCGCCGGCTCGATGATGGAGACGGCCGCCCACGCCCTGGGCTGCACCGTGTTTCCGGGCGGCACGGGCCAGACCGAGCAGCAGGTGCAGGCCATGGCCGAGCTCAGGCCCGCGGGCTACATCGGCACGCCCAGCTTTTTGAAGATCATCCTGGAGAAGGCCGCCGAGATGCAGGTGGCGCTGCCCAGCGTGACCAAGGCCCTGTTCTCGGCCGAGGCCTTCCCGCCCTCGCTGCGCGACTGGTTCGCCGAGCGGGGCGTGACGGGCTACCAGTGCTACGGCACTGCCGACCTGGGCCTGATCGCCTACGAGACCGAGGCGCGCGAGGGCCTGGTGCTCGACGAGGGCGTGGTCGTCGAGATCGTGCGCCCCGGCACGGGCGACCCCGTGCCCGAGGGCGAGGTAGGCGAACTGGTCGTGACCACGCTCAACCCCGACTACCCACTGATCCGCTTCGGCACCGGCGACCTGTCGGCCGTGCTGCCCGGCGCCTGCCCCACGGGCCGCACCAACACCCGCATCAAGGGCTGGCTGGGCCGCGCAGACCAGACCACCAAGGTACGCGGCATGTTCGTGCACCCGGGCCAGGTGGCAGCCGTCGCCAAGCGCTTTCCGCAGGTGCAGCGCGCGCGCCTGGTGGTCAGCGGCGAGATGGCCAACGACCAGATGGTGCTGCAGGTCGAAACCACCGAGACCGCCGCCGGCCTGGCGCAGCTGCTGGCCGAGGCGCTGCGCGAGGTCACCAAGCTGCGCGGCGAGGTGCAGATGCTGCCGCCGGGAAGCCTGCCCAACGACGGCAAGGTCATCGAGGACGCGCGCAGTTATCGCTGACGTCCCGAGGCGCTTTGCGCCTTCCCCCTTCTCTCGTGCTGCGCGTGGGAAAGGGGACGCGCCAGTGCCGCGGGGCGGCCCTTGCACGGCGGGCGCCACGCGACCTCTCTATCATTGCGTTTTTTCTCAAGGAGCATCATGAACCACCCCTTCAAGCTCGCCCTGGGCGCGGCCACCATCCTGGCCGCCTTCGGCGTCTCCGCCCAGACCTATCCGGCAGCCGGCAAGACCATCACCATCGTCGTGCCCTTCACCGCGGGCGGCCCCACCGACCGCGTGGCGCGCGACCTGGCCGAGGCGCTGCGCAAGCCCCTGGGCGGCGCCACCATCGTCGTGGACAACACGGCCGGCGCCGGCAGCTCGATCGGCATGGCCAAGGTGGCGCGCGCCACGCCGGACGGCTACACGCTGCTGCTCAACCACATCGGCATGGCCACCGTGCCCAGCATGTACCGCAAGCTGCCCTTCAACGTCGAGAACGACTTCGAGTACCTGGGCATCATCAACGACGTGCCCATGACGCTGATCGGCAAGCCCACGCTGCCGGCCAACAACTACAAGGAACTGACGGCCTGGATCGCCGCCAACAAGGGCAAGGTCAACCTGGCCAACGCCGGGCTGGGATCGGCCTCGCACCTGTGCGGCCTGATGTTCCAGAGCGCGCTCCAGACCGAGATGACGCCCGTGCCCTACAAGGGCGCCGCGCCCGCCATCGCCGACCTGATGGGCAACCAGGTGGACCTGCTGTGCGACCAGACCACCAACACCACCAGCCAGATCGAGGCCAAGAAGGTCAAGGCCTACGCCGTGACCACGCCCAAGCGCCTGGCAACGCCCGCGCTCAAGGACCTGCCCACGCTGCAGGAGCTGGGCCTGAAGGACTTCCAGGTCACGATCTGGCACGGCCTGTACGCACCCAAGGGCACGCCCGCGGCCGTGGTCAAGACCATCAACGACGCGCTGAAGGTCGCGCTCAAGGACCCGCAGTTCGTCAAGAACGAGGAGGCCCTGGGCGCCGTGATCACCACCGACAAGCGCCTCGAACCCGCCGAGCACAAGAAGTTCGTGCAGTCCGAGACCGCCAAGTGGGGCGCGGTCATCAAGGCCGCCGGCTCCTACGCGGATTGATCCCGCCCCGCAGGCAGGCCCTCCAAAGCCCGGTGCCCATGCACCGGGCTTTTTTATTGGGCCATTGCGGGCAATCCTGCGGCCCATGCGCGCCCCTGCCGGCCTACAAACGGTGCTTTCTTCACATTCCCCGGGAGAACGCATGCACATCGACACCCCACGCCGCCAGTCACTGCGCGCCATTGCCGCCGCCTTCGCCCTGGGCCTGGGCGCCGCCGGCGCCGCGCAAGCCCAGGCCCATTGGCCCACCAAGCCCGTGCGCATCGTCGTGCCCTTTGCGGCCGGCGGCACCACCGACATCCTGGCGCGCGCCATCGCGCCGGAGCTGGGCAAGGCCTTCGGCCAGCAGTTCATCGTGGACAACCGCGGCGGCGCGGGCGGCAACATCGGCGCGGAGCTGGTGGCCAAGTCGGCGGGCGACGGCTACACGCTGCTCATGGGCACGGTGGGCACGCACGGCATCAACCGCGCGCTGTACGCCAGGCTGCCCTACGACCCGATCAAGGACTTCGCGCCCATCACGCTGGTGGCCTCGGTGCCCAACGTCATGGTCATGAACACCGAGAAGGCGCGCGCCCTGGGCATCGGCAATGTGCAGGACTTCATACGCTACGCCAAGGCCAATCCGGGCAAGCTCAACATGGCCTCGAGCGGCAACGGCACCTCCATCCACCTGGCGGGCGAGCTGTTCAAGACCATGACCGGCACCTTCATGCTGCACATGCCCTACCGCGGCTCGGCCCCGGCGCTGCTGGACATGGTGGGCGGCAACATGGACGTGATGTTCGACAACCTGCCCTCGTCCATGGCGCACATCAAGGGGGGCAAGCTCAAGGCGCTGGCCGTGACCAGCGCCCAGCGCTCGGCCGCGCTGCCCGACGTGCCCACGGTGGAAGAGGCCGGCGGCCCCGCGCTCAAGGGCTTCGAGGCCAGCTCCTGGTTCGGCCTGCTCGCGCCCGCGGGCACGCCGCCCGACGTGGTGCAGCGCCTGCAGCAGGAGGTGGCCAAGGCGCTCGCCTCGCCGGCCGTGAAGGAGCGGCTGCTGGCCCAGGGCGCCATCCCGGGCGGCAACACGCCGGCCGAATTCGCCGGCCTGATCGATAGCGAGCACCGCAAGTGGGCGCAGGTGGTCAAGGCCTCGGGCGCCAAGGTGGACTGACCCGCGCGCCCGGGGGCGCCGCTCACCAGACCACGTCGTGGTCTTCGGCGGCGCTGCGGCGCAGCATGTCGATGAACGGCGCCGCGCGCTGGCGCAGCCGCACGGTGTCGCGCGGGGGCTGCTGCCCGTCGCCGGCGTCTTCCGCCTCCTCGGCGGGTGCGCCGGCATTCGCCTCGTCGGCGACCACGGCAGCCTCCAGGGCGGCGATGGCGGCGGGGATCTGCGCTGCGGTCACGATGCCGTGGGGGTCGGGGGCCTTGCCGATGATTTCCAGCAGCTGCCGGCCATTGGGCTCGAGCATGATGAGGTCGGCCGTGGCGCGGGATTTGAATTTGAAGAGCATCTGAATATCCAGGAAAAAAATCAGGGCGCGGCACGCGCCGCAGCCCCATCTTCGTACATGTAGGCGCGGTTGAAAGGATAGTCCGACTGCGCGCCCGCGAGTACCCCTGCCGCGACCTCGCCCGTGGGGCGCGCGGCCAGTATCTGGTGCAGCGCGATCCAGCCATGCTCGAACGCCAGCGCGCAGCCCGCCAGGTAGAGGCGGTAGGCGCGCAGGGCCTTCTCGCCCTGCTCCTGGCCATGCTGGTCCACGAGGATGCGGCGCGCATCATGGAGCTGCGCCTCCAGCGCATCCGACCAGGCCCACAGCGTGCGCGCGTAGTGCGGGCGCAGGTTTTCCGTATCCACCATTTCCAGTCCGGCGCGTGCCATCTCCTGCAAGGCCCGGCTCACGTGCATCAGCTCGCCGCCGGGGAAGATGTAGCGCTCGATGAAGTCGCCCAGGCCGGCGCCCAGGCCGGCGGCGTTGTCCAGCCCGCCGGCCGTGATGCCGTGGTTCATCAGCAGGCCGCCGGGGCGCAGCAGGCGGTGCACGGTGGCGAAGTAATGCCCCATCTGCGCATGGCCCACATGCTCGAACATGCCGACCGACGCGATCTTGTCGAAGGGCTCGGGCACCTGCAGCACGCGGTAGTCGAGCAGCTGCATGCGCACCCGGCCCTGCAGGCCGCGCTCCTCGATGAGCCGCTGCACGTGGGCATGCTGGTTGCGCGACAGGGTGATGCCCGTGGCGTCCACGCCGTAATGCTCGGCGGCCCACAGCAGCAGGCCGCCCCAGCCCGCGCCCACGTCCAAGAAGCGCTCGCCGGGGCGCAGCATGAGCTTCCTGCAGATGTGGTCGAGCTTGGCCTCCTGCGCCTGGGCCAGGGTCATGCCGTCCGCGCGGAAATAGGCACAGGAATAGACGCGCCGCGGGTCCAGCCACAGGGCGTAGAAATCGTCGGAAAGGTCGTAGTGGTATTGGATGTGCTGCGCGTCCCGGGTCCGCGTGTGGGCGGCCATGGAGCGTGCGCGCAGCAGCACGCGCCGCCACCACTTGACCTGTTCGTCGCGCGCCGGATCGAAGCGCAGCATGGCCGCCGCCGCCGCCATGAGCTGGCGCATGCTGCCCTCCAGCGCCACGCGGCCCTCGACGATGGCCGCGCCCACGTTGCCGATCTCGCCCATGGCCAGCGCCACGACCGCCATGCGGTCGCGAAAGCGCAGGCGCAGGTCGGCATTGGCATTGCCCAGGCGCAGGCCGCCGGGCAGTTCCACGGCGATGCCGACCGGCGACAGCGCCAGGCTGGACTCCAGGGAATTGAGCAGATGCTTCATGACATGCCCTCCTACCTTTTCGGCAAACGCGATTCTTGGAGACTGCGCGCGGCCCCGTCAATCGGCCAAGGCCGACACGAGGGTGCAGCCCCGGCCGAAAGCGCGCGGCCCCGCATGAGGGTAGGTCGCAATGCGGCATACGTCAAATCGGCGTTAATCGCTTTCCCATAAATCGCTTTCAGCTACTTTATTGGGAGCATGGAGGCCGTCTATAGGCCAGGGGGTCCCACGGGTATGGCCTAATAGGGGGTTTTCACCGTTCATTCATTGCAGGAGCCATCATGGGCAACAAAATCGTCACCGAAGCCGATCGCAAGCGCACCCCCCGTCCCACCCCCATGCCCGGCATGCCCGTGGCCACGCATGGCCGCGGCCAGCGCGTGAGCCTGGAGCGCGGCACGGCCACGCGCAGCAAGAAGAATCCTGGCAAGCGCCACGGCTGATTCGCCGCCACCCGGTGGCAACGCGGGCAGCCCTCCTTGGAGGGCTGTTTTTCATTGGGGCGGGGCAAATGCGGCCCGCGCCGCCTGCGCCGCGGCGCGCGCGCCGCAGCCCTCGATGTGGTCGTTGACCAGCCCCATGGCCTGCATGAAGGCGTACATGGTCGTGGGGCCGACGAAGCTGAAGCCCCGTTTCTTCAGGTCCTTGGACAGCGCCGCCGACGCCGCGCTGGTCGTGAGTGCGCGCACGGCTTCGAGCGTCATGCGCCCGGGCCTGTCCTGCGCGGCCTGCGGCGCATAGCGCCAGACGTAGGCGGCCAGCGAGCCGAACTCGCCGCGCAGTTCGAGCACGCGCCGCGCGTTGTTGATGGCCGATTCGATCTTGCCGCGGTGGCGCACGATGGCCGCATCGCCCATCAGGCGCTCGACCTCGGCCGGGCCGAAGCGCGCCAGCTCCTCGGCCTCGAAGTTCGCCATCGCCGCGCGGAAGGCCTCGCGCTTGTTCAGGATGGTGATCCAGGACAGGCCCGCCTGGAAGCCCTCCAGGCAGAGCTTCTCGAACAGGCGGCGCTCGTCCGCCACGGGAAAGCCCCATTCATGGTCGTGGTAGTGGCGGTACAGCGGCGAGGCGCGGCACCAGAAGCAGCGCGCGTGGCCGCCGTCGTCGGTGAACAGGCCTGTGTCGGTGGTGTCTGGCATGGCGGTATTCTGCAACCGTCATGCAACGCATCGCCTCATCACTCCTCATCCCGCTGCTCGCCCTGCTTCTCTCGGGCTGCGCGCATTCGGGCGGCACGCCCGGCTACTACTGGCAGTCGCTGCGCGGGCATCTGGCGCTGCTGCAGGCGGCCCGCCCCGTGCAGGAATGGATCGACAGCCCGGACACCCCGGCGCCGCTGCGCGCGCGGCTGGAGCTGGCCCGGAAGGCGCGCGCCTTCGCCGTCACCGACCTGGCCCTGCCCGACAACGCCAGCTACCGGCGCTACGCGCGCCTGGACCGCAGCGCGGCCGTGTGGAACGTGGTGGCGGCCGGGCCCTACTCGCTTGAGCTCCACCGCTGGTGCTTTCCCGTCACCGGCTGCATAGGCTACCGCGGCTACTTCGACGAGGCCGACGCCCGCGCCGAAGCCGCCCGGCTGGCCGCCACGGGGCTGGAGGTGAACGTATACGGCGTGCCCGCCTATTCCACGCTGGGCTACAGCAACTGGCTGGGCGGCGATCCGCTGCTGTCCACCTTCATCGCCTGGCCCGAGGGAGACTTCGTGCGCCTGCTGTTCCACGAGCTGGCGCACCAGCAGGTCTACGCCGAGGGCGACACGGCGTTCAACGAGTCCTACGCCACGGCCGTGGAGCGCCTGGGCGTGCAGCGCTGGCTGGAGCGGCATGCCACGCCCGCGGTGCGCGCGCAGTTCTCCGCCAGCGAGCAGCGTCGCGCGCAGTTCCGCGCCCTCACGCGCGCCACGCGCGAGCGCCTGGCGGCCATTTATGAGCAAAATAGCGATACAACGCCAGGCCACACTACCCTTGCAGCTATGAAATCGGAAGCAATGCGGCAATTCCATGCCGACTATGCGCTGCTGCGCTCGCGCTGGCTGGCGGCGCACACGCCGCCCGCGCAGCTGGCGCCCCTGGACCAGTGGGTGCGCGAAGCCAACAACGCCAGCTTCGCGGCGCAGGGCGCCTACGACGACCTGGTGCCGGCCTTCGTGGCGCTGTTCGAGCGCGAGGGGCGCGACTGGCCGCGCTTTCATGCGGCCGTCCGGGCCCTGGCGAAGATGCCGCAGCCCGGGCGCGAGGAGGCGCTCAAGGCGCTGGCCGGCTGACCTCAGCCGCGCAGCGATTCGATGAGGTCGATGTACTGCTGCTTGGCCGCGTCGCTGGCCGTGCCCTTGAGCTTTTCCCAGGCGTCCCATTTGGCGCGGCCCACGATGTCGGAGAAGCTCGGCTTCTTCTCGGCGTTGTCGCCCGCCGTGGCCTGCTTGTACAGGGCGTAGATCTTCAGCAGCGTGGGGTTGTCGGGGCGCTCGGTCAGCAGCTTGGAGTTGGCGACGGCGGCCTCGAAGGCGGCGTTCAGGTCGGACATGCGGGTCTCCTAATCAAAAACCCGCAGTGTAGCCAACATACGAACGACCGTTCTTTTTTATGCCGCCGGCTGCGCCAGCCACTGGCGCGCCAGCTCCACCCAGTAGGTGCCGCCCAGCGGGATCAGCGCGTCGTTGAAGTCGTAGCTCGGGTTGTGCAGCGTGCACGGGCCGGCGCCATGGCCCATGTCGCGGTGGCCGCCGTCGCCGTTGGCGATGAAGACGTAGGCGCCCGGCTTGGCCTGCAGCATGAAGGAGAAGTCCTCGGCCCCGCCCGTGGGCTCCTGCGGCAGCACCTTGTCCTCGCCCACGATGCCGGCCATCACCCGGCGCGCGAACTCCGCCTCGGCCGCGGAGTTCACCGTGGGCGGGTAGTTGCGCAGGAACCCGAACTCGCACGTGGCCTCGAACGCCGCGCAGGTGTGTTCGGCCACCTGGCGCATGCGCCGCTCGATCATGTCCAGCAGCTCGATGGAGAAAGTGCGCACCGTGCCCTGCAGCACGCAGAAGTCGGGCACCACGTTGGTGGCCTCGCCCGCCTGGATCATGGTGACGGAGATCACGCCGGCCTCGATGGGCTTCTTGTTGCGGCTGATGATGGTCTGGAAAGCCTGCACCATCTGGCAGGCCACTGGCACGGGGTCTATGCCCAGGTGCGGCATGGCCCCATGGCTGCCCTTGCCATGGATGGTGATCTTGAACTCGTTGCTCGACGCCATCACCGGCCCGGGGCTCACGGCGAAGCTGCCCGCGGGCATGCCGGGCCAGTTGTGCATGCCGAACACGGCCTGCATGGGGAAGCGCTCGAACAGGCCGTCCTTGATCATCTCGCGCGCGCCGCCGCCGCCCTCCTCGGCCGGCTGGAAGATCAGGTACACCGTGCCGTCGAAGTCGCGGTGCCTGGCGAAATACTGCGCCGCCGCCAGCAGCATGGCCGTGTGGCCGTCATGGCCGCAGGCGTGCATCTTGCCCGCATGCCGGCTGGCGTGGGCGAAGGTGTTGAACTCCTGCATGGGCAGGGCGTCGATGTCGGCGCGCAGGCCCACGGCGCGGCCGCAGGCGCCGCCGTCGCGCCCGTGCACGATGCCCACCACGCCCGTGGTGCCCAGGCCGCGGTGGATGGGGATGCCCCACTCGGTCAGCTGGGCCGCGATCACGTCGGCCGTGCGTTCCTCCTTGAAGCACAGCTCGGGGTGGGCATGGATGTCGCGCCGCACGGCGGCGATGGCGGGGGCTGCTGCGGCGATGGCGTCTAGGATTTTCATGATGTTCGGAGCCGGTTTTCCTTGGAGCGCCACAGTCTAGCCCGGCCCGCAATGCCTGCCAAACCCGGCGCCGCATGGCCCTGCGAGCCAAAGAAACCCCGCCGCTGGCCGGCGCCGCCGGTCCATGGTGAAATGGCCGGCCGCCACCGAATCAGGCCCCAGCCCATGACCATTGCATCGTCCAGCACCAGCGCCGCCACCCAGGTGCGCGGCGCCTGCCCGCATGACTGCCCCGACACCTGCGCCCTGCTGACCACCGTGGAAAACGGCCGCGCCGTGCGCGTGCAGGGCAACCCGGCGCACGCGCAGACGGGCGGCGTGCTGTGCGCCAAGGTATCGCGCTATGCCGAGCGCACGCACCACGCGGACCGCATCCTCACGCCCCTGAAGCGCACCGGCCCCAAGGGCAGCGGCCAATTCGCGCCCGTGCCGTGGGACGAGGCGCTGGACGACATCGCCCGGCGCCTGGGCGCGATCGCCGCGCGTGACGCGCAGGCCATCCTGCCCTACAGCTACGCGGGTACCATGGGCCTGGTGCAGGGCGAGAGCATGGACCGGCGCTTCTTCCACCGCCTGGGCGCGTCGCTGCTCCACCGCAGCATCTGCTCCACGGCGGGCGGCGAGGGGCTCGTCCACACGCTGGGCGGCAAGGTGGGCATGAAGGTGGAGTTCTTCGCCGAATCCAAGCTCATCCTCATCTGGGGCAGCAACTCCATCGGCAGCAACCTGCACTTCTGGCGCATCGCCCAGCAGGCCAAGCGGGACGGCGCGCGCCTGGTGTGCATAGACCCGCGCCGCACCGAGACCGCCGAGAAATGCCACGAGCACCTGCAGCTGCGCCCCGGCACCGACGCCGCGCTGGCCCTGGCGCTGATGCACGAGCTGATCGAAAACGACTGGCTGGACCACGACTACATCACCCGCCACACGCTCGGCTGGCCGCAGCTGCGCGAACGCGCGCTCACATTCCCGCCCGAGCGCGCAGCCGAGGTCTGCGGCCTCCCCGTGGAGCAGATCCGCCGCCTGGCGCGCGACTACGGGACGACGAAGCCCGCCGCCATCCGCCTGAACTACGGCGTGCAGCGCGTGCATGGCGGCGGCAACGCGGTGCGCGCCATTGCCTGCCTGCCGGCGCTCACGGGCGCGTGGCGCCAGCGCGCGGGCGGCGTGCTGCTGTCGAGCTCGGGCGCGTTTCCCGTGGACCGCGCGCGGCTGCAGCGCCCCGAGCTGCTGGCCGGCCGCGCGCCGCGCACCATCAACATGGTGACCATAGGCGACGACCTGCTGCGCGCAGCCTCGCCCGCCTTCGGTCCGAAGATCGAGGCCCTGGTGGTCTACAACAGCAACCCCGTGGCCGTGGCGCCCGACTCGCCCAAGGTGGCGCGGGGCTTCGCGCGCGAGGATCTGTTCACCGTGGTGCTGGAGCATTTCCAGACCGACACGGCCGACTACGCCGACTACATCCTGCCGGCCACCACGCAGCTCGAACACTGGGACGTGCACCCGGCCTACGGCCACACGGACGTGCTGCTCAACCGCCCGGCCATTGCGCCGCAGGGCCAGGCGCGCAGCAACGCGCGGATCTTCCGCGACCTGGCGGCGCGCATGGGCTTCGCCGAGCCCTGCTTCGCCGACACGGACGAGCAGCTGTGCCGCCAGGCCTATGGCGAGGCCGTGGACTTCCCACGGCTGCTCGCCGACGGCTTCGCCCCGCTGCCCGTGCCCGACGCCCCGTTTGCCGAAGGGGGCTTTCCCACGCCCTCGGGCCGCTGCGAGTTCTACAGCGAGCGCCTTGCCCGGCAGGGCCTGGACCCGCTGCCCGGCCACGTGCCCAACCACGAGGCGGCGGGCAGCGCGGCCGCCTACCCGCTGGCCATGATCTCGCCGCCGGCGCGCAACTTCCTCAACTCCACCTTCGTGAGCCTGCAAAGCCTGCGCGACATCGAGGGCCGCCCGCTGCTGGAGCTGCACCCCGACGACGCCGCCGCGCGCGGCATCGCCGACGGCGCCCTGGTGCGCGTGTTCAACGACCGCGGCAGCTACGAATGCCACGCCACGCTCAACGGGCGCGCGCGCGCCGGCGTGGTCAACGGCCTGGGCATCTGGTGGCGCAAGCTGGGGCATGGCGGCACCAACGTCAACGAGGTCACGAGCCAGCGCCTGACGGACATGGGCGCGGGGCCGACGTTCTACGACTGCGCGGTCCAGGTAGAGGCGCTGGTTGCGTCTTGACTATTAAAAATAGCAACCAGCGCTTACGTATAAAGCGCTGAGCGCTCTTTTCACTTCCATCAAACCTCGAACGCCTCGGGTGGCAAGCCTTGCACGGCGCGCGCATGCATGGCCACGTACGCGGCTTCGAGATCGCGCGCGAAGCGCCAGGCATCGAACAACGGCGACGCAGGTGCCTGCGCACGCAACCTGCTGCGCAGGGCATCCAGCTGTCCCGCATCGCGCGCCAGCGCAATGGCGCGCGCCTCGTACGCCTCCTGGGTCTCGGTCACGAGTTCAGGCAGCCCCACGGCATGCAGCAGGCTGGCGGCCACGCGGCTGGCAAAAGACTGGCCCGCGCAGGTCAGCACGGGCAGGCCCGCCCACAACGCATCGCTGGCGGTGGTGTGCGCGTTGCACGGCAGCGTATCGAGGAACAGATCGGCGAGACGATGCCGCGCCAGGTGCTCGTCCAGCGGCATGCGCGGCGCGAACACCAGCCGCTGAGGCGCAATGCCCCGGGCCTGGGCTTCGCGCAGCAGATTACGAGACACGGCAGGGTTGTCTTCGAGCAGCCACAGCACGCTGTCCTCGACCGCGTGCAGGATGCGCACCCAGCCGTCGAGCATCTGCGGCAGGATCTTGTAGTTGTTGTTGAAGCAGCAAAAGACGAAGCCCGCGGCAGGCAGGCCCAATGCCTCGCGGGTGAAGGCACGATCGGCGATGCGGCGTTTCGAGTCGTTGACCTGGTAGCTGTGGGGCAGGTAGACCACCTTCTCGCTGAAATGGCACCGCGCCTGCGGGGGCAGAACCACCTTGTCGGCGATGGCGTAGTCGATATAGTCCGCCCCGGTGGTGCCGGGGTAGCCCAGGTAGCTCACCTGCACCGGCGCGCAGCGATAGGAAAAAATGCCGAAGCGCGTGTCCTGGGTGAAGCCTTTGAGATCGACTGCGATGTCGATGCCCAGCTCGCGCGAAAGACGGGCGACCGCTTCGTCGCTGCGGTCGCGCACGTCGAGGAAATGGTCAAAGGCCTGGCGCACGCGCGCGTGCATGGCGTCTTGCGAATCCGGGCCGAAGGAGAAGGCGAACAGCTCGAAGCACTCGCGGTCGTGCAACTCGAACAGTTCCGCCATCAGTATGGCCGTGGCGTGGTGGTGGAAGTCCGCCGAGTAATAGCCCACGCGTATCCTGCCGCCGTCCACACGCGGTGCGACCGGGCCCAGCAACGGGTTTTCCGGGTAGTCCACCGCCACGAAATTGCGCGCTGCCTGCAACTGCAGCGCCGGGTCATCGCACAGCACCGCGACGGAGAACGGTGAAACGCCCGGCTGCCGCTGCGCCACTGCCTGCCCGATGCGGTCGATGCCGGCACCGATGTTGTGCCATTCGCAGACGGCGGTCTTGGCACCCAGGACGTCGGTCAGCAAGCCCGGCTGCCCAGGGTTGCAACGCCAGGCCCGCTGGAATTCCTGCAGCGCTTCTTCATGGCGCCTGGAATCCCTGAACAGCGTCCCCATGAGCTGCCGCGACTGGGCCTGGTCGGGGTTGAGCCGGATGGCCTGGTCGAGGTCTGTGAATGCCTGCGCATGTTCCTTGCGCTGCAGGCGCGCATTGCCGCGGTTGACGAGCGCATCGGCATACTGCGGCTGCAGCGCCAGGGCCTGGTCGAAGCTGGCGATGGCCTCCAGCAGGTGCCGGGACTTCAGCAGCGCATTGCCCCGGTTGTTATGCGCCTGCGCCAGTCGCGGCTCCAGCGCAAGCACCCGATCCATGCAGGCCACGGCTTCGCCATACGCCTTGCGGCGCAGGTGCAGGCAACCCAGGTTGAACTGGGCCTGCACGTGGCCGGGCTCGATGCGCAGCACCTGCCGGTAGCTGTCCATTGCCTCCTGCTCCCGGCCCATGCCTTCGAGCACGGTAGCCCGGTTGTAGTGCGCCAGCGCCAGCCCGGGCGCCAGGGCGATCGCACGCTCGAAAGCAGCCAGCGCCTCGGCCTTGTGCCCCAGACGCAGCAGCGCATTGCCACGGTTGAAATGCGGGTCCAGATAATCGGCCTGCAGCGCGATGGCGCGGTCGTAGGCCTTGATGGCGTCCGCTGCCCGGTTGGCCTGCAGCCATGTGTTGCCTTGCGCGTTGCACGCCTGTGCGTCGTCGGGCAATGCAGGCTCCGGCGGCTGCATGGTGGGCACGCGAAACGATACGCCAGCGGAAGGGAAGCCGGATGCCGGCACCACGGGGCTCTGGAAACGGATACTGAAATTCGGCTTTTTTGAGTCTGTCACGATGCTCGGATGCTCTGGGTCGGAGAAAGGGCCTCCCGCACGGACGGCAAGGACACTGGGAACTCGCGCCGATGCACAAGCAGCGGAGGCCGCAGTCTAGCGCCGTTCGGCCCCATGGCCACGTAGCGCGTGGTGCGTACAACGCCGCCATGGGACCCATCCAACGTATCCTGCACAGCTCGCCAGCCCGATCCTGCGGTATGCCCGCGCCTACCACGCCATTCCTGTTTCAACCCTCGCTCAGCGGAACGACCTGCTGGTCGATCGCGCCGAACAGGCTCTGCCCGTCCCGGCCCTTCATCTCGATGCGGATGGTGTCGCCGTACTGCATGAACTCCGTGCTGGGCTGCCCGTCCTGGATGGTCTCGATGCAGCGCTTCTCCGCAATGCAGCTGTAGCCCCGGGTCCAGTCCTTGTTGCTCACCGTGCCGCTGCCCACGATGGAGCCGGCACGCACGTTGCGCGTTTTGGCGATGTGGGCGATGAGCTGGCCGAAATGGAAGGTCATCTCCGGTCCCGCGTCGCACATGCCGACCTTGCGGCCATTCCAGGTGGACTGCAGCGTGAGGTGCACGCGCCCGCCCTGCCAGGCGTCGCCCAGCTCGTCCGGCGTCACGGCCACGGGGCTGAACGCGGTGGCGGGCTTGGACTGGAAGAAGCCGAAGCCCTTGGCCAGCTCGGCCGGGATCAGGTTGCGCAGGCTCACGTCGTTGGCCAGCATCACCAGGCGTATGCCGTCGAGCGCCTGCTCAGGCTCCGCGCCCATCTTCACGTCGCCCGTGATGACGGCGATCTCGGCCTCGAAGTCGATGCCCATGGCCTCGCTGGGCACCACCACGTCGTCGCAAGGGCCGATGAAGTCGTCGCTGCCGCCCTGGTACATGAGCGGATCGGTGTAGAAGCTGGCAGGAACCTCGGCGTTGCGCGCTTTTCGCACCAGCTCCACGTGGTTGATGTAGGCCGACCCGTCCGCCCACTGGTAGGCGCGCGGCAGCGGCGCCATGCACTGGCGCGGGTCGAACGGGAAGGCGTGGCGCGCGCGGCCCGCGTTGAGCTGCTCGTACAGGTCCTGCAGCTGGGGCGCCATGAAGTTCCAGTCGTCCAGCACCTGCTGCAGGCGGCTGGCGATGCCGGTCGCATAATGGGCCGTGCCTAAGTCGCGCGCGACCACCACGAGCTGGCCGTCGCGTGATCCGTCCTTGTAGGTGGCGAGTTTCATGGGCTGTCCGTCCGTGGATTACGATTCGGTAAATTGATTCAACTAAACGAAAAGCGATTCTAGTGCAGATGGACAAGGAACGTGCGGGCATCCAGTCGGTCGAGGTGGGCTTCGCGCTGCTGGACGCCCTGGCATGCGCGCAGGGCGCACTCATGCTCAAGGACCTGGCCGCCGCCGCCGGCATGAGCGCCGCCAAGGCCCACCGCTACCTGGTGAGCTTCCAGCGCCTGGGCCTGGTCGCGCAGGACGCGCGCACCTCCCGCTACGACCTCGGCCCGGCGGCACTTAAGTTAGGGCTTGCTTCTCTGGCGCACCTCGACGCCATGCGCCTGGCGCGCGAACGCATGCCCGCGCTCATGGAGCAGATAGGCCACACGCTGGCGCTGGCCGTGTGGGGCAACCATGGCCCGACCATCGTGCACTGGGAGGAAGCTCCCCGCGCCGTCACGGCCAATCTGCGCCTGGGCGACGTGATGCCGCTGCTGGGCTCCGCCACCGGCCGCTGCTTTGCCGCCTGGCTGCCGCGCGCGAAAACCGCCGCGCTGCTCGCGGGCGAGCTGCAGCAGGCCGCACGCCAGGGCCGCAGCGACCTGCCGCGCGACGAGGCCGGCGTGGATGCGCTGCTGCGCGAGGTGCGCGAACGCCGCTGCGCCCGCGTGGCGGACACGCTGCTGCCGGGCATACACGCCTTGTGCGCCCCCGTGTTCGACGCCGGCGGCCACCTGGCCCTGGCCATCACCACGCTGGGCCCGGTGGCCACCTTCGACTCCAGCTGGGGCGGCGCCATCGACCGGCCCCTGCGCGCCGCGGCCGAGCAACTCTCGCGCGACCTGGGGCACAACCCCGCGCGCTGACGCCCGCCAGCCCCCATGCCGCGCCGCGCCCTGCTGCTGCTCACCGCCCTGGTGCTGGCCCTGCATTGGCTGGTGCTGGCGGACCTGCCGCTGGGTGGCTCGGGCCCGGGTATGCCTCGGAGCATGAGCTTTCACACGCGCATGGTGGAGCCGCCGCCGCCCGAGCCAGAGCCCGAGGCCGCCCCCGCGCCACCGCCACCGGCCGCCCCGCGCACCGTGCGCCGACCCAGGCCCAGGCCGGCGCCGCCGGCCCCCGAGGCACCCGAGCCGATGCCGGCGGCCCCCATGCCCCCTCCGGCGGACGATCCCGTGGCCGAAACCGCCCCCCCGCCGGCCGAGGAAGCCCCGGCCGGCGCCGAGACCGGCTCCTTGCCCGAGCCTCCCGATGCGGCGGCATCGGCAGCGTCCGGGCCGGCCCCGGCGGCCAGCGCCGCCACCGCGCCGCAAGAGCCGCCCGCCGAGAGCGCCGGCGTGGAAATCCGCCCGCCCGGTGCCACCGGCGCCGGCGCCAGCACCGAGCCGCCGCCCGTGCGCCTGCCGCCGTCCACGCGGCTGGCGTTCGACGTGGCCGGCGAGGTCAAGCGGTTCCACTACCGCGCCAGCGCCGAGCTGGCGTGGCGCCAGGACGGTGCGCGCTACGAGGCGCGCCAGCAGATCAAGGCCTTTTTGCTCGGCTCGCGCTCGCAAAGCAGCGTGGGGCAGATCACGCCCCGGGGCCTGCGGCCCGAGCGCTTCGGCGACAAGTCCCGCAGCGAGCAGGCCGCGCATTTCGACTTCGAGCGGCACGAGGTGGTCTTCAGCGCCAACACCCCGCGCGCCACCATCGGCGAGGGCGCACAGGACCGCCTGAGCGTGTTCATCCAGCTCGGCGCCATGCTGGCTGCCGCACCCGAGCGCTACCCGCCGGGCACGCAGATCACGCTGACCACCGTGGGCGCGCGCAACGCCGACCGCTGGACCTTCACCGTGGACGGCCCCGAGACCCTGGACCTGCCCGCAGGCAGCACGCCGGCCCTGAAGCTGCAGCGCCTGCCGCGCGAGGGCCAGCGCTACGACCAGAAGGCCGAGCTGTGGCTGGGCACGGCATTGGGCTATCTGCCGGTGCGCATACGCCTGAGCCAAAGCAACGGCGACTTCGTCGACCTGCTGCTCTCCGGCCACGAAGCGCCCTGAGCCGAACGCGCAGGCGCCCGGTTTTCGTGAAATACTGTCCCGCAGCAACACCCCGGCGGCGGGGGCTTGAACTCCCGCCTCGCGTTGCCATCTGACAGGCATACCTACAGGGGGACCACGCCATGCAAATGCTCTACGACTCCGATTCCTTTGTGGTTGTCCACATGCTGCCGGATGCCGACCGCAGTGGCGCCACGGACGACACCCCTCGGCCGCCCCAGCTGGTGCGCCACGGCTTCGAGATCGTGGACAAGCGCTCGGGCAAGGAGGTCTACCTGGACGGCTCCTGGGCCGAGCTGTTCCAGCAGCAGATCCTGGCCTGGCAGCGCAATACCCCCACCCAGGAAGAGGTGGAGGACACGCTGGACGGCTACATCGGACTGGCGCAGAATCCCGTCGTAGTGCATTGAGAGTTCCAGGGGCTTCGGCCCCTTCGCGGCCCACCCCCGGTAGGCCGCCGCCCCGCGAGGGGCACAGCGCGCCGTGGCCACCCGCCACGGCGCCTTCGTTTGGGGGCGCCCGTTCCTGCAAGCTTCCCGCCCGGGCAGCAGAAATACAAGAGGAATACGCCGTAGACGCTTTCCCCTGAAGCGCTGGAAGCTATGTTTTCAGTAGCGCCTCAACGCACGCCGCGGCGCACCGCCATCTCCCGGCCCATGGTCTGCTGGGCATCCATGTCCAGCAGCGCGCGCGCCGCCGGGTAGATGCTGTCGTCCTCGTGGCGCAGGTGGTCGGCGTAGCAGGCCTCGAAGCGGTCGAGCGCGGCCTCGTGTGCGGGCGCGAAGGCCTGCAGCGCGCCCTGGGCGAGCCGCTCCAGGGGCTGGCGCGCCTCGGCCCAGCATTCGGCCATGCGCACGTGGTCGCCCTGCAGCTGGCGCACCAGGGCCGCAAGGCGCCCGTCGCCGCCCGCCGCCAGCAGCGGCGGGAAGACATGCAGTTCCTCGTCCTCGTGGTGCAGCGGCGCCGCGATGTCGAAGTAGCGCAGCACGTCGCGCGCGGCCTGGCGCGCGGAGTCGTCGCAGCCCTTGTCGTGCAGGTAGGCGCGCAGGCGCTCCAGCAGGTCGAGCGAACGGCGCACGCGGTCGTGGCAGGCGTCGAGCATGGCGAAGGGCTCGTCGAAGCCTGCGCCCGGCGTATGCATGCCGGGCAGGGAAACTCGGGTAGTCATGGGAGGAAAGCCTTCTCGCGCCACTCTTGCGCGGCCCGCAAGAATAGCCCTCGATTCAACCCAGCCGTACGGGTTGCCCCTCCCGGTTGAAGGGCAGGTAGGCGCTGAAGGCGCCGGTCTTGACGGCCTCCACCATGCGGCGCAGCACGCGGTCGGCGTCCTCGTCCGAGGGCGCCTTGCCCGGCGTGCCCGACAGGGCGGCGGTGAACACCAGGCGCCAGGGCTGGCCCGGGTTCTCGAACTGCCGGGATTCGTGCAGCAGTGCATCGAAGGAGTCGAGCTCCTCGGGCAGCTTGTCCACGCACATCAGCGGCACCAGCACGCCGCCCTCACCCTGCGCGAAGCGCTCGCGCTGCGCGGGCGTGGCGTCGTCGGGCAGCTCGGAGCCCGCGAACACGAACAGCAGCCGCTGGCGCTCGCGGTGCGCGCGCGCGGCGCGCAGCAGGTCGTCGAAACTGTTGATCTCGGTCTTCACGCTAGGGTCCTTCCTCGTCATCACTCCCAGGGCTGCACGCCCCGGCCGGGCACCAGGGTGCCCACATACTGCGCCGGCACGGGGCGCGCGCGCACGGGTTTGCGCGACAGCACCGTGCCCACGCTGACAAAACACAGGGCGCGCTCGCCGTCCCGGAGCGCGAACAGCGCGCGCAGCGCCTGCGACTGCAGCGCCTTGCCGCTGGTGAGCGCCGAGCCGAAGCCCAGGGCCGTGGCCGTGAGCAGCAGGTTCTGCACCGCGCAGCCGGCAGACACCAGGCGCTCGGCGGGCACGATGTCGGGGTCGCCCCCCAGTTCATCGGCCACCAGGAGCAGCAGCAACGGGGCGCGATGGGCCTTCTCGCGCGCCTGCTCCTGCTGCGCGGGCGTGGCTGCGGGGTCGCGCTCGCGCAGCGCCCGGGCAAACACCTCGGCCAAGGCCGCGCGCGCGTCCCGGGGCACGAGCACGAAGCGCCAGGGCAGCAGGCAGCCATGGTCCGGCGCATGGGCCGCGGCGGCCAGGATGGCCCGCAGCTGCGCGGCATCCGGCCCAGGCGCGCCCAGGCGCTTGGGCAGGATGGTCTGGCGCGCCTGCAGCAGCGCGGCGGCCCAATCGGCCGGGGCCGCGGGGGCCGCCGTCATCGGCTCCCACATGTTTTCTTCAACGCGGCCCGCCATCAGTCCACCAGAACCTGTCCGTCATGTTCCACGTACGGCGGGTAGGGGCCGGTGCCGCTCGATTGCGCCTTCGACGCGGCGACGAAGCCGCCGTTCTGCACGTCGAACACATGGACCTCGCCCTCCTCGATCACGTAGTGCCAGCCGTGCAGCGTGATGCGCCCATCCTGCACGCGGCGGCGCACCATGGGGTAGTCCATGAGGCGTTCGAGCTGCAGCACCACGGCGCGCTCCTCGGTGCGGCGCAAGGCCTCGGGGCCGGGCTGCACCGGCAGCACGGCCTCGCGGCCCAGGTCGAGCCAGCGCTGCAGGTTCTGCGCCTCGGGCGAGACTTCTTCATACAAGGCCTTGATGGCCCCGCAGTGGCTGTGGCCGCAGACCACGATGCGGCTCACGTCGAGGTTGAGCACGGCGAACTCGATGGCCGCGGCCGTGCCGTGGTGGCCGTACGAGCCGTCGTACGGCGGCACGAAGGCGCCCACGTTGCGCACCAGGAACAGCTCGCCCGGGCCGGCGCCCGTGAGCAGGTAGGGCACGAGGCGCGAGTCCGAGCAGCCGATGAACAGCGTCGTCGGGTGCTGTCCCTGGTCCACGAGGGTCTGGAACCGCTCCCGGTACTGGGGAAAGTCGTCCAGGTGAAAGCGGCGCAGCCGCTGCAGCAGCTCGTCGTCAGGCATGCGAAGGGCTTTCCTCGGCGTTCGTGCAATGGCCTATTGCACCAGGGGCGTGTCGGCCGCGTCGAGATCGACGCCCTCGACGTCGGCAGCGCCCGCCAGCAGCTGCAGGTACTGGCGCAGCGCGTTGACCCATGCCTGCTGGCGCAGCAGCAGGGCCACGGAGGCCTGCACTTCTTCAAACGCCAGGGGCCGGCCGGCCTCGCGCTCGCACACCTCGACCACATGCAGGCCGAAGCGGCTGTGCACCAGGCGCGAGAGCACGCCGACCTCGGCCTTGCCGAAGACGTCGCGCGCGAATTCGGGCGCGCAGTCGGCCTGGGTGAGCCAGCCCAGATCGCCGCCCTGCTGGCCGCTGGGGCAGTTGGACCATTGGCGCGCGGCCTCGGCAAAGCGCGCGCCGCCATCGTCGGCGCAGCGCAGGTCCAGCAGCACGGTCTCGGCGCGCTGGCGCAGCAGCTTCACATCCACGCCCGGGGTCACGGCGAACAGCACGTGGCGCAGGCGCAGGCGTTCGCCCGCGCCGCCCAGCGTGGGGTGGGCGGCGTGGTAGCGGCGGCAGGCCTCCTCGGTGGGTTCGGGCACCTGCAGCACGCGCTCAAGCAGCTGCTCGATGGCCTGCGTGGCCGCGAGGCTGGTGGCGCCGTCCAGGCCGGGCGCGTCGTCCTGCGCGAGCAGCCCCTCGCGCTGCGCCTGCTGGCGCAGCAGCTCGGTGCAGGCGCGCTGGCGCAGCAGCTCGGCGGGCAGCTGCTCGCCGGGCGCGTGCAGGGCGATGCCGTTGATGCGGGCGGCGGGGGTGTCCACGGCGGGGGCGGCGCTATCGCTGGCGCCGCAGCCGCAGGCGTGCGATCCGCAGGTGGTGGTGGTCATGGGCTTTTCCTGGGTAATGGTGGAACGGCGGCAGGCCTGCGGTGCGTCCCCCGCCAAGCGGGAGGATTTGAAGCAAGACAGGCCTCCAGCCCTTGTGTATCAAGCGCTGGCAGCTCCGTTTTTCAGAGCGAACGGCGCGGCTGGTTCTGCCCGGCCGGCACATTCAGGCGCCGCGCGCGCACCAGCTGGTAGGGGCGCAGCACATAGGCCAGCGTGCCGAAGCCGCTCCAGATGTGCACCAGGCGCGTGAACGGGAAGATCAGGAACACCGTCATGCCCAGGAACATGTGGGCCTTGAAGATCCAGCCCGCCGGGGCCAGCAGCTCCACCGCGCCGGAGCGGAAGGTGACGATGCGCTGTCCCCATTCGGCCAGCAGCATCATCATCGAACCGTCCAGGTGCTGGGCCGACAGCGGAATGGTGGCCAGACCCAGCGCCAGCTGCACCCAGAAGATCCACAGCAGCGCGATGTCGCTGGCCTTGCTGGTGGCGCGGATGCGCGCGTCCGTCAGGCGCCGGTGCAGCAGCAGCGTGACGCCGATGAAGGCCAGCAGGCCGGCCGTGCCGCCCGAGACCATGGCCAGCAGCTGCTTGTGGCCTGCGCTGATGAAGGGCTCGTAGAGCATGTGCGGCGTGAGCATGCCGACGAAGTGGCCGAAGAACAGGAACAGCACGCCGATGTGGAACAGGTTGCTGGCCCAGCGCAGGCTGCCGGTGCGCAGGAGCTGCGAGGAGTCGCTCTTCCACGTGTACTGGTCGCGGTCGAAGCGGATCCAGCTGCCGATGAAGAACACGGCCAGGCAGACGTAGGGGTACAGGCCGAACAGGAAGTGGTCGATCCAGGCGGTCATGGCGAGACTCCTTGGGAAGAAGAGGTGGAGCGCGCATTGCGCACGAAATGCAGGGGTTGGGGCTGGCCGGGACGGTTCTGCCCGCGCGTGGCGCAGCCGTCGAAGGCCTCGGGCTCGGCCCAGGTCTCGTCGAGCCCGGGCTCGGGCGCGATGGCCACGGCCTGGGCCTTCTCGCCGGCGGCCTCGAGCACGGCGGCGACCACGCTAGCGTAGGGGCTGGCCTTGGCCTGCAGCGCGGTGAACAGCGCGTTCAGGATGTGCGCCATCTCGGCCAGGAACTCGCGCGCCACCTGCCCGGGCTGGGTCGATGCGAACTCCAGCACCACGCCGAGGTGGTCGGGCAGCTCCTGCGCATCCAGGTACAGGCCGGCCTTTTCGTAGGTCTGCGTCAGGTCGATCAGCGCCGGGCCGCGCTCGCGCGAGTCGCCGTGGATGTGCTCGAACAGGTGCAGCGATGTCTGGCGGCCGCGGTCGAAGGTGTCGACATAGCGCTCCTCGGCCTCGTACGGGTCCATCGCGCAGATCTGCTGCACCAGGGCCTGCAGCTCGGCCACGCGGGCCACGGGCAGGGCCTGCTCGGCCTGCAGCGCGTCGATCAGCGTGGGCATCTGCGCACGCAGATCGGCGTCGGGATAGGCCAGCAGGCGCGCCAGCGCGCGCAGCGTCAGGCGCATGCTCTCGGGGGTTTTCTTGAACATCTGCGTGCTCCTCAGACGACGGCCTTGATGGGAATGGTGCGCGGCTTCTTGCCGCCGAAGATGCTGACGTCGGTGGCGCCGTCGGAGCAGCCGTTGCCGAACGAGAAGCCGCAGCCGCCGCGCACGTCGAAGGCGTTCTCGGCGTATTCGCGGTGCGTGGAGGGGATCACGAAGCGGTCTTCGTAGTTGGCGATGGCCATGACCTGGTACATGTCCTGCACGTCGTGCGCCGTCAGGCCCGCCTGCTGGAGCACGGCCATGTTCTGCACCTTGTCCACGTGCAGGCCACGCTGGTAGGCGCGCATGGCCAGCATGCGCTCGAGCGCGCGCACCACGGGGCCGGTGTCGCCCGCGGTGAGCAGGTTGGCCAGGTACTGCACGGGGATGCGCAGCGCGGACACGTCGGGAATCTCGCCGTTCACGCCCAGGTGGCCGGCGTTGGCCGCCGAGGTGATGGGCGAGAGCGGCGGCACGTACCAGACCATGGGCAGCGTGCGGTACTCGGGGTGCAGCGGCAGGGCGATCTTCCAGTCCACGGCCATCTTGTAGACCGGGCTGTTCTTGGCCGCTTCCAGCCAGTTGTCGGCAATGCCGTCGAGCCGGGCCTGGCGGATCACCTCGGGATCATGGGGGTCGAGGAAGATGTCGAGCTGCGCCTGGTACAGGTCGCGGTCGCGCTCCACGCTGGCGGCCTCCTGGATGCGGTCGGCGTCGTACAGCAGCACGCCGAGGTAGCGGATGCGGCCCACGCAGGTCTCGGAGCACACCGTGGGCTGGCCCGCCTCGATGCGCGGGTAGCAGAAGATGCACTTCTCGGCCTTGCCGGTCTGCCAGTTGTAGTAGATCTTCTTGTACGGGCAGCCCGAGACGCACATGCGCCAGCCGCGGCACTTGTCCTGGTCGATGAGCACGATGCCGTCTTCCTCGCGCTTGTAGATCGAGCCCGAGGGGCACGATGCCACGCACGCCGGGTTCAGGCAGTGCTCGCACAGGCGCGGCAGGTACATCATGAAGGTGTTCTCGAACTGGCCGTACATGTCCTTCTGCACCTGCTCGAAGTTCACGTCGGCGCTGCGCTTGGAAAACTCGCCGCCCAGGATTTCCTCCCAGTTCGGGCCCCACTCGATCTTCTCCATGCGCTGGCCCGTGATCAGGCTGCGCGGGCGCGCGGTGGGCGTGGCCTTCATTTCCGGCGCCGACTGCAGGTGGTCGTAGTCGAAGGTGAAGGGCTCGTAGTAGTCGTCGATCTGCGGCAGGTTGGGGTTGGCGAAGATGCGCATGAGCAGCTTCCACTTGCCCCCCTGGCGCGGCGCGATGGAGCCGTCGGCATGGCGCGTCCAGCCGCCGTTCCACTTGTCCTGGTTCTCCCATTCCTTGGGGTAGCCGATGCCGGGCTTGGTCTCGACGTTGTTGAACCAGGCGTACTCCATGCCAGACCTGCTGGTCCACACGTTCTTGCAGGTGACCGAGCAGGTGTGGCAGCCGATGCACTTGTCCAGGTTCAGCACCATGCCGATTTGCGCGCGTATTTTCATCGTGTCTCTCCTTCTTTGTCAGGCATGGGCGCTGGCCGTGGTGCTGCCCGCTTCCTCGTCCATCCAGTCGATGCGGCGCATCTTGCGCACCAGCACGAACTCGTCGCGGTTGGTGCCGATGGTGCCGTAGTAGTTGAAGCCGTAGCTGTACTGCGCGTAGCCGCCGATCATGTGCGTGGGCTTGAGCACGATGCGCGTGACGGAGTTGTGGATGCCGCCGCGCGTGCCCGTGATTTCCGAGCCCGGGGTGTTGATGATCTTTTCCTGCGCGTGGTACATGAGCACCATGCCGGGGTTCACGCGCTGGCTCACCACCGCGCGCGCGGCGATGGCGCCGTTGGCATTGAACAGCTCCACCCAGTCGTTGTCCACGATGCCGCCGCGCCTGGCGTCGTCCTCGCTGAGCCAGATCACCGGGCCGCCGCGGTTGAGCGTGAGCATGTGCAGGTTGTCGCTGTACGTGCTGTGGATGCCCCACTTCTGGTGCGGCGTGATGAAGTTCAGCGCGATCTCGGGGTTGCCGTTGGGCTTCTTGCCCTCGACCTCGTGCAGCGTCTTCAAGTGCACGGGCGGACGGTAGCTGACGAAGCCCTCGCCGAAGTCGCGCATCCAGGGGTGGTCCTGGTAGAACTGCTGGCGGCCCGTGAGGGTGCGCCATGGGATCAACTCGTGCACGTTGGTGTAGCCGGCGTTGTAGCTGACCTTCTCGCTCTCCAGGCCCGACCAGGTGGGCGAGGAGATGATCTTGCGCGGCTGTGCCTGGATGTCGCGGAAGCGGATCTTCTCGTCCTCGCGGTGCAGCGCCAGGTGCACGTGGTCGCGCCCGGTCTGCTTGGACAGCGCCTTCCAGGCCTTGCAGGCCACGTGGCCGTTGGTCTCGGGCGCGAGCATCATCACCACCTCGGTGGCGTCGATGTCGCTGACGATGCGCGGGCGGCCCTGCGTCACGCCTTCCTCGCGCACGCGCCCGTTCAGGTCGCCCAGCTGCGCCACCTCGGTCTCGGTGTTCCAGGCAATGCCCTTGCCGCCGTTGCCCACCTTGTCCATCAACGGCCCCAGGGCCGTGAAGCGCTTGTAGGTGTTGGGGTAGTCGCGCTCGACCACGGTGATCGTGGGCGCGGTCACGCCCGGGATCAGGTCGATCTCGCCATTCTTCCAGTCCTTGACGCCGTAGGGCTGCGCCAGCTCGGCGGGCGTGTCGTGCATGATGGGCGTGAGCACCACTTCCTTCTCCACGCCCAGGTGGCCCTTGCACACCTCGCTGAAGGCCTTGGCGAAGCCCTTGTAGATTTCCCAGTCGCTGCGGGCCTGCCAGGCCGGGTCCACGGCCGCCGACAGCGGGTGGATGAAGGGGTGCATGTCACTGGTGTTGAGGTCGTTCTTCTCGTACCAGGTGGCCGTGGGCAGCACGATGTCCGAGTACAGGCAGGTGGTGCTCATGCGGAAGTCCAGCGTGACCAGCAGGTCCAGCTTGCCTTCGGGCGCGTTGGCGTGCCACCTGACCTCCTGCGGCTTGGCCTCCTGCGGCCCCAGGTCCTTGCCCTGCACGCCGTTGGTGGTGCCCAGCAGGTGCTTGAGGAAGTACTCGTGTCCCTTGCCAGAGGAACCCAGGATGTTGGAGCGCCACACGAACATGTTGCGCGGCCAGTTCAGCGGGTTGTCGGGGTCTTCGCAGCTCAGCGTGAGCGAGCCGTCCTTGAGCGACTGCACCACGTAGTCCTTGGGGTCCATGCCCTTGGCCTGCGCGTCCTTGACGACCTGCAGCGGGTTGGTCTGCAGCTGCGGCGCGCTCGGCAGCCAGCCCATGCGCTCGGAGCGCACGTTGAAGTCGATCATGCTGCCCTGGTAGCCGCTCTTGTCGGCCAGCGGCGAGAGCACTTCCTCGACGCCCAGCTTCTCGTAGCGCCACTGGTCGGTGTGGGCGTAGAAGAAGCTCGTGGAGTTCTGCTGGCGCGGCGGGCGGATCCAGTCCAGCGCGAAGGCCAGCGCCGTCCAGCCGGTCTGCGGGCGCAGCTTTTCCTGGCCCACGTAGTGCGACCAGCCACCGCCCGACTGGCCGATGCAGCCGCACATCATCAGCATGTTGATGATGCCGCGGTAGTTCATGTCGCAGTGGTACCAGTGGTTCATGGCCGCGCCGATGATGACCATGCTCTTGCCATGCGTCTTGTCGGCGTTGTCGGCGAACTGGCGCGCCACGGCGATCACCTGGTCGCGCGGCACGCCGGTGATGCTCTCCTGCCATGCCGGGGTGTAGGGGGCGTTGGCGTCGTAGCCGCCGTCCTGCCCCTCGCCGGGCAGTCCGCGCAGCACGCCGTAGCTGGCCACCTGCAGGTCGAACACCGTGGCCACGGCCACGCGGCCCTGCACGCCCTCGCCGTCCAAGTCGAGGTGGGTGATGGGCACGCGGCGCACCAGCACGTCGCCGCCCTGGTCGTTGGCGTTGAAGTTGGGCGTGTCGATGCCGCCGAAGTAGGGGAAGGCCACGTCGGCGACCTCATGCGCCTGGGCGCCGTCCTCCAGCACCGAGAGCTTGAGCTTGACGTCGTTGCCGCCCTGGGCCTCCTTGGCCTCCAGGTTCCACAGCCCCTGGTCGGGGCGGCCTTCCTTGCCCCAGCGAAAGCCGATGGAGCCGTTGGGCAGGGCCACCTTGCCATCCACGTCGTAGGCGACGGTCTTCCAGTCCGGGTGGTTGGCCTGGCCGAGCTGGCCGGCGAAGTCGCTGGCGCGCACGTAGCGGTCGGGCACCATGGCGGTGCGGCCGTCGGGCAGCTGTTTCTCCTTCAGCACCACCAGCAGCGGCAGGTCGGTGTAGCGGCGCGCGTAGTCGTCGAAGTAGGCCGAGCGCTTGTCGAAATAGAACTCTTTCAGGATCACGTGGCCCATGGCCATGGCCACGGCCGCGTCCGTGCCCTGCTTGGGGTGCAGCCACAGGTCGGCGAGCTTGGCGACCTCGGAGTAGTCGGGCGTGACGGAGACGATCTTGGCCCCCTTGTAGCGCACCTCGGTGAAGAAGTGCGCATCGGGCGTGCGCGTCTGCGGCACGTTGGAGCCCCAGGCGATGATGTAGTTGGAGTTGTACCAGTCGGCGCTCTCGGGCACGTCGGTCTGCTCGCCCCACACCTGCGGGCTGGACGGCGGCAGGTCGCAGTACCAGTCGTAGAAGCTCATGGGCACGCCGCCGATGAGGTTCAGGTAGCGGCTGCCCGCGGCATACGAGATCATCGACATGGCCGGGATGGGCGAGAAGCCGATGATGCGGTCCGGCCCGTGCTGCTTGATGGTGTAGACGTTGGCCGCCGCGATCATCTGGTTGACCTCGTCCCAGGTGCTGCGCACGAAGCCGCCCAGGCCGCGCTGCTTCTGCCACTCGCGGCGCGCCTCGTCGTTCTGCACGATGGCGGCCCAGGCATCGACCGGGCTCTTGGCCACGGCCAGCGCCGCGCGCCAGTGCTTGAGCAGGCGGCCGCGCACCATGGGGTATTTCACGCGGTTGGCGCTGTACAGGTACCAGCTGTAGCTGGCGCCGCGCGCGCAGCCGCGCGGCTCGTGGTTGGGCAGGTCGGGGCGCGTGCGCGGGTAGTCGGTCTGCTGGGTTTCCCAGGTGACGATGCCGCCCTTGACGTAGATCTTCCACGAGCACGAGCCCGTGCAGTTCACGCCGTGGGTGGAGCGCACGATCTTGTCGTGCGCCCAGCGGTCGCGGTAGGCGTCTTCCCAGGTACGGTCTTCGCCGTTGGTCTGGCCGTGGCCCTGCGAGAAGGTTTCGCGCGGCTGCGCGAAATACGAGAGACGGTCGAGGAAATGGCTCATCGTGAGGCTCCTTGAAAATCGTTGTAGTAATGCGGCTCAGCAGGGCATCTCGGCGTTCTTGCGCGCGTAGTACCACCAGGTGACGACCACGCACAGCACATAGAACACGGCGAACATCCACAGCGCGAACTCCGGACCGCCCGTGGCGGCGATGGAGCTGCCGTAGCTCTTGGGAATGAAAAAGCCCCCGTAGGCGCCGAGAGCGCCCGCGAAGCCGACGGCGGCGGCACCCTCGGTGTTGCCTTCCTTGATGGCCTGCGCCTGGGCGGCCTCGCCGTCGCCGTCGCGCAGCAGGCGCAGCTTCTGGTTCAGGAAGATCACGGGGATCATGCGGAAGGTCGATCCGTTGCCGATGCCGGTGGTGAGGAACAGCAGCAGGAACATCACGAAGAAGCCCGTGAAGCTGCCCTCGGCCGGGCCGAAGGGCATGATGAAGCCGCCCGTGCCCTTGGGCAGGAAAAACAGCACGCCGAGCACGGCCAGGGCCATGACGATGAAGTTCCAGAAGGTGACGGCACCGCCGCCCACCTTGTCGGCCAGCCAGCCGCCGAAGGGCCGGACCACGGCGCCCACCAGCGGCCCCAGCCATGCGTAGGCCAGCGGGTTGACGCTGGGGAACTGGCTCTTGATGAGCAGCGGAAAGCCGGCCGCGAAGCCGATGAACGAGCCGAACGTGCCCAGGTACAGCAGGCACATGACCCAGTTGTGCTTGGCACGGAAGATCGCGGCCTGCGCGGCGAAGCTGGCCTTGGCGTCGGCGATGTCGTTCATGCCGAACCACGCGGCGATCGACGCGATGGCGATCCACGGCACCCAGATGAAGGCCGCGTTCTGCGCCCACACCTGCGTGTGCTCGCCGTTCTTCACGATGGTCTGCGCGTCGCCGCCGAAGATGCCGAAGATGCCGGCCGTGATGACCAGGGGGCTGAGGAACTGCACCACCGACACGCCCAGGTTGCCCAGGCCGGCGTTCACGCCCAGGGCCGAGCCCTTGCGCTCCTTCGGGAAGAAGAAGCTGATGTTGGCCATGCTGGAGCTGAAGTTGCCCCCGCCCAGGCCGCACAGCAGGGCCAGCACCAGCATGGTGGGGTAGCCCGTGGTGTTGTCCTGCACCGCGTAGCCGATGCCGATGGCCGGAATCAAGAGCGAGGCCGTGGACAGCGCCGTCCAGCGCCGCCCGCCGAACACCGGCACCATGAAGGAATAGAAGATGCGCAGCGTGGCGCCCGACAGCGCCGGCGCGGCGGCCAGCCAGAACAGCTGGTTGGTGGAGTACTTGAAGCCCAGGGCCGGCAGGTTCACGGCGACCACGCTCCAGACCTGCCAGATGGCGAAGGCCAGGAACAGCGCGGGCACCGAGATCCACAGGTTGAGCTTGGCGACGGCCTCGCCCTCGCGCTCCCAGAACTGCTTGTCCTCGGGCGTCCAGAGCGTGAGCAGCCGGCCCTGGCGGCCACTGCCGGCATGCGATGCGGTGGAAGATGACATGGTGTGCCTTTCAGGCCGCGTGCTGCGGCGCCATTACGTCGGTGCGGCGCACCTCGGTGAAATACATCCAGATGAGGGAAACCCAGACCACGCCGTACATCAGCATGAAGGCGCTGGAGCGGATGCCCGTCCAGTCCATGAGCACGCCGAACATGATGGGCAGGATGAAACCGCCCATGCCGCCCGCCAGGCCCACGATGCCGCTGATCGTGCCGATGTTGCCGGGATAGTCGTCGCTGATGTACTTGAAGACGCTCGCCTTGCCGAAGGCCATGGCGATGCCGAGCAGGAACATCAGCGCGGTGAACACGTAGACGTTCAGGCCGAGATGGAAGGTCTTGGGGCCGTCCACGGTGGAGATGGTGAAGTCCGTCTGCGGGTACGACAGCAGGAACAGGCAGATCCAGCACACCCACATCACCCACCAGGTCACGCTGTGCGCGCCGTGCTTGTCCGAGAGCACGCCGCCGATGGCGCGCAGCACGCCGCCGGGCAGCGAGAAGCAGGCGGCGAGCAGCGCCGCCACGCGGATGTCCAGGCCGTACTCGCCCACGTAGTACTGCACCATCCACAGCGACAGCGCCACGTAGCCGCCGAACACGATGCTGTAGTACTGGCAGTACTTGAGCACCTTGGGGTCCTTCAGCGCCTTGAGCTGGTCGGTGAACTTGACGTTGCTGGACACCAGGTGCGCCGGGTCGCTGTAGGAAAAGAACCAGAACAGCACCAGCGTGCCCAGCATGATGGCCGCATAGACGTGCGGCACGGCCTGCCAGCCGAAGGCCACCAGGATGACCGGCGCGACGAACTTGTTCACGGCCGCGCCCGAGTTGCCGGCGCCGTACACGCCCATGGCCATGCCCTGGCGGTTCTTGGGGAACCAGCGCGCCACATAGGGCGTGCCCACGGAGAACGAGCCGCCGGCCAGGCCCACGAACAGGCCGATCACGAGGAAATGCCAGTATTCGGTGGCATAGCCCATCATCCAGATGGCCGGAACGGTGGCGGCCATGAGCATGGCCATCACGATGCGCCCGCCGTAGCGGTCGGTCCAGATGCCCAGCGGCACGCGCACCAGCGAGCCCGTGAGCACGGGCATGGCCGTGAGCAGGCCGAACTGGGTGGAGTTGAGATTCAGCATCTTCTTGACCGGGATGCCGATGACACCGAACATCATCCAGACCATGAAGCAGACGGTGAAGGCCAGGGTGCTCACGATGAGCACCGACCAGGCCTGGCGGTTGCGGCGGGAGTCCTGTGCCGCAGATTGCGACGCTGTTGACATGTACGAGTCCTCTCTTGGTGTATGGCATGGATGTTCGCGCAGCACCAAGGGTTTTCCCATACCTCCGAGGAGGGCGTGGACGGGTGCAAAAGAACGATGGCGCCCGGCGCCGCCCTACTCCGAAAGAACTATTCCCTTTTGCAGGGTTTGAAGAAAAACGGCCGGAATCGCTTGTCCATCAAGCGCTGGGAGCTATCAAAACAGAAAAGTCAGAGCCCCATGCACGGGCTATTCGGCGCGCTGCCGGTCCGAGGCGTAGACCGCCGCCTGCACGCGCGAGGTCAGGCCCAGCTTGCGCAGGATGTGCTGCACGTGGATCTTCACGGTGGTCTCGGCGATGTCGAGCGTGCGCGCGATTTCCTTGTTGCTCGCGCCGCGGGCGATCTCGCGCAGCACCTCCTGCTCGCGCGGCGACAGCTGCGGGGCCGGGTCCTCCGGGGGCGCGGGCTCCGGCTCGGGTTCGGGCGCCCCCTGGGACTGGAAGGCCGCCACCAGCTTGCCCATCATCTCGGGGCTGACCACGGGCTCGCCGCGCGCGGCGCGGCGTATGGCCTGGGCCAGCAGATCGCCGTCGATGGTCTTGAGCAGATAGCCCTGCGCGCCGTGGCGCAGCGCCGTGGCCAGGTCCGCGCCGTCCTCGCTCACGGTGAGCATGAGCACGCGGCTGCCCCGCGAGACCTCGCGCAGCCCGGCGATGGCGTCCACGCCGCGCACGCCGGGCAGGTGGTTGTCCAGCAGGATCACGTCGGGACGCAGCTGCGGCAGCAGGCGCAGGGCCTCGGCGGCGTCGCCCGCCTCGCCCACCACGCGCAGGTCGCCGTACTGCGACAGCAGGGCCACGAGCCCGCGGCGCAGCAGCGTGTGGTCGTCGATCAGGAACAGCGTGATGGGGGTGGCGGTCATGCGGCAGCGATGAAGGGAGTGGGCGCGGCAGGCAGCGGGCGGTCATCCACGCCCACCGCGGGCAGCTCGACGGTCACGCAGGTGCCGCCGCCGCCCGCTCGGGATTCGAGCCGCAGGCGGGCGCCGATGCGCTGGGCGCGCTCGCGCATGATGCCCAGGCCCACGTGCAGCGAATCGGGCGGAACCGCCTCGGGATCGAAGCCGGCGCCATCGTCCTGCACCTCGAAGCGCCAGCACGGGTGGCGCTGCACGCGCAGCTGCACATGGCGCGCGCCGGCGTGCTTGCGCACGTTGGACAGCGCCTCCTGCACGATGTGCAGCACCTGGATCTGCACGTCGGGTGCCAGCGGCAGGCCCTGGCCGGCCATGTCCAGGGTGGTGCCCACGCCGGTCTGGTGCTCGAACTTGGAGAGCGTGGCGCGCAGCGCCTCCTCGATGTCCTCGTCCTGCGTGCGCGTGCGAAAGTGCACCAGCAGCTCGCGCACGTCGGCATAGCACTCGCGCACGCCCGCGTCGAGCTCGGCCATGCTGCGGTCGCGGCCCTCGGTATTGTCCTTGGCCACGGCGTCGCGCAGCAGCTGGGTCTGGATCTTGAGAAAGGCCAGCGACTGGGCGATCGAGTCGTGCAGCTCGCGCGCGATCAGGCTGCGCTCCTCGGCCACGGCGGCCTCGCGCTCCAGCGCCGTGGCGCGCAGCCCCTCCATGGAGCTGGCCAGGTGCCGCGCCATGGTGGACAGCAGTTCGCGCATGTCCGGCGACAGCTCCATCGCCGTGCGGTAGAGCAGCGTCACCTCGCCCAGCAGCCGGTGGTGCAGCTGCACGGGAATGCTGACCACGGTCTCGTAGCCCGCCTCGCGGCAGTGCGGCAGCTGCAGCCTTCCGGCCGGGACGATGGGTATCACGCGCATGTGCGCCTGCGCCTGCGCCTGGCCGCACTCGCAGGCACCCGTGTTCAGGCAATGCTCCTGCTCGGCCAGGGACTGCGGCAGGCCGTCGGCGGCCAGCAGCACGTAGCGCTGGTTGGCCTCGTCCGACCAGCGCAGGGCGGCGGCATCGCTGCCGGAGACGCTGCGGATCTGCTGCACGAAGCCCTGGGCCAGCCCCTCCAGGCTGCTGGCCTCGGCCGCCAGCGCGCTCACGGCATACAGCGCGGACAGGCGCTGGTTGTGCACCTCGATGCTGGCGGTCTTCTCGCGCACCTTGCGTTCCAGGCCCTCGTGCGAGGCCTGCAGGGCATGGGCCATGAGGTTGAAGCCGGCCGCCAGCTGGCCGAACTCGTCGTCCGTTTCCACCTCCATGCGCGTGCCCAGGTCGCCCTGGCGCACACGGCCAAGCGCCTGCTGCAGCCGCGTCACGGGATTGAGCACCAGCAGATAGCTCAGCGCCATGAAGGTCACGGCGGAACCAATGGCCAGGGCCACGAGGAACAGGTGGAACAGGTGCAGCACCGCGGTCCAGCGCATGATGCGCACCTCGATGGCCTGCACGAAGCCGTCGATCTCGCTCACGAAGGCATCGCCGCGCGCCACCGCGGCGGCGCCATTTTCCGTGGGCAGGATCAGCCTCCATTCCTGCTGCAGGACAAGCCATTGCGAGCGGATATGTTCGTATTGCGTGCGGGTTTCGTCGTTCCAGGGCACGAACAGGGGGCGCGCGGGGTCGCCCGCGCGCAGCAGCTCCAGCCCGTCGTTGAAGCGCTGCTCCAGCCGGGCGAACTCCTGGGGCGATTCGTTCTGCTGCGCCAGGATCATGCGCAGCATGTTCATGCGCAGGCGGCCGGCCTCATTGACGGCCGCGGCGCCGCCCTCGAGCTGCCAGGTCACCCACAGCGTGAAGCCGATGGAGGCCAGGGCCACGAGCAGGAACACCGTGCCCATGGCCAGCAGCTTGGTCGACAGCGTGGGCTTCTTGCGCATGGGTGCAGTTTAGGCGCATGGCCGCGAGGCGGCTTGACGTTCATCAAGCCCGATCCACCGCCACGACAGCCTGGATCAGGCTTTAACGCTTGTCCAGAAAGCGCCTCTTGCCATCATTTGAATAGCAACCGATGGTTTGCCGCCCGAGAGCCCGGGAACGTTCAGCCGCAGCTGCCCAGCGCGCCGCACTGGGTGCAGTAGTCGCAGCCGTCCTTGCGGATCACGGCGTGGGCGCCGCATTCCTGGCATTTCTTGCCGGCCATGGCGGGCGGCATGCCGGTGGGCATGTCGGGCTCGTCCAGCGGCAGCACCTGCTGCTGCGGCGCCTCGGCGCGGCGCGCCAGGATGTTCTGCACTGCATAGGCGATGGCCGCCACCTCGGAGTCGTGCCACAGCGGCACCTGGGCGCCATCGGCGCGCTGGTAGGTGCCCAGGCGCACGGGGCCGCGGTCCCAGGCCACCTTGCGCATGTCGGACAGCGCGCGCTCCAGGAAGCCGCCGCGCGCGGCCAGCGACAGCAGGCGCATGCTGGAGGTGATCCACTGCTGCGACTCGCTGCTCTGGCCCACGGGCATGAAGAACTCGATGGCGCGGTCCACCGTGCCGCCATGCCCGTCGGGCACGGGCAGGAAGGAGACGATGAGGTACAGGCGCTTCTGGCCTTCCTGCGTCCAATACTCGATCTTCTCGGCCACTGCCGACAGGCCGCCCTTGGGCCGGCTTTCGATCACGATGCGCATCGGGTCGACGGGCTGGGCCGGCTCGGGCGCGGGCTCGCCCTTGGCGGGCTTGGCCTCGGCGGCCGGCACCTCCAGCACGGCGCCCAGGATGCTGTTGGGGCGGTAGGTGGCCAGTCCCTTCAGGCCCGAGTGCCAGGCCTGCATGTACAGGCCCTTGAAGTCGGCGTAGGGGTAGTCCTCGGGCACGTTGACGGTCTTGGAGATGGCCGTGTCCACGTAGGGCTGCACGGCCTCCATCATGGCCACGTGGTCGGCGGCCGCCATGTCCATGGCGCTCACGAAGTACGCGGGCAGCTTGCCCACGTCGCCGCCCAGCGTCTTGTACAGGCGCCAGGCGTAGTCCTCGACCACGTACTCGCTCTTGCTGCCGTCGGCCTCGCGCTTCCTGCGCGTGTAGGTCCAGGAAAACGGCGGCTCGATGCCGTTGGAGGCGTTGTCGGCGAAGGCCAGGCTCACCGTGCCCGTGGGCGCGATGGACAGCAGGTGGCTGTTGCGGATGCCGTGCTTCCTGATGGCCTTCTGGATGTCCTCGGGCAGGCGGCTCGCGAAGGTGCCCTTGGCCAGGTAGCCGTCGGCCTTGAACCTGGGGAAGGCGCCCTTTTCCTTGGCCAGCTCGACGGAGGCGCGGTAGGCGGCGTTGCGCATGCGCTCGGCGATGTGCACCGCCATGTCGCGCCCGTCCTGGCGGTCGTAGCGCTTGCACAGCATGGCCAGGGTGTTGCCCATGCCGGTGAAGCCCACGCCGATGCGGCGCTTGGCGGCAGCCTCGGCCTGCTGCTGGGACAGCGGCCAGAAGGTGACGTCGAGCACGTTGTCGAGCGCGCGCACCTGGGTGGCGACGGCCTGCTCGAACGCGTCGAAGTCGAACGCCGCCTCGCCATGCAGGCCGAAGGGGTTGCGCACGAAGCGCGTGAGGATGATGGGCCCCAGGTCGCAGCAGCCATAGGGCGGCAGCGGCTGCTCGCCGCAGGGGTTGGTGGCCTGGATGGTCTCGGTGTAGCGCAGGTTGTTGTCGGTGTTGATCTGGTCCAGGAACAGGATGCCCGGCTCGGCGAAGTCGTAGGCCGACTTCATGATGGTGTCCCACAGCGTGCGCGCGCGCAGCGTGCGGTAGACCCACTGGCCGTCGGCGCGCTGGTGCGCGCCGTCCTTGACCAGCTCGGCGCCAGGGGCCGCGGCGTGCACCAGCTCCCATTCGCCGTCCTGCTCCACGGCCTGCATGAAGGCGTCGGGCACGCCCACCGAGACGTTGAAGTTGTTCCAGCGCCCGGGCGTGCGCTTGGCGGTGATGAAGTCCAGCACGTCCGGGTGGTCGATGCGCAGCACGCCCATCTGCGCGCCGCGGCGCGCGCCCGCGCTCTCCACGGTGGAGCAGGACTGGTCGAACACGTTGATGTAGCTGCACGGCCCCGAGGCCATGGACGCCGTGCCCTTGACCATGGCGCCGCGCGGGCGGATGCGCGAGAAGTCGTAGCCCACGCCGCCGCCGCGGCGCATGGTCTCGGCGGCCTCGCGCAGGGCCTCGTAGATGCCGGGGTAGCCGGCGTCGTCCACGCCCTGGATGCAGTCGCCCACGGGCTGCACGAAGCAGTTGATGAGCGTGGCCTGGATGTCGGTGCCGGCGGCGCTCATGATGCGCCCCGCGCCGATGGCACCGGCGCGCAGGTTGTCCATGAAGCGCGCCTGCATGGCCTCGCGGATGTCCTCGCGCTCCACCGAGGCCAGGGCCCTGGCCACGCGGCGGAACAGGTCCTCGACATCGCTCTCGCCGTCCTTGAAGTATTTCTCCTTCAGCACATCCATGCTGATGGGCTGGGTGGACAGGCTGGGGGCGAGGTCGGTGGTTTCACGTTGCATGGAGGGGCTCCGAAAGGGGTCTGACGGGCACGCCGCGACCCGGGCGCGGCGGCAATCCCCGTTTGTACACCGGCCGGAGCCCCCCCGCCCCGAACCCGTATCAAGACCCTGCGCCGACGACCCGCGGCATGCCCCAGCCTCCTTCTATTCCTGTAGCACGCCAGCCGCGGCCCATGGGAAATTGCGCCCATTACGGGTCCGCTCCGCCGCGGCGCAAGGGGAATTTACGATCGGTTGCATTGCCGCCACGCCTACCATCGCGGCATGCGACCGATCCCCCGCCTCCCCCGCCCGGGCAGCCTGCTGCCCACGCTGCTGCTCGCCCTGCTCCTTCTGCCCGGCTGCGCGGCCCTCCCTGCCGCGCAGCCGCCCCTCGACCCCGCCTGGCAGGCGCAGCTGGAGCGCTGGCCCGCCGTGGACGCGCTGCTGCTGGGCGAACAGCACGACGCCGCCGACCACCAGCGCTGGCAGCGGGACACCGTGCGCTGGCTGGCCGCGCGCGGCCGCCTGGCGGCGCTGGTGGTCGAGATGGCGGACACCGGCCAGGGCACCGACGGCCTGCCCCCGGACGCCGGCGCGGCCCAGGTGCGCGCCGCCCTGCACTGGAACGAGGACGCCTGGCCCTGGCAGCGCTACGCCCCGGTGGTGATGGCCGCGGTGGCGGCGGGCGTGCCGGTGCGCGGCGGCAACCTGCCGCGCGGCCGCATGCGCGCGGCCATGCAGGATGCGGCGCTGGATGCCCACCTGCCCCCCGCCGCGCTGGCGCTGCAGCGCGAGGCCATCGCCGAGGGCCACTGCGGCCTGCTGCCGCCCGAGCGCCTGATGCCCATGGTGCGCGTGCAGCTCGCGCGCGACGCGAGCATGGCCCAGGCCGTGCTGGATGCGCGCCAGAGCGGCCGCACGGTGCTGCTGGTGGCCGGCTTCGGCCATGTGCGGCGCGACCTGGGCGTGCCCACCTGGCTGCCGGCATGGTTTACGTCGAAAACGGCCATAGCGCAGGCGGGACAAGCGCCACAAGCTATTGAATCAGAAGCAAACTACATCCATGCGACGCCCGCCCTGGCGCCGCAGGACTACTGCGCGCCGCTGCGCGGGCCCGGCACGGCCGCGCCCGCGCGGTAGAGCGTGTTCAGTCACGCCTGCGCCTGCAGCAGCGCGCCGAACTGCTCCGCGGGCACGGGCCGGCTGCACAGATAGCCCTGGTAGCTTTCGCAGCCGCGCTCGCGCAGAAAGGCCAGCTGCTCGGGCGTCTCCACGCCTTCGGCGAGCACCGTCAGGCCCAGGCTGCGCCCCATGGCGATGATGGTCGCGCTGATGGCCATGTCGTCCGCGCTGTTCGGGATGTCCCGGATGAAGCCCTGGTCGATCTTGAGCGCGTCGATCGGAAAGCGCTTGAGGTGCGCCAGCGAGGAATAGCCGGTGCCGAAGTCGTCCACCGCGATGCGCACCCCCAGCGCCTGCAGGCGCTGCAGCACCTGGCGCATGGCCTCGGGCCGCTCGGCCAGCGCCGACTCGGTCAGCTCCAGTTCCAGGCAATGGGGCGGCAGGCCGCTGTCCTCCAGCGCCTGGGCGGCGCAGGCCGCCACGTCGGTCAGCTGGAACTGGTACGGCGAGACGTTGACCGCGAGCCGGATCCCGGGCAGGCCGGCCGCGCGCCAGCGCTGGCCCTGGCGGCAGGCCTCGTGCATGACCCACCGGCCCAGCGGGCCGATCACGCCCGAGGTCTCGGCCACGGGAATGAAGCGCGCGGGCGAGATGACGCCCTCCTCGGGGTCGAGCCAGCGCAGCAGCGCCTCGGCGCCCTCGATGCGGCCCGTGGCGATATGCACCTGCGGCTGGTAGTACAGCCGCAAATGCCCCTGCGCCAGGGCCGAGCGCAGCCGCGCCTCTATCTCCAGCCGCTCGCGCGCGGCCTGGATCATGGATTCGTCGAAGAAACAATGGGCGCCGCGCCCGCGGGCCTTGGCGCCGTACATGGCGGAATGCGCGCCCTGCAGCAGCTGCTCGGCCGTCTGGGCGTGCTCGGGAAACATGCTGATGCCCACGCTCACCCCGGCCACCACCTCGATGCCACCGGGCGTGCGCCAGGGCTTGCTGGCCGCGGCGATCATGTGCTGCGCCACGGCCGCCGCGCCGTCGCTGTGGCGCAGGTTGCGCGCCAGCACCGCGATCTCGTCGCCCGCCATGCGCCCCATGAGGTCGCCCGGGCGCAGGCTCATGCGCACCTGAGCGGTGATGTGCCTGAGCACCTCGTCGCCCACCGCATGGCCATAGCTGTCGTTCACGTCCTTGAAGCGGTCGAGGTTGAGCAGCAGCACGGCCATCTGCTCGCCATGCGCCAGGCCCTGGCGCATGGCATCCCCGAGCTGCTCGACGAACCAGTCGCGGTTGGGCAGCCCGGTCAGGCTGTCGCGGTGCGACAGGAATTCCAGGCGCTGGTGCTGGGCCTTTTCCTGCGAGATGTCGCTGAACATGCACACGTAATGCGTCACCGCGCCCTGGGCATCGCGCACGGCAGACAGCGACATGCGCTCCGGAAAGATCTCGCCGTTCTTGCGCCGGTTCCAGATCTCGCCCTGCCAGTGGCCCGTGCGGCGCATCGCCTCCCACATGGCCTCGTAGAAGGCCTGGTCGTGCCGCCCCGACTGGAACACGCGCGGGTTGCAGCCCAGCAGCTCCTGCTCGGTGTAGCCCAGCACGCGCGTGACCACGGGGTTGATCGAGAGGATGCGGGCGTGCGCGTCGGTCACGACGACGCCCTCGACGGCGTTGTCGAGCACGGTGCTGGCCAGGCGCTGGCGCTCCTCGGCGGCGCGGCTGTCCGTCAGGTCGGTGAGGATGCCGGAGAAGCGCTCCGGCCGCCCCTGGGCGTCGCGGTGGCACTGGCCGCGCGCCTGGAACCAGCAGTAGCTGCCGTCGAAGCGCTCCAGGCGCGCCGTCTCGTCGAACGCCCCGCCCGTGGCGATGGCCCGCTGCGTGGCGCGGTGCAGGCGGCGGCGGTCCTCGGGATGCACGCGGCGCAGCAGGTTCAGCCCCGGGGGCAGCTCGGCGCCCCGGTAGCGCAGCAGGCGCAGCAGGCCCTGCGAGCCGGTGATGCGGCGCTGCGCCAGGTCCCAGTCCCACATGCCGCTGCCGCTGCCGTCGAGCGCCAGGCGCAGGATGTTCTCGCTGCGCGCGAGCGCCGCGCGGGCGGCGTTGATCCCGCCCATGTCCTGCAGCACGCACAGCAGGTGCGCCGGCCGGCCCTCCGCGGCCGGCACGAGGCTCACCGTGCACAGCACGGGCAGGGGCGGCCCTCCCCCCGCGCGCAGGCACAGGCGCTCGTCCTGGAAATGCCCGGCCTGCCCGGACAGCAGCCGTTCGAGCTGGCGCTGCGCCAAGGCGCAGTCGCCGGGCGCCACCAGGTCATCGAAACGGCGCTGCCAGATGGCCGGCGGCGGCAGCCCCAGCCAGGCGCACAGCCGTTCGTTGGCGGAAAGAAAGCGCATGCCGGCGGGCTCCACGCACGCGATGCCCACCGGCGCGTGGCGCTCGATCTGCACGCGCTCCTGCGCCAGCGCCGAGCGCGCGCGCTCGGCGCTGCGCATGCGCGTCAGCAGCCACCATGCCAGCACGCCCGTGAACGCCACGTACAGCCAGCCCTTGAAGGTCTGCCAGCGCGCCAGCAGATACGGGTCCTGCACCCAATGGGCCAGCAACCCGTCGCCCACGGCCACCCAGACCGCTCCCGCCAGCAGGTACAGTGCCATGCCCCACCAGGGGGCGATCCGGGGGACTCCCCCCGGTGCATTCGATCCCATCACCACTCCGCAAAGGGCACGGAGCCTGCTGCGACAATTCGCACCATGACCCCCGCCTACATCCTTACCCTGTCCTGCCCAGACCGCCTCGGGCTGGTGCACGCCGTGTCGGGCTTCCTGCTCGAGCACGGCGGCAACATCGAGGAAGCCGCCCAGTACAACGACGACGCCACCGGCCTGTTCTTCATGCGCGTGCAGTTCGCCTGCGCGCAGCACGACGGCGCCGCGCTGAAAGAGCACCTGGCGCGCTTCGCCGAACCCCATGCCATGCGCTGGAGCCTGCACGCCAAGGCCGAGGCCATGCCCGCCGTGCTCCTGGTCAGCCGCGAGGGCCACTGCCTGAACGACCTGCTGTTCCGCGTCAAGAGCGGCCTGCTGCCCATAGCCGTGCGCGCCATCATCAGCAACCACCGCGACTTCTACCAGCTGGCGGCCAGCTACGACATCCCCTTCCACCACATCCCGGTCACGGCCGCCACCAAGGCCCAGGCCGAGGCGCGGCAATACGAGATCATCGAATCCGAAGGGGCCGAGCTGGTGGTGCTGGCGCGCTACATGCAGGTGCTGTCCAACGAGCTGTGCGGCAAGCTGGCCGGCCGTGCGATCAACATCCACCACAGCTTCCTGCCCAGCTTCAAGGGCGCCAAGCCCTACTACCAGGCCCACGACCGGGGCGTGAAGCTCATCGGCGCCACCGCCCACTACGTCACCGCCGACCTCGACGAGGGGCCGATTATCGAACAGGACGTGGCGCGCGCCGACCACACGGACACCGTCGAGGACCTGACGGCACGCGGGCGCGACACCGAAAGCCAGGTGCTGGCGCGCGCCGTGAAGTGGCACAGCGAGCACCGCGTGCTGCTCAACGGCCACAAGACCGTGGTATTCCGCTGATGGCCACCACCCCGTTCAGCGCCAGCGCGGCACGGCGCATACCGCCCATCCAGTGCCTGCTCACCTTCGAGGCGCTGGCGCGCCTGCGCAGCGTGACGCAGACGGCCGACGAGCTGTGCGTCACGCCCAGCGCCGTGAGCCACCGCGTCAAGCAGCTCGAGCAGATCCTGGGCACGCGGCTGTTCGGGCGGGCCGACTTCTCCCTGACCACCGAGGGCAGCGGCTACCTGGCGCAGGTGCGCGAAGGCCTGTCGGCGCTGCAGCGCCTGCCGGGCCACTCCGTCAGCCCCGGGCGGCGGCGGCTCAAGCTCGCCGTCACGCCCACCTTCGCGCGCGTCATCCTGATCCCGCGCCTGCGCCAGTTCACCGAGACCTACCCCGAGATCGACCTGGCGCTGCACGTCTCCATCCCGCTGCTGGACGTGGTGGCCGAGGACGCCGACCTCGTCGTGCGCTACGGCCCCGGCCACTACGCCGACATGGAGCACGTGGAGATCGCGCGCGACGTGCTCACGCCGCTGGCCTCGCCCGGCTTCGTGCGCGAGCACGGCCCCTTCGAACGCCCCGAGGACCTGGAGGGCCTGCCCCTGCTGCGCAGCCCGCTGGAGCCCTGGCGCACCTGGTTCGCCGCCGCCGGCCTCGCCTGGACCGAGCCCAACGAAGGCTCGCAGTTCAACGACGTGGGCCTGATGTGCGACGCCGCCGCCGCCGGCATGGGCGTGGCCCCGGTGCGCCTGAAGCTCGCCGCGCCCTGGCTGGAGCAGGGCACGCTGGTGCGCCTGTTCGACATCGACGCGCCCAGCCCCTACGCGCACTACCTGTGCTGGCGCGCCGGCACCATGGAGCGCTGGGAATGCGCGGCCTTCGCCGACTGGCTGCGCCGCACGATGGCCTGAGGTTACAAGCAAAAACAGCTTCCAGCGCCCGCCCATCAAGCGCCAGCAGCTTCTTTTTAAATAGCAAAAACCTGCCGGCCGTTTCACGGCGCGCTGCAAGAAGATTCACGCCATGGCCGAGCGCCATGGCCTACAGTCGGGCCATGGCCGATTCCGCCCCCACCACCCCATCCGCCCCCACCACGGGCAGCGAACGCGCCCAGCGCCAGCGCGAAGTCGTGCAGGCCCTCTCGGCCTGCGTTCCCGCGCATGCGCTGCTGTGGCAAAGCGAGGACACCACGCCCTACGAATGCGACGGCCTCACGGCCTACCGCCAGCGCCCGCTGGTCGTGTGCCTGCCCGAGACCGAGGACGAGGTGCGGGCCGTGCTCAAGACCTGCCACGCCCTGCAGGTGCCCGTGGTCGCGCGCGGCGCGGGCACGGGCCTGTCTGGCGGCGCCATGCCGCATGCCATGGGCGTGACGCTGTCGCTGGCCAAGTTCAACCGCATCCTGGGCGTGGACCCGGTGGCGCGCACGGCGCGCGTGCAGTGCGGCGTGCGCAACCTGGCCATCAGCGAGGCCGCCGCGCCCCACGGCCTGTACTACGCGCCCGACCCCAGCAGCCAGATCGCCTGCACCATCGGCGGCAACGTGGCCGAGAACTCGGGCGGCGTGCACTGCCTGAAGTACGGCCTCACGGTGCACAACGTGCTGCGCGTGCGCGGCTTCACCATGGAGGGCGAGCCCGTCACCTTCGGCAGCGAGGCGCTGGACGCGCCCGGCTACGACCTGCTGGCCGCCGTGATCGGCAGCGAGGGCATGCTGGCCGTGGCGCTGGAGGCGACCGTGCGCCTCATCCCCAGCCCGCAGCTCGCGCGCTGCATCATGGCCAGCTTCGACGACGTGCGCAAGGCCGGCGACGCCGTGGCCGCCGTGATCGCCGCCGGCATCATCCCCGCGGGCCTGGAGATGATGGACAAGCCCATGACCGCCGCCGTGGAGGATTTCGTCAAGGCCGGCTACGACCTCACGGCCGAGGCCATCCTGCTGTGCGAGAGCGACGGCACGCCCGAGGAGGTGGAGGAAGAGATCGCCCGCATGAGCGAGGTGCTGCGCGGCGCGGGCGCCACGGCCATCTCGGTAAGCGCCGATGAGCAGGAGCGCATGCGCTTCTGGAGCGGGCGCAAGAACGCCTTCCCCGCGAGCGGCCGCATCAGCCCCGACTACATGTGCATGGATTCGACCATCCCGAGGAAGCGCCTGGCCGACATCCTGCTCGCCATCCAGCAGATGGAGAAGAAATACGGCCTGCGCTGCTGCAACGTGTTCCACGCGGGCGACGGCAACCTGCACCCGCTGATCCTGTTCGACGCCAACGACCCCGACCAGCTGCACCGCTGCGAACTCTTCGGCGCCGACATCCTGGAAACCAGCGTGGCCATGGGCGGCACGGTGACGGGCGAGCACGGCGTGGGCGTGGAGAAGCTCAACAGCATGTGCACCCAGTTCACCGCCGAGGAGAACGCGCAGATGATGGGCCTCAAGCACGCGTTCGACCCGGCCGGCCTGCTCAACCCCGGCAAGGTCATTCCGACGCTCAACCGCTGCGCCGAGTACGGGAAGATGCTGGTGCGCGGCGGGCGGCTCAGCCACCCCGGCCTGCCACGCTTTTAAGCAAAACAGGCCTACAGCGCTTGCCAGACAGGCGCCGGCAGCTATCAAAACAGGTGATCAACCACCGCCCAGCAGGGCCCAGAGCGCGCCGGCGTGCGAGATAGTGAACAGCACCAGCCCGATCAGCCCGCCCACCAGCGTGCCGTTGATGCGGATGTACTGCAGGTCGCGGCCGATGTGCTGCTCCACCAGGCGCGCCATCTCCTGCGCGTCCCAGCGCTGCACCGTGGTGCGGATGTGCTCGGCCACCGACTGCGCCACGTCGGGCGCGAACGTGGCGGCCCAGAGCTCCAGCCGAACGTTCAGGCGCACGCGCAGCGCCGCGTCGCCCGCGAGCGACATGCCCAGCCACTGGCCCATCTCGGCCACGCGGCGCGAGAGCTCCGAATCCTCGCGGGCCAGGTCCTCGCGCAGCGAACGGCGCAGGCCGGCCCACAGGTCGCGCACGTAGCGGCCCAGCGCCTCGTCGTTCTGCAGCCAGGTGCGCAACTCCTCGCCGCGCCGCGCCCAATCGGGGTCATTCTGCAGGCGCTCGGCCAGGCGCGCGAGGGCGCCGTCCAGCGCCTCGCGCAGCTCGTGCCGGGGGTCGTCGGCCACGGCCTTGAGCAGCGTGTCCACCGCGTGCGTGATGGCGGCCGCGCCCTTGCCCGAGAGCCAGTCGGTGGGCAGCACCTTCTGCTTGAGCGGGTGCTCGCGCCTGATCCACTGCACCAGCGTGTCGGCCACGAAGGCGCGCGCCTCCTCGGTGCGCACCATGCCGCCCAGGCGCTCCAGCAGCGCGTCCAGCAGCTCCTGGTGGCGACCCTGGTGCGTGAGCGCCGCCAGCGCCGAGGCCATGGAGCGCGAAAGGTCCAGCCGCCCGAGCAGCGCGCGCGCGGCCTGCGCGAGGAAGGCCTGGATCTTCTCGTCCTCCACCGTATCGAGCGCCATGAGCGCCAGGCGCGAGACCTGGCGCCCCAGCAGCCCCGCGTTGGCTGGCGCGGTGAGCCACTGCGCCAGCATGTCGGCGGGATCGTGCCTGCGGATCATGGCGACGAGCGAGGGCGCGTCCAGGAAACGGTCGCGCACGAAGAGGGCCAGGTTGCCGCCGATGCGGTCCTTGTTGCGCGCCACGATGTCGGTGTGGCGCCCCACCAGCGGCAGCGGAATGCGCCGAAAGAGCGCCGCCACCGCGAACCAGTCGGCCAGCGCGCCGACCATCGCGGCCTCGGCCACGGCCTTCAGGCCATCGACCCACAGGCTGCGCGGCGCGAGGTTGCAGGCGGCGAAGATCGCGGCGAACAGCACGAGCAGCGCGAGCGCCAGGCGCCGGGGCCCGGCGTGGTCTGCGACTTCATGGAGGCCGGGGAAGGAATGCATGGCAGGGCGTGGGACATGGAAGCTGCGTCCACCCTACCACGGCACGCATGCCCGCCATGTCATCCATTCGCCGATCCGGAGCAAGACGTCTGCAAGCCCTCCAACGTGATCAATCCGCAAATATTTGACGTGACTCTCGTCAATTGTCACTCCGGATTGCGCCTATATTCCTAGTGTGACCGGATGCAGGATGCAAAGGCGCAATTTGCGCAACGGTTACACACAGCGATGAAGGCGGCGGGCTACGAGCCCAAGCCCGCCGTGCTGGAACGCGAGTTCAACACCCGCCACTGGGGCAAGCCCATGACCCTGCACGGCGTGCGCCGCTGGCTGCTGGGCGAGACCATGCCCGACCACCGCAAGCTCGCCACGCTGGCCGACTGGCTGGGCGTGCCCGTGCAGGAACTGGGCTACGGCGACGAGGGTGGCCACCGCGTGCGCGAGCGCCAGCCCCAGTGGCACACGGGCCTGGGCTACCAGGACAGGGAGCTGTTCGACATCTACCTGCGCCTGCCCGTGCCCAAGCGGCGCCTGGCGCGCGACGTGATCCTGGCGATCGCCCGCGCGCACGAGGCCGAACAGGCCGAGGAAGCCGCGCGCAAAACCCGCTGAACGGCAGCGCCACGAAAAGCCGGTGACGCGCCGCCCCGGGGGCTGACGATGCGCTGCTCGCACCCCCTGACGGCAAAGACGTGCCACGCATGGGCCAGCTCCGACAGCGAATGCAATGTTTTCTAGCGCCGGCGATTGGCCTTCGTCGCCAGCGCTGGAGGTGCCGCGCCACCATTTGCCTGCGCCATCAGTTCGACCAGTTGCGCCCTGCTTTGCGCGAGCTGTGCCCGCAGCGCCTCGATGTCCGCCACCTTGCGCCGCAGCGTGTCGAGCAAGCTGCCATGCTCCCGCTGCGCGAGATCGCTGGGCAACAGCGCGCGCAGCTCGTCCAGGCTGAAGCCCGCGCGCTGCCCCGCTGCGATGCGTGCTGGGCGGGCGGCGGGCGCCAGCTTCGCCTATTTCGACAACACCTACATGTACCCGCAGGACGACCGGCTGCAGACGGAGGCAACGCCCTTCGCGCCGGTGGGGCGCAAGGGCAAGGTGCGCGCGGCGATGGCATCCATGGTGCTCGAAGAGATGGCGCGGGGGGATATTCCCGCGCTCATCGGCCGGGCCCCCGAGTTCTATGGGCCGGGAAAGACGCAGAGCTTCACGAACGCGCTGGTCATCGACAAGCTCAAGGCCGGCAAGAAGCCGCGCGTGCCGGTGCGCGACGACACGCGAAGGACGCTCGTCTGGACGCCCGACGCCAGCCGCGCACTGGCGGCGCTCGGCAACGCGCCCGATGCGTTCGGGCAGACCTGGCATCTGCCGTGCTGCGATGACCGGCCGACGTACAAGGAGTTCGCCGCCATGGCCAGCGGGGTTTTCGGCCGGTAGCCTTCCTATTCGGTCATCGGCAAGCGGACCCTGGCCGCTGCCGGGCTTTTCTCGAAACAGGTGCGCGAGATCCGGGAATTGCTGCCCCGTTACGGACAGGACAACCTTTTCGATTCCACGAAGTTCAAGCGCCGGTTTCCCGCCTTCGAGGTGACCACCTACCGGCAGGGCCTTGGCCTGATCCGGCAGGAGGGGATGCCGTAGCCGCCGTTCAGCCGCGCGGCGCCACCTTGTCGAGCGCGGCGGCCAGGTGGCCCACGGTGCGGTCCACGTTGTGCCACTTCTCCAGTCCGAACAGGCCGATGCGGAAGGTCGAAAAGTCCGCGCCCTCGTCGCACTGCAGCGGTACGCCCGAGGCGGTCTGCAGGCCGGCCTCGATGAACTTCTTGCCGCTCTGGATGCCGGGGTCCGTCGTGTAGCTCACGACCACGCCCGGCGCCTTGAAGCCCTCGGCCGCCACGCTCGGAAAGCCGCGCGATTCGAGCAGCGCGCGCACCTTGGCGCCCAGCGCGATCTGCTCCTGGCGCACCTTCTCGAAGCCGTAGGCGCGCGTCTCCAGCATCACGCCCTGCAGCCGCACGAGCGCATCGGTGGGCATAGTCGTGTGGTAAGCGTGCTGGCCCTTCTCGTAGCCCTCGGCGATCTGCATCCACTTCTTGAGGTCGCACGAAAAACTGGAACTGCGCGTGCCCTCGATGGCCTCGCGCGCACGCGCCGAGAGCATCACCATGGCGCAGCAGGGCGAGCCGCTCCAGCCCTTTTGCGGCGCGGAGATCAGCACGTCCACGCCCGTCTCCTCCATGTCCACCCACATGGCGCCCGAGGCCACGCAGTCGAGCACGAACAGCGCGCCCACCTCGTGCGCGGCAGCGCTCACGGTGCGGATGTAGTCGTCGGGCAGGATGATGCCGCTGGCCGTCTCCACGTGCGGCGCGAAGACGACCCTGGGCTTTTCCGCGCGGATCGCGGCGGCCACCTCCCCGGCGGGGCATGGCGCCCAGGGCGCCTGCGGGCCGCTGCCCTGCTTGCGCGCCTTGCACACGATGGAGCCGCCGCCCAGGCCTTCGTCGGCATCGAAAATCTGCGTCCAGCGGTAGCTGAACCAGCCGTTGCGCACGATGAGCACCTTCTCGCGGTTGGCGAACTGGCGCGCCACGGCCTCCATGCCGAAGGTGCCGCTGCCGGGCACGAGCACGGCCGTGTGCGCGTGGTAGACCTCCTTGAGCGTGGCCAGGATGTCCTGCATCACGCCCGTGAAGCGCCTGGACATGTGGTTGAGCGCCCGGTCGGTGTAGACCACCGAGAATTCGAGCAGGCCGTCGGGATCGATGTCGGGCAGCAGGCCGGGCATGGGAGTGTCTCCTTCCACGTTGAGAAACAAGCGGGCCAGCTTAGCACCTCGCAGCGTACTGGCGCGCGCCGAAGATGCCGCTGCCCACGCGCACCAGGGTGCTGCCCGCGGCCACGGCGGCCTCCAGGTCGCCCGTCATGCCCATGGACAGGGTGTCGAACTGCCCGAGCCCCTCGAAGCCCTGCGCCTTGATGTGGTGAAAAACGGCCGCAGCCCTTTCGTGGAGAGCGTGCTGCGCTTCGAAATTGGGAGCATCGTCGGGGATGCTCATGACGCCGCGCAGGACCAGGCGGGGCAGCCGGGCCACGGCCTCGGCCAGCGCCGCGGCGTCATGCGGGCCCACGCCCGACTTGGTGGCGCCGCCATCCACGTTCACCTGGATGCACACCATGAGCGGCGGCAGGTGCGCGGGGCGCTGCTCGGACAACCGCTGCGCGATCTTGAGCCGGTCCACGGTATGCGCCCAGTCGAAATGCTCGGCCACCAGCCGCGTCTTGTTGCTCTGTATCGGGCCGATGCAATGCCACTGCAGCGCGAGCGCGGGCGCCAGGGCGCGCAGCGCGGCCATTTTCTCCACGGCCTCCTGGATGTAGTTTTCGCCGAAGGCGCGCTGCCCCGCGAGGGCCGCGGCATGCACGGCCTCGGCGCCGAAGGTCTTGGACACCGCCAGCAGCGCTACGGACCCGGGCGGCCGGCCCGCGGCGGCGCAGGCCTGCGCGATGCGGTCGTGCACGCGTTGGAGGTTTCTGTCAATCGTCGTCATAATGTGTAGCCAAGCGTATCAAACGATGAGAGGGAATCCGTGGACATCACCCAGCTGCTCGCCTTCAGCGTGAAGAACAAGGCGTCCGACCTGCATCTGTCGGCCGGCCTTCCTCCGATGATCCGGGTGCATGGGGATGTGCGGCGCATCAACGTCGATGCGCTGGACCACAAGACCGTCCATGCCATGGTGTACGACATCATGAGCGATGCCCAGCGCAAGGCCTATGAAGAGTTCCTGGAGGTGGACTTTTCCTTCGAGATCGAGGGCCTGGCGCGCTTTCGCGTCAACGCCTTCAACCAGAACCGCGGCGCGGCCGCCGTGTTCCGCACCATCCCGAGCAAGATCCTGACGCTGGAGCAGCTCAACGCCCCCAAGATCTTCGCCGACCTGGCGCTCAAGCCCCGCGGCCTGGTGCTGGTGACCGGCCCCACGGGCTCGGGCAAGTCCACCACGCTGGCCGGCATGATCAACCACCTCAACGAGACCGAGTACGGCCACATCCTCACGATCGAGGACCCGATCGAGTTCGTGCACGAGTCCAAGAAATGCCTGGTCAACCAGCGCGAGGTGGGGCCGATGACGCTGTCGTTCTCCGCCGCGCTGCGCTCGGCGCTGCGCGAGGACCCGGACGCCATCCTCGTGGGCGAAATGCGCGACCTGGAGACCATCCGCCTGGCCATGACGGCCGCCGAGACGGGCCACCTGGTGTTCGGCACGCTGCACACCTCCAGCGCCGCCAAGACCATCGACCGCATCATCGACGTGTTCCCCGCGGAGGAAAAGGAGATGGTGCGCGCCATGCTGTCGGAGTCGCTGCAGGCCGTGATCTCGCAGACCCTGTGCAAGCTCAAGGACGGCTCGGGCCGCGTGGCGGCGCACGAGATCATGCTGGGCACCAGCGCCATCCGCAACCTGATCCGCGAGGCCAAGGTGGCGCAGATGTACTCCACCATCCAGACCAGCAACAGCGTCGGCATGCAGACGCTCGACCAGAATCTCACCGACCTGGTGCGCCGCAACATCATCAGCCCCGCCGAGGCGCGCAGCAAGGCCAAGATCCCGGAAAACTTCCCCGGCTGATGGCGCCGGCAAACCACCTACCCCGGTCCGCCGATGCGCGGGCCCAGTGCATCGGAGCTCCACCATGAAAGGCATCCTCGGCCTCCTCAGATCCAAACCCCACAAAACCGGCGAGGACGGCAGCGACTCGGTGCTGTTCACCACCGCGTTCGCCAGCCAGGGGGTGGACGAGTCGCTGCTCATCCCCTGGGAGGCGCGCGCGGTGGAGGTGGGGGCCAAGCGCCTGCCCAAGAGCCGCGGCGGAAAGCTGCTGCAGTCGCTGTGGAGCAAGGACAAGTACATGGCGCACCTGGACCAGGGCGCCGTGGAGCGCATGGGGCGCTTTTTCGAATTCGCGGCCATCCCTCCCAACCGCGACGTGATCCGCCAGGACGAATACGGCAACTTCATGGTGGTGCTGCTCACGGGCGCCATCGCCGTGGACCGCGTGCAGCCCTGGGGCGAGCAACTGCGCCTGGCCGAGACGCGCCCGGGCGACATCCTGGGCGAGATGTCGCTGCTCGACAGCGGCATCCGCTTCTCGGCTTGCACCACGCTCACCGACTGCGAGGTGGCCGTGCTGAGCGCCGAGGCCATGGACGAGATGATGTCGCAGGATCCGCAGCTCGCCGCCAGCCTGGTGGCATTGCTGGCGCGCAAGCTGTCGCTGCGGCTGCGCGCGGTGAGCGCGCGCCTGAGCGAAAACCAGCGCTGAAACACGGGAGGAATGCAATGGAACGCGACCAGGCCAGCAAATTCATCAACGACCTGCTCAAGCTGATGGTCAGCCGCAGCGGCAGCGACCTGTTCATCACGGCCGATTTTCCGCCGGCCATCAAGGTGGACGGCAAGATCACCAAGGTCTCGCCCCAGCCGCTCACGCCGGCCCACACGCTGACGCTGGCGCGCTCCATCATGAGCGACAAGCAGGTGGCCGACTTCGAGCGCACCAAGGAGTGCAACTTCGCCATCGCCCCCGCGGGCATCGGCCGCTTTCGCGCCAACGCCTTCATCCAGCAGGGCCGCGTGGGCATGGTGCTGCGCACCATCCCGCTGACGCTGCCCACCATCGACGGCCTGGGCGTGCCGCAGGTGCTCAAGGAAATCGCCATGACCAAGCGCGGCCTGTGCATCCTGGTGGGCGCCACGGGCTCGGGCAAGTCCACCACGCTGGCCGCCATGGTGGACTGGCGCAACGAGAACTCCTTCGGCCACATCGTCACCGTCGAGGACCCGATCGAATTCGTGCACCCGCACAAGAACTGCGTGGTCACGCAGCGCGAGGTGGGCCTGGACACCGACAGCTGGGAGGCGGCGCTCAAGAACTCGCTGCGCCAGGCGCCCGACGTGATCCTGATGGGGGAGATCCGCGACCGCGAGACCATGGAGCACGCCGTGGCCTTCGCCGAGACCGGCCACCTGTGCCTGGCCACTCTGCACGCCAACAGCGCCAACCAGGCGCTGGACCGCATCGTCAACTTCTTCCCTGAGGAGCGGCGCGCCCAGCTGCTCATGGACCTGTCGCTGAACCTCAAGGCCATGGTCTCGCAGCGCCTGGTCCCCAAGCAGGACGGCAAGGGCCGCGCGGCGGCCGTCGAGGTCATGCTCAACACCCCGCTGATCGCCGACCTGATCTTCAAGGGCGAAGTCGCCGAGATCAAGGAGATCATGAAAAAGAGCCGCAACCTGGGCATGCAGACCTTCGACCAGTCGCTGTTCGACCTGTTCGAGGCCAACGTCATCGGCTACGAGGACGCCTTGCGCAACGCCGATTCGATCAACGACCTGCGCCTGCAGATCAAGCTCGGCAGCCAGCGCGCCAAGACCACCGACCTGGCTTCGGGCACCGAGCATTTCGCCATCGTCTGACGGACTTACCATACGCATGCCCGCCCGCCTCGCAAGGCAGGCGGGCCTTGTTTTTTGATGGAGACGCATGACCATGAGCAGCATCACCCCCCGCGCCTACGAGCCGGCTCCCGCGCGCCGCGTGGCCTTCCTGGGCCTGGGCGTCATGGGCCACCCCATGGCGGGGCATCTGGCCCGCGCCGGCCACCAGGTGACGGTCTACAACCGAACCGCTACGAAATCTGAAGCATGGTGCGCTGAATTCGCGGGCGCTGGCGGCACGAAACACGCAAAAACCCCGCGCGAGGCCGCCCAAGGCGCCGAGATCGTCTTCTGCTGCGTAGGCAACGACGACGACCTGCGCTCCGTGACGCTGGGCGCCGATGGCGCCTTCGCCGGCATGCAGCCGGGCGCCATCTTCGTGGACCACACCACGGCATCGGCCGAGGTGGCGCGCGAACTCTACGGCGCCGCCCGCACGCTGGGCCTGCAATTCGTCGACGCGCCCGTCTCGGGCGGCCAGGCGGGCGCGCAGAACGGCCAGCTCACGGTGATGTGCGGCGGCGACCAGGCCGCCTTCGACGCCGTGCGGCCCACGGGCATGGCGTTCGCGCGTGCCTTCACGCGCATCGGCGACAGCGGCGCGGGGCAGCTGGCCAAGATGGTCAACCAGGTCTGCATCGCCGGCCTGGTGCAGGGCCTGTCCGAGGCCATTGCCTTCGGCATGCACGCGGGACTGGACATGCCCCTGGTGCTCGACGTGATCGGCAAGGGCGCGGCGCAGAGCTGGCAGATGGACAACCGCGGCAAGACCATGGCCCTAGGCCGCTTCGACTTCGGCTTTGCCGTGGACTGGATGCGCAAGGACCTGGGGCTCGTACTCGACGAGGCCAAGCGCAACGGCGCGCGCCTGCCCGTCACGGCGCTGGTGGACCAGTTCTACGGCGACGTGCAGCGCGCGGGCGGCCAGCGCTGGGACACCTCCAGCCTGATCACGCGGCTGCTGCCCGCCAAGCCCTGAACGCCAGGCCCAGGGCCGGGGGGTGGCTCACCTGGCCGGCTGCCCCGCAGCGGCGGGGTCCTGCGACACCGGCGCCGGCTTCGCGGCCATGCGGCTGAGCTCTTCCTCGCTGATGACCTCGAAGACGCGCACCACCTTGCTCACGCCGTCCACGCCGCGCGCGATCTCGGCCGAGCGCTTGGCCTCACGCGGAGTGACGCGGCCCATCAGGTAGACCACGTTGCGCTCCGTCACCACCTTGAAGGCATTGGCCGACAGGTCCTGGGCATCGACCAGGCTGGCGCGCACCTTGCCCGTGATGAAGGTGTCCTTGGAGCGCTGCGACAGCGAGGAACTGGCCATCACGCCCAGGTCGTTGACCACCGAGCGCACGTTCTCCACGGCCAGCACGATCTGTTCCGCCTTCTGGCTGTCGGCGGCCGTGGGCACCTCTCCGGTCAGCAGAACCTGCCGGTTGTAGCTGGTCACGTTCACGTGCGCGTTCTCGCCCGGGGCCTCGCGTATGCGGCTCGCGGCGCGCATCTCTATGCCCTCGTCCTCGACCTGCGTGCCCGTCGTGCGCCTGTCGATGGCCACCATGGTGCCGACCACGGCGCCGCCACCGACCACCAACGGCACGCAGGCCGCCAGACCGCCGACCAGGGTGGCTGCAGCCAGCAGGCTACCCAAGGTTCGCAACATGGGGGTTTTCATACAAGGTTCTCCTGTTCTCCAAGTAACTGTGCATCCACGCCGTCGCACAGGCAGTGCAGCACCAGGGCGTGCACCTCGCGCACGCGCGCAGCGCGGTCGTGCGGCACGCAGATCTGCACGTCGGTCTCGCGCAGCAGCGTGGCCAGGGCGCCGCCATCGCGGCCGCAGAGGGCCACCACGGTCATGTCGCGCTCATGGGCCGCCTGCACGGCCTCCAGCAGGGCGGGCTCGCTGCCGCCCGTGGTGATGGCGAGCAGCAAGTCGCCGGCCTGTCCCAGCGCGCGCACCTGGCGCGCCAGCGCGGAGATGTCCGCGCCTGCCGCGGACGCGGCCGTCCACACCGCATCGGGCACCAGCGCCAGGGCGGCCAGCTCGGGACGCTCGCGCTCGAAGCCCATCACGCAGAAGGCGGCGAACTGCTGCGCCTGCGCGGCCGACGGACCGCTGCCGCAGGCGAGCACCTTGGCGCCATTGGTCACGCAGGCCAGGACGGCCTGCACGGCGGCGCCTATGGGTTGGCTGAGGGCTTGCGCCGCCTGGTATTTCAGGTCGGCGCCGTCGATGAAATGCTGTTGAATGCGTTGCTCGAGCATGGGCCGCGAATGATACCCGGCGGTTGCTGCATCCTTCGTAGCAAAGGGTAGGCAGAGCGGCTACTGCGCGTCGAAGGCAGCGCGCAGCCACTGCACCTGGCCGCCGTCGATCAGCACCGCATCGAAGCGGCAGGGCGGCTGCGCCGGCCAGCGCAGCAGGTAGTGCTGCGCCGCCAGCACGATGCGCCGCCGCTTGGCGGCGCCTATGCTGGCCGCCGCACCGCCGAAGCCGGCCGCGCCGCGGCTGCGCACCTCCACGAACACCAGCGTGCCGTCGCGCTCGCGCATGACGAGGTCAATCTCCCCGCCGCCGCGCCCCGGCGTCCGATAATTGCGCTCCACCAGCGCCAGGCCCGCCGCCGTGAGATGGGCCAGCGCGCGGTCTTCCCCCGCCTGCCCCGCGGCGCGCGTGGTGCGCGCGGGCGCACTGCCATTCACCTTCTTGCCGAGGAATCCCATTGAGCGCCTCTTTTGCCTCTGCCTTGAGCGCCGCGCGCGATGCGGCGGCCGCGCAGCATTATCCGCAGGGCGCCCTGTACGTGGTCGCCACGCCCATCGGCAACCTGGCCGACATCACACTGCGTGCGCTGCACGTGCTGCAGCTGGCCGACACGCTGGCGTGCGAGGACACGCGCCACACCCAGTCGCTGCTGCGCGCCTACGGCATCGACAAGCCCTCCGACCGCCTGCTGGCGCTGCACCAGCACAACGAGGCGCAGGCCGCGCAGATGGTGGTGCAGCAACTGCAGGCCGGCCAGCGCGTGGCATACGTGAGCGACGCCGGCACGCCCGGGGTGAGTGATCCCGGCGCGCGCCTGGTGGCGGCCGTGCAGGCCGCGGGGCTGCGCTGCATTCCCTTGCCGGGGGCCAGCAGCGTGACGAGCGCGCTGAGCGTCGCGGGCGCGGTGGCCCCCACCGCCGACAGCGGCGGCTTCCTGTTCGCGGGCTTTCTGCCGCCCAAGGGTGCCGAGCGCACGGCCGCGGTACAGCGCCTGGCGGCCGAGCCGCGCTGCGTGGTACTGCTGGAGGCGCCGCACCGCATCGCTGCGCTGGCCGACACGCTGGCGGACCTGGGCGAGCGACCGGTGACGCTCGCGCGCGAACTCACCAAGCAGTTCGAGGAAGTCTCCACGCATCCCGCGCGGAAGCTGGCCGCCTGGCTGGCCGGCGCTCCCCAGCGGGTCAAGGGCGAGTTCGTGGTGCTGCTGCACCCGTTGGCGGCCACGCAGGGCGACGGCGCGGAGGCCGAGCGCGTGCTGCGCCTGCTGCTGGACGAGCTGCCGACCAAGACCGCTGTGAAACTGGCGGCCGACATCGCGCACGCCTCGCGCAACACGCTGTACGAGCGCGCGCTGCAGATCAAGCGGGACGCAGAGCCCGCGGGCGAACACGGCTGAATCGCGCCGGCGCCCCGGTGCCGGCAGCGCCAGCGCCCCATCCGACCGGCATGCACGGGCACGGCGCCGCTGCATGGTCGGCGCGGGCACGCCCCTCATTTCAAGCCGAATTGACCTCCAGCGCTCATCCATCAAGCGCAAGGTGCTATCAATTTGATAAAAATACACCAATGATGGCCAGGCCATCGCGGGCCAGCGCCCGGGCCTACCGCCCCGCGCTGCGCGGCAGGCCGAACGCCAGCGCCCCCAGCGCGCCCTGCGCCAGCCCGTAGACGCCATAGACCACGCCCACGCCCACGGCGGCGGACGCGGCCACGCCGAAGGGGGCCAGCGCGGCCACGGCGGCCGCCTCGCGCGTGCCCCAGCCGCCCACGCTCACCGGCAGCGCCGCCATCAGGAACACGGGCGCGATCGCCCAGGCCCACACGCTGGCCGGCAGCGCCACGCCCAGTGCCAGCCCGCCCCCCGCCAGCGCTGCGGCCGACAGCAGTTGCACCGCCGCCGATGCCCCGGCCTGCCAGACCAGTTGACGCGGGAAGTCGGGGCGCGTTGCGGCTTCACGCAGCGGCGCGAGCCAGCCGCCCGCAAACCGGCGGCTGCGCAGCAGCGCAGGCAGGCACCACGGCAGCGCCAGCCACAGCAGCGTGCCCCCAAGCATCAGCGCGATGAAAAGCCCCCTTGGCAACCGCAGCCAGGGCGCCAGCACGTCGGCACAGGCGGCAGCGCCCAGGCCGCCGATGGCGCACAGCATCCACAGGCCGCTCAGCCGGTCCAGCACCACCGACCAACTGGAGGCCGCCGTGTCCTGACCGGCACCACGCAGTACCACGGCGCGGTACACGTCGCCCCCCACCACGGCCCCCGGCAGCAACGCATTCAGGCCGATGGCCTGGAAGTACCAACGGCAGGCATCGCGCGTGCTCGCGTTGGCGCCCAGCCACCGCGCCAATGCCCGCCAGCGCAGCGCCGAGACGAGGTTGGAAGCGATGCCCGCCAGCAGGCCCGCCAGCAGCCACCCTGGCTGGGCCTGGCGCAGTTGGCCCCACACGCGGGCCGGATCGGCCAGCGCCACCACCGCGCCCAGCAGGGCCAGGCCCACCAGGCCGCGCAGCAGGGCCTTGAACGGACGTTTCACGCTATGTTATTGGTAGCTGCTTGCGCTTGCTGGTCGCGCGCCGCAGGCATATTTACTCTTGAATCCGGCACATATTCCTGCGCATGGAACTGCGGTGCCCCGCCGGCCTCGTGGTAGATGCGCATCAGCAACTCGCCGATCAGGCCCGCCACCACCATCTGCACGCCCATCAGCACCAGCATGACGCCGGCAAGCAGCAGCGGCCGGCCGCCGATGTCCTCGCCCAGCACTTTCTGCAGCAGCAGCCAGGCCAGGATCAGCACGCCCGGCGCAGCCAGCCACAGCCCCAGCCCGCCAAAGGCATGCAGCGGGCGCTGGCGGTAGCGCATGAAGAAGACGATGAGGATCAGGTCCAGGATGACGCGGAAGGTGCGGTCGATGCCGTACTTGGACACGCCGCGCGTGCGCGCATGGTGGCGCACCGGCACTTCCGTGATGCGCGCGCCCGCCTCCTTGGCCAGCGACGGGATGAAGCGGTGCAGCTCGCCGTAGAGGCGGATCCGGTCGATGATGGGCCGGCGGTAGGCCTTGAGCGCGCAGCCGTAGTCGTGCAGGTGCACCCCCGTGGCGCTGGAGATCAGCCGGTTGGCGATGCGCGAGGGCAGCTTGCGCGACAGCTCCGCGTCCTGCCGGTCCTTGCGCCAGCCGCTGACCATGTCCACGCTGGAGTCTGTCTCCAGGCGCCCCAGCAGCAGCGGAATGTCGCCGGGTTCGTTCTGCAGGTCGGCATCCAGCGTCACCACATAGCGGCCGCGCACGCGATCGAAACCCGCCTGCAGGGCGCTCGACTGGCCGTAGTTGCGTGCCAGGAACACCGGGCGCAACCAGGGGCGCGTGGCCGCCAGTTCACGCAGCGTGTCGGCGCTGCCGTCGCGCGAGCCGTCGTCCACCGCCAGCAATTCGAAGCTGAGCGGCTGCGCGGACATCGCCTGCGCGATGCGCTCCACGAGGTCGGGCAGGTTCTCGACCTCGTTGTAGATCGGCACCACGATGGAGACGTCGGGCGTTGGAGTAGGGGCGGTGTTCATCAAGGAAACAGTTGTAGCGGGATAATGGCTGCGATTGTGCCTCGCGCGCCCCGCGCGTTCGCGCCCGCCGGACGCACACAGTGCGCTACTTTCCCCTTGCCCCATGACCGCCTCCACCGCGCCCCGCGCGCTTTCGTCCCGCCTTCCCTGGACCCACCCGCTGTTCTGGTTCGCGGCCATCTCGCTGGCGCACGTGGCCATGCGCCTGCTCGCTTCGCCCGCGCTGAAGTGGGATGAGGCCGAGCAGATTCTGTGGACCCAGGAGCTGGCACTGGGCTACGGCCCGCAGCCGCCGCTGTACACCTGGCTGCAATGGGCGATGAACCAGGTGTTCGGCCCCAGCGTGCTGGCGCTGTCGCTGCTCAAGCATGGGCTGCTGGCACTGACGTATTCGCTCATGTACCTGGCCGGGCGGGAACTGCTGGACGAGCGGGGGGCCTTCTGGGCGTCGGCGAGCATGGTGCTGATGCCCGCGCTGGGCTGGTATTCGGTCCGCGACCAGACCCATACCATCCTCGTCACGGCGATGGCCTGTGGCGCGTGGTGGCTGCTGCTGCGCATCGTGCGGCGCCCGCGGCCGCTGGACTTTGCCTTGCTGGGGCTGGTGTGCGGCTTCGGCATGCTGGCCAAGTACAGCTTCGCGCTGGTGGCGGGCGCCATGCTGCTGGCGGCACTGTCGGTACCCGAGGCGCGCCGCGCGCTGCTGTCGCGCGGCTGGTGGTGGGCGCCCCTGGTGGGCCTGCTGGTCGTGCTGCCGCATGCGGCATGGCTGCTGTCGCACCTCACCGAGGCGACGTCCGGCACCATCAGCAAGATGAACATCCAGCCTGAAAACGGGCTGGTCAAGGGCCTGCTGAGGCTGCTGGAGGGCGTGGTCCCCAGCACGCTGCTGCTGTGGGCGCTGTTCGCGTTGTGGGCTTTCCGTTCGGCCTGGTGGCAGCGGCCGCTGGCGCCGGTGTCGCCGCCGATGCACCGCGTGTTCGTGCGCTACCTGGGCCTGGTGTTGCTGGCGCTGGCCGGCATGGTGGTGTTTGCAGGCGTGAGCAACTTCAAGGGCCGCTGGATACTTCCACTGCTGTGTATGGCACCCCTGGCCGCCTTCTCTGCGCGGCCCGAATTGCAACACCATCCGCGTGCACGGCGCTACACGATCGCCGTGGCCACGATGGCCGTCATCCTGCTGGTGGCTGCCGGCATACGCCCCTGGTTCAGCGGGCTGCGCGGCGAGGTGGATGAGCTGAACCACCCGGCCATCGAACTGGCGGACGCCCTGCGCGCCGCGGGCTATGACGGTACCAGCCCCATCGTCGCGTCCGACCATATGCTGGCCGGCATGCTGCGGGTGCGCTTTCCCGACGCGTTGGTGGACGCCTGTGCGCCGGGCGAAGACGAGATCCCGACCTGCGTCGCGGACCATTTGCGCCGCAGCGTGCAGCGGGGGCAAGGCCTGCTCTTGATTTCACGCACCGACTACGTTCCGTCGAGCTGGTGGGATCAGGCCCAGGCCCGCATCGCACCGCGTGCGCTGCAGTCCATCCACCTGCCCTTCCACATGGTGCGCGCGGGCACACCCCAGGCCCATTACGAATACATCTGGAGCCCACGCGGCACACAACCATGAGCGTCACCCTGGTCACCGGCTGCGCCGGCTTCATCGGCATGCATTGCGCGCAGCGACTGCTGGAGCGCGGCGAACGGGTGGTGGGCATCGATAACCTCAATGCCTACTATGACGTCGGCCTGAAGCACGCGCGCCTGGACCGCTTGCGCGGTCAGGGCGACTTCACTTTCGAGCAGATCGATGTCGCCGATCGCGACGCCATGCATGCGCTGTTTGCGCGGGTCCGTCCCCATCGGGTGTTGCATCTGGCGGCACAGGCCGGCGTGCGCTACTCCATCGACCAACCCGACGATTACACCGACTCCAATCTCCTGGGCTTCGGCAACATCCTGCAGGGCTGCCGCGCACAGCAGGTGGAGCACCTGGTGTTTGCCAGCAGCTCCAGCGTGTACGGAGGCAACGCGAAGTTGCCGTTCTCCGAGCGCGACGCGGTGGACCATCCCGTCAGCTACTACGCGGCGACCAAGAAGGCCAATGAGGTGATGGCGCATGCCTACGCGCACCTGTACGGCATTCCGACCACGGGCCTGCGGTTTTTCACGGTGTATGGCCCATGGGGGCGGCCCGACATGGCGCTCTTCAAGTTCACCCGCGCCATGCTGGCGGGCGAGGCCATCGACGTCTACGGCCAGGGCCGGCTGGTGCGCGACTTCACCTACATCGACGACATCGTGGAGGGCGTGCTGCGCGTGCTGGACAAACCCGCCACACCCGATGCCGGCCACGACCCGCTGGCACCCAACCCCGGCACCAGCACGGCGCCCTACCGCATCTTCAACATCGGCAACAGCACCCCCACGCTGCTGATGGACTACATCACCGCGCTGGAAGCGGCCCTGGGCACCACGGCCATCAAGCGCATGCTGCCCATACAGCCCGGCGACATGCACAGCACGGCGGCCGACACGGCCGCGCTGGCCGCCTGGGTCGGCTTCACCCCCGCCACCCCCGTACGCGAAGGCGTGGCACGCTTTGTTCACTGGTACAGAGGGTTCTACGAGTCATGAAAGTCACGATCTTCGGCACGGGCTATGTCGGCCTGGTGCAGGGTGCGGTGCTGGCCGACGTCGGGCACGACGTCATGTGCGTGGACGTGGATGCCACCAAGGTGGCGGCGCTGCAGGCGGGCCGCATTCCCATCCATGAGCCCGGGCTGCAGCCCATGGTGCAGGCCAACCAGGCCGCGGGGCGCCTGCACTTCACCACCAATGCCGCCGAAGGCGTAGCCCATGGCGATCTGATCTTCCTGGCCGTAGGAACCCCGCCCGACGAGGACGGCAGCGCCGACCTGCAACACGTGCTGGCCGTGGCGCGCACCATCGCCAGGCACATGGCGGGGCCCAAGACCATCGTCAACAAATCCACCGTGCCGGTGGGCACCGCGGACAAGGTGGCCGCCACGGTGCGCTCGGCATTGGCCGAGCGCGGCGCCGCAATCGCGTTCGAGGTCGTCTCCAACCCCGAATTCCTCAAGGAAGGCGCGGCCGTGGCCGACTGCAAGCGGCCCGACCGCATCGTCATCGGCACCGCCAGCGCAACGGCCGAGCGCCAGCTGCGCGAGCTCTACTCACCGTTCAACCGCAACCACGACAGGATGGTGGTGATGGACGTGAAGAGCGCGGAACTCACCAAGTACGCCGCCAACGCCATGCTCGCGACCAAGATCAGTTTCATCAACGAAATCGCCAACCTGGCCGAGCGCCTGGGCGCCGACATCGAGTCCGTGCGCCGCGGCATCGGCAGCGACCCGCGCATCGGCTACAGCTTCATCTACCCCGGCGCAGGCTATGGCGGAAGCTGCTTTCCCAAGGACGTCAAGGCCCTGATACGCACGGCGCAGTCCACCGGCTTCACGCCTGAGGTGCTGCTGGCCGTGGACAAGCGCAACGATGCTCAGCGCGAGGTGCTGGGCAAGCGCATCGTCGCGCACTATGGCGGCAGCCTTCGGGGCAAGACCATCGCCGTCTGGGGCCTGGCCTTCAAGCCCGAGACCGACGACATGCGCGAGGCCCCCAGCCGCAACCTGCTGCAGGCCCTGTGGGCCGCCGGCGCCCAGGTCCGCGCGCACGACCCGGCCGCCATGGACGAGGCCCGCCGCATCTTCGGCGAGCGCGCCGACCTCGCCCTGTGCGCCAGCCCTGCCGAGGCACTGCAGGGGGCCGACTGCCTGGCCATCGTCACCGAATGGAAGGTCTTCCGCGTGCCCGACTTCGGGCAACTGGCCCGGCTGCTCAAGGACCGCATGGTCTTCGACGGCCGCAACCTGTACGAGCCGGAGATCGTCGCGCGGCATGGGCTGGGCTACTACTCCATCGGCCGGCCGACCGCGGCCGTGGCGGCCTGAGCATTGCGGGGCTGCTATCGATTCGGCGCCTCCAGTATCGTCACCACGCACGCGGCCTCTTCCAGCCCATAGAAGCCGCCACCGTTTTCCGCGGGACCCAGCTGCGCTCCCTGTACTTGGGATGCGCCGGCTTCTCCACGCAATTGCACGGCCAGATTTCGGATCTGGATTGCACCAGTCGCGCCGATGGGATGGTCTTTCGAATGCAATCCACCCGAGACGTTGATGGGCAGTCGTCCGCCAAGCCTTGTCGCACCGCGCTCCACCAGGGCGCCGGCATCTCCGTAGTCGCAGAAACCGCAGTTACACCAAACGCTCGGTGCAGCCCGGCTGCATCGCCTCCTCGGGCAGTTCAAGGCCTTCGCCCATGACCAGCAACTGCGCCATGTGCGCATCGGCCAGGACCCTGCCCCAACTGCCCTTGAAGGCCTCGAACATCGCTTCACGGCGTTCGGGATGGTTCATTTTTTCGGCGCCCACCACCAGCGCAACGTCACGGATGCCCGCGCGCAGCGAGGCGAACGCCTGCATCAGCCCCGAACTGGAGCTGGCGCAGGCGTTGTCCGTGTTGAAAATCGGAATGCCCTCGAAGCCATAGGCACGCAAGGCCGCTTGCCCGCGCACGCCATGCCGGCCTTCCTGCGCGCCCTGGCGGGTATTGCAGAACCAGGCGGCCCGCACGCGCTCCCTGCCCGCATTCGCATCCTCCAACGCGGCATCGACCGCATGGGCCGTGAGCTGCTTGACCGTCCACGTCAGGTGCTTGCCCAGAGGGGTCATCCCGCCCCCCACCACAAAGACATCGCTGTCCATTTCACATCCAATTTTGCAGAATTTATTTCTGCAAATTTAGGAAATGGCGAAACTCCATCGTGAATGCAAGGGATCTTCGCCAGAAAACCTTGCTCAATTCCATATTTGCAAAAACAATTTCCGCAATATTGACAAAAAGAGGACGGCCTGAGACAGTTCACACCCGACCCGATGGACAAGCAATCTGGAGGCACACCTTGGACACACACAATGAAGCCGGCAGGCCGTTCGACCCCCGGTCGCACCGCATGTGCGCGCAAAAATACTTCGACGATTTCGAGCCCGGAGAGCGCTTCGTCCTGCCCTCCCGCACGATGACGGACGCACTGTTTGCGGCGTTCCAACTGGCCAGCGGCGACAACCATCCCATCCACTACGACGTGGAATACTGCCGCGCGCACGGCATGCCACACATGCTGGCCCATGGTTACCAGGTGCTGATCCAGGCCGCCGCGGGCGCAGGCCTGTTTCCCCACGTGACCGAAGACGCCATGAAGGGCTTCATCGAACAGCAAAGCCGCTTCCTGGCGCCCGTGTACGTCGGCGACACGCTCTACAGCACGCTGGTCGTCAGCGACCTGAGGCCCGGCAGGACCACGGGCGTGATCACCTTGGCCATCGAGATCCGCAACCAGAACGGCGTACTGGTCATGGACGGATCGCAGAAATACCTGCTCAAGCGCCGCAGCACGGCCATCGAACACTGACAGCCGCCAGCAGACAACCGTCCACGGAGAAACCCATGCATCGCAGAGCCCATCTGACCCGACTTGCCGCATTGCTCCTGGCTGGCGGCCTGCCCCTGGGCAGCGCCCTCGCCCAAAGGCCGTACCCGTCCAAGCCCATCCGCTTTCTCGTCGGCTTTCCACCTGGGCAGGCCACGGACACCGTGGCGCGCATGATCGCCGAGCGCATGGCCCAGAAACTGGGACAGCCCATCGTCGTAGAGAACAAGCCCGGTCAAGGCGGCAGCGCCGTGATGGGCTATCTGATGCAGCAGCCCAACGACGGCTATGCCGTGACCCTGAGCGCCACGGGCGCCGTGCTGACCAATCTGTACCTGCAGAAAAACCTGCCCTACGGCCTGGACGATTTCACACCGGTCAACCTGATCGGCGACCTGCCGCTGGTCCTGGTCGCACGGCCCGACATGCCGTTCAACGACCTCGAGGGCATGCTCGCCTACGCCAAGGCCCATCCCGGCAAGCTCAGCTATGCCTCGCCCGGGAACGGCACCACGGCGCACCTCACCATGGAATCGATCAAGAAAGAGAGCGGCGCACGCATCGTCCACATTCCCTATCCGGGCAGCGCCCGCGCGATGGCCGATCTGATGGGCGGGCAGACCGACGTTGCCTTCGACACGATGCCCGTGACGATTCCCCATGTGCAAGCGGGCAAGCTCAAGCTTCTTGCCGTCGGCCACAGCAAGCGCCTGGCCGAATTTCCACAGGTGCGGACCGTCGGCGAATCCGGGTTTCCCAACGTCACGGCAAGCGTCTGGATCGGCATGTTCGGCCCGAAAGGCATGCCTGCGAACGTCGTCGACACGCTCCATCAAACCTTGGTGGATGTCATCCGCGAACCGGAGATGGCGCGCAAGCTCGAAAGCCTGGGCCTGTTCGTGCGCAGCTTCACACCATCCGACTTCGGCAAATTCCTCAAGGCCGAAGCCCCCCGCTGGAAGCAGGCGGTCGTGAATTCCGGAGCGACAGTAGACTGATTGCATCCGTCCCCGCCAGCCCCATGGCTCCCGGCGAGGCCACGCACCCTTTGAATTCCAGCCATGCGCAACGAAGACACACTTGCTCTCACGCCACCGCTCGCCGCCGCGCCGGCCCAGGCCAGGCCACGCCGGCCGAAGGAGCAAAGCCTCGCCAAGGTGGACACGATGCGCCGCGGCAAGCACCGCAAAGCCGAGGATGCGGCAGATGGCGCCGGCGATGAGGAGGGGCAAGACCGCCAGTTCGTCGTGGCGCTGTCGCGCGGGCTGCGCGTGCTCTCCGCGTTCAAGGCCAAGGACCCGGCACTTGGCAACAAGGAACTGGCCGAGCGCACGGGCATTCCCCCAGCCACGATCTCGCGGCTCACGCACACGCTCACCAAGATGGGCTACCTGCACTTCGATGCACGCACGGAAACCTACGACCTGGGCGGCAGCGCACTGACGCTGGGCCACACGGCATTGGCGCGCATCTCCCTGCGCCGCGTTGCCCTGCCGCTCATGCAAGAGCTTGCCCAGCGCGCCAACGCCAATGTGGGCCTGGGCATGCGCGATCGCTCGATGATGCTGTATGCCGAGACCTGCGAAGGCTCGGGCCTGGTCGGGCTGAGGCTCTTTCCCGGCTCGCGCATCTCCATGGCCACCAGCGCCATGGGCCGCGCCTATCTCTCCGCCCTTGCCAACGACGAGCGGGAGGAGCTGCTGAAGGAACTCGCTCCGCAATATGGATCGGAGTGGCCCGCGGTGCGCCATGGCATCGACCAGGCCATGCGCGAAGTGGCGCAACAAGGCTTTTGCCTGTCGCTGGGCGACTGGCAGAAGGAAATCCATGGAGTGGCCGTCCCGCTGGTCGATCCGGTGCGCGGAACCGTCTACGCGCTCAACCTCGGCGGACCGGCGTACCTTCTGTCCGAGACATTCATGCGCAACGAATGCGGCCCTTGGCTGCGTGAAGTGCGCGACAAGATCAACGCGGTGTTCCTCGCCGAGTGACACCGGCCGGGCGAGGCGTTCGCGGCATTGCCGCCGACGCGCCCAAACCACACGACCAACAAGGAGCGCGCATGGGTCCGCTGGAAGGAGTGAAAGTCATAGAGCTTGCAGGCATAGGCCCCGCGCCAATGGGCGCCATGCTGCTTGCGGACCTGGGTGCGACGGTCCTGCGCATCGACAGGCCCGGCCCATCCGACGTGGGCATCGAGCGGCCGCTGAAATACCACACGACACTGCGCAACCGCTCTTGTATCACCCTGGACCTCAAGCGAGAGGACAGCCTTGCATTGGCCAGGCAACTCATCGCCGGCGCGGACATCCTTATCGAAGGCTTCCGTCCCGGCACCATGGAACGCATCGGCCTCGGGCCGGATACCTGCCTCGCCCTCAACCCCCGCCTGGTCTATGGCCGCATGACCGGCTGGGGCCAGGACGGACCACTGGCCCGCAGCGCCGGGCACGATCTGAACTACATCGCGCTCAGCGGCGCACTGCATGCCATTGGCCGCAAAGGCCAGCCTCCCACGCCGCCACTCAATCTGGTGGGCGACTTCGGCGGCGGCGCCATGCTGCTGGCCTTCGGCCTGCTTGCGGCATTGACCCACGCGCGGGCCACGGGACGCGGGCAGGTGGTGGACGCTGCCATGCTCGATGGCGCGGCCACCTTGATGACCTCGTTTTTCGGCCTGCGCTCGGCGGGCATGCACAGCGACGAACGCGGTACCAACATGCTCGACTCGGGGCGCCATTTCTATGACGTGTATGAATGCGCGGACGCCCGGTACATCGGCGTCGCTCCCATCGAGCCCAAGTTCCGCAAGGAGTTCTTCTCGCTGCTGGGCATTGCGGTTCAAGCCGACGAACCGGAAGAACGGCTGCGCGCGCGCATCGCGGAGCGCATCCGCACGCGCACCCGCGACGAATGGCAAGCCATCTTCGACGGCACGGATGCCTGCGTCAGCCCCGTGCTGTCCATGGCAGAGGTGGCCCGGCATCCGCACAACCAGGCTCGCCAGGTTTTCCTGGAGATAGACGGTATTACGCAGCCGGCCCCCGCGCCCCGCTTCAGCGCCACGCCCACGGGCATCCCCGCGCCACCCAGGGCAGCCAACGCAGACCTGCATGGCGCGCTGGCGGCCTGGGGCATCGACGGGGCGCGCATCGGCCGACTCCTGGAAAGCGGCGTGCTGAACGATGCGCCCGCCGCCACGGAAGCGCAGCATGCCCACTGAATACGGCGAATTCTCGAACACGCCCTGACTCCTGAAAAGCGAAAAAATGAACCTGGGTATCGAAGGAAAGGTGGCGCTGGTCACCGGAGGCGCGGGCGGCATCGGTGCCGCCACATGCAGAACACTTGCCGGCGAAGGCGCGCGGGTCGTGGTCTGCGATGTCAACATCGCCCTGGCGGAACAAGTGGCCGGAGGGCTGCGCGCAGGCGGCGCTTCAGCGATGGCATGCCAGGCCGACGTCACGGACGAAACGTCCATCCAGAACCTGTTCGCTCACGTCATGGTGGAATGGGGGCCTGTCGAGATCCTGGTCAACAACGCAGGGTTCACGCGCGACATGCGCATCACCAAGATGAGCGTGAACGACTGGGACGCCGTGGTGGACGTGATCCTCAAGGGGGCATTCCTCTGCACGCGCGAAGCCATTCCCCACATGACCGGAAAGCGTTGGGGCCGCATCCTCAACATCTCCTCGCGGGCGCACCTGGGCAATCCAGGGCAGGCCAATTACTCCGCGGCGAAGGCGGGGATCATCGGATTCACGAAGGCCATGGCGCTCGAGCATGGACGCAACGGCATCACGGTCAACGCGATAGCGCCGGGCATCATCGCCACCGATGCCGTGTTGAACCTGCCGCATTTCCCGAAAATCAAGGAACTGGCGGAAGGAAACACGCCCGTGCCGCGCATCGGCCATCCCGACGATGTCGCCCAGGCCGTCGCTTTTCTGGCATCGCAACATGCAGGCTACATCACAGGCGATGTACTGCACGTCTCCGGTGGGCGCTACTAACACCGCGCGCCAGGCAAACCAACGAAACAGGCAGGCTGCCATATGAGTATCAAGCCACTTGCGGGCGTGAAGGTCCTGGATTTCAGCAAGGTATTGGCGGGACCCTTGTGTTCCCAGGGTCTCGCGGACCTGGGCGCGGAAGTGATCAAGGTGGAGGACTGCAGCCGCGGCGACGACACGCGCGGCTGGCCGCCATTCCGCGAAGGCGATGGCGCGGTGTTCGTGTACGCCAACCGGCGCAAGCGCAGTCTGGCACTGAACCTGAAGACGCCGCAGGCGCAGGCAGTCATCCGCCAGCTCGTGAAGACGGCCGACATCGTGGTGGAGAGCTATGGGCCGGACGTGCCGGAAAAGCTGCAGATCGACTACGACTCGCTCAAGGCAATCAAGCCCGACCTCATCTACTGCAGCGTCTCCGGTTTCGGCCGCACGGGCCCGCTGTCGCATGGCAAGGGCTATGACATGGTCCTGCAGGCCTTCACAGGCATGGTGTCGATCATGGGCGAGCCAGGCAGCGGCCCCGTGCGCGCGCCCTACTCTCCCGTGGACCAGGGCACGGGCATGCATGCGCTGAGCGCGATCCTCGCGGCGTTGCTGCACAAGCGAAATACCGGCGAAGGCTGCCGCATCGACGTTTCGCTGTTCGATACAGGCGTCGCTTTCCTGGGCTACATGATGCAGTCGTACTGGGAAAAGGGCACGGAGCCCCAGCGATTCGGATGCGCGCACGAATCGCTGTGCCCCTACCAGAACTTCATGGCCGCAGACAAGCCCCTTCTCATCGGAGTCGCGAGCGAGCCGTTGTGGCTGCGCTTCTGCGCTGCGGTGGGGCACCCGGACATGGCCAGCGATCCGCGCTTCCGGACGAACGCCGACCGCGTCCGCAACCGCGATGCGGTGATCGCCACGGTGCAGGACATCATCGGCCAGCGCAGCAGCGCGGAGTGGGTGGAGACGCTGACCCGCGAGGGCATCCCGTGCACGCAGATCAACACGTTCCAAGAGGTCCTGACCCACCCGCACACGCTCGCCAGCGGGCTGATACTCGACTACGACAGTGCGAACTACGGAAAACTGCAATCCATTGGCCAGCCCGTGAAGTTCAACGGCCAGCGGGCCGACGCCGGAAGCGCCGCCCCCAGGCATGCACAGCACACCGAGGAAATTCTGCGCAAGTTGGGCATGGATGATGATGCGATCACGGCGCTGGAGAAGGCGGGGGCCATCTTGCGGCCTGGCAGAGATTCGGCGCAACACCACCCCTGATGCACACAACAGGAGCGTTTACGAGCGCGTCAGCGGCTGATGAGGCAGCCAAGAGCGCCTGCGCCTTCTCGCTAGCGGCACTGCGCTACGACAAAGAGTCTGACCGTGCGCATCGAACGCTTGATGACTAACAACGGTGTACCTGCAGGTCACGGCGCTACACCCACACATCAACGGCAAGGCCAAGTGCAGCGCGGTACCCATTGGGTCACGATTTTCAAATTACAAGTCTCAAGCTGTAAAACATATTTACTGCTTATAGTGCGTAAATTCCAAATACATCTTTAGATTTGTATGCCTGGATTTACGGTACGTACGGCAGATCAGTTGCCCGCTCTGCTGCAGGCCTTCCGCAAGGAGGCTGGCCTCACGCAGAGTGGTGTGGCATTGCGCCTGGGCGTGACCCAGCAGACCTATTCGGCGCTGGAGCGCAATGCCGAGAACATCGGCGCAGCGCGGCTGCTGAAGCTATTGGGGATCCTCGGCGTGGAGATGGTGCTCGACAAGCCGGCTCCCGACGCCACGCCGGCATCAGGCAGCGCAGCCACCGACAAGCCAAGCTGGTGAGCCATGGGACGCCGCTCGCACAAGCGCTCCCTGGACCTCTGGATGAACGGCGTCTTCGTCGGCACCTGGAGCCTGACACCCCATGCCCCCGACACGCTGCAGTACGACTTCGCCTGGACACGATCGGAGCAAGGACGCGCGCTGTCCCTGTCCCTGCCCTTCACCCCAGGCAACGCACCCCATCGCGGCGACAAGGTCCGCGCCTACTTCGAGAACTGGGACCCAATCCCAAAAGATTGTTTATCCAGCATGAGGGCAGCCTCTTGAAAAATTGATAGAGATCCGAGGGAACAATTTGGGGAAAGTCCCTCGGAAAGCTATTTTAGAGGCTGGAGTTGGGGTGCGTCTTGTACGCGGAATTGCGACAGGATACGCGCTGCACACATCACCGTCTACCTCAACGTGCCGACCAAAAGGCGCAGCGATGGGCTTCCCCGCTGACGAAGTACCGGGACACGCACGGATTTCAGGCCACGGCGCGAACGATGCTGGCGGAGCGTCTCAACATCCCGGAAGCCGTCATCGAGGCACAACTCGCACATGTCGTGAAGGACAGCCTGGGCGAGCTTACAACCGCATGGAGTTCATTTCCGAACGGTGCGTGATGATGCAGACATGAGCCGACTATATGGACGAGCTCAGAGAGAAGAAAGTCAAGTCCAGCAAGAGGCGGGAGTGGCGTGACGCTCTGATCGGATGAAACCATGACGGGTTGCATCGCCCCTTGCTGCTCGTCGGTCATCATCTGCATAGCCAGATTGAATCCGGCAATCTGCCGTACAATCACATCTCCATCTGAGAGGAGCACCGCCTTGACATCCGCCGCCACTGCCCGCCTGGAAGCCCGCATCAGCACCGACCTGCATGCGATGCTCAAGCGCGCGTCCGAACTGCAGGGCCGCACCATGACCGACTTCGTGGTTGCTGCGGTGCAGGATGCCGCGCAGAACGCCATCGCCCAAGCCGAAGTGATCCGCCTGTCGCTGGCAGACCAGGAATGCTTCGCCCAGGCGCTGCTTTCTCCTCCCAAGGTCTCGCCGGCCCTCAAGCGTGCATTTACCCGCCGTCGCAAGCTGCTGCGCTCTGAATGAGCAAGGCAGCTCCGTTTCATGTGGCATTGCTGGATGCATCACATGACCGCGCCAGCTTCGATAGCGATTCTGCGGAACTGAACCGCTACCTCCAGCAGCAAGCTACCCAGGACATCCGCCGCCGCGTCACCGCGTGCTTCGTGGCGGTGACAAGCGACGATGCACCGCGGATCGCGGGCTACTACACCCTGGCATCGTCCAGCGTGCTGCTCCATGACCTGCCGGCGGCCACCGGAAAGAAACTGCCGCGCTATCCATCTGTGCCCGTCGTTCGCATGGGAAGGCTGGCTGTCGCAAAGACGTTCAAGGGCGCGGGCCTGGGCGCAGCCCTGCTGGCCGACGCGTTGGGCCGGGCAGCCCGCGCGGAGATCGCTGCCTACGCCCTTGTCGTGGATGCCAAGGATGATGCCGCAGCATCCTTCTATCGGCACCATGGATTCATTGCCATGCCAAGCGCCCCGAGGACACTTTTCCTCCCGCTGGCAACAGTCAAGGATCTGGCATAGGCGCGATCCGGCAGTCGCCAACGATCCCTCGGGGTAGCGGTATCGCCCTCAATCCAGGCTGAAGGGCCAACGCCGGACTTGTTGCCTCACGGACGGAAATCTCCGCCCGCCGCTCTGGTTGAGCCGGATCGAACCGTTCAGTTTGTCATAAGTCCGAAAAAAATATACAAATATCGGACATATCCGCTCTAAAGTCCCGAATCTGTTGATTTCCACGCAGAAGTGACCCACTAACCCCCAGGATTTCCATCTAAATCTGACCCACGTACTAACCCTAACCTGCTGCTTTGTTGAGCAGCAGGAGACCAGGAGTGATAGACGTGGCAACAC
>NZ_JBTNEH010000015.1:0-123835 GCF_054512775.1 Alicycliphilus sp. T452
TCGGACGGCTCAAGCAGTTCCGACGCATCGCCACGCGCTACGACCGCAAGGCCGCCCACTTCATGGCCTTCCTCTGCCTCGCTGCAAGTCTGGCTTGGCTGACAGATTGAATGTCGATTCGCCCTAGAGCACCCAATTTGCTAAGTTAATTTAAGCAAATTTTGTTTCTTGATGTTTTTTACCACCAAGCTAGAAACTAGAACAGGAGACACGTTGGCGACACGCCACGGAATATTAACTTGAGTCAATAACGCTGCATCTGGCAGGTGGTCGGCATCTGCGCTTTGTCCGCCGCGATCTGGCGCACCACGCGAAAGCCGTAGCCCGAGCCTTCCACGTCGAACTTGACGCCTGGCGCGCCCAGCCTGTCCATCACGCCGACCACCAGCGGTTGCTGGAACTGGTGGTCCTGCGCGCGCATGCTGCCCGCCTGGCCGTACAGGCTGACGCTGGCGCGCTCCAGCGCGCGCGCCACGGGCAGCGCGTCGGTGCTGCCGGCCTGCTGCATGGCCTGGGCCAGGGCCTCGACCATGAGCTGCATGCGCATGTGCACGTAGTCGTCCTGCGGCTGCGGGAAGCGCGCGCGGAAGGCCCGGTAGAAGTCCTCGCTGCCCTTCGTGGGCAGGTTGGGCAGCCAGTCGGCCACGGCCACCACCTTGCCCACGCCGGCGTCGCCCAGGGCGGCGGGCGCGCCCAGGGCGTTGCCGTAGAAGGTGTAGAACATGCCGTCGTAGCCCACCTCGCGCGCGGCCTTGACGAGCAGCGTGAGGTCGTTGCCCCAGTTGCCGGTGATGACGGCCTGCGCGCCGCTGGCCTTGATCTTGACGGCATAGGGCGCGAAGTCCTTCACGCGGCCCACGGGGTGCAGTTCGTCGCCGACGACCGCGACGTCGGGGCGCTGGGCAGCCAGCTGCCGGCGGGCCTCGCGCAGCACGGCCTGACCGAAGCTGTAGTCCTGGCCGATCAGGTAGACGCTCTTGAGCGCCCGGTCCTCGCGTATCACGTCCATGAGCGCGGCCATGCGCATGTCGGCATGGGCGTCGAAGCGGAAGTGCCAGAAGCTGCACTTGTCGTTCGTGAGCGCGGGGTCGACCGCCGAGTAGTTGAGGAACACCACGCGCCGGCCCGGCTCGCGCTGGTTGTGCTTGTTGATGGCCTCGATGAGCGCAGCGGCCGTGGCCGAGGAGTTGCCCTGCATGACGAAGCGCGCGCCATCGTCGATGGCCGCGCGCAGGGCCGACAGCGCCTCCTCGTTCGTGCCCTTGCTGTCGTAGCGCGCCAGCTGCAGCGGCCTGGCGCCGCCCGGCAGCGGCACGCCGCCGCGCGCATTCACGCGCTCCATGGCCCAGGCGATGTTGCGCAGCACCGCCTCTCCGGTGTTGGCGAAGCTGCCGGACAGGCTTTCGATGAGCGCGACCCTGATGGGCGCGCCGGCGGCGGGCTGGGGCTGGGCGCCGGCCGCCAGGGGCAGCAGCGCCAGGGCGCAGGCACGGATGGCCTGGCGGCGTGACGGAAGGGACATGGAAAGACTCGGGAAAAAGAGGGTTACTGGGCCATGAGCTGCTCGATGGACTGCGGCACCGGCTCCGCGGACGCACCGGCCCGCTGCACCGCCGCGCGCTCCTGCAGGGGCAGCTGGCTGGCGCTGGCGCCAGGCTCGGGCACGGCGGCCGTGGTGGCCGGCGCCGGCTCGGGTGCGGTGGCTGCCGGCGCGGCAGCCGCGTCTGCAGGCAGCTGCACGCCGGTGGCGCCGGCGGGCGCCATGCGCACGTAGCGCTCGAAGAGCTGGAAGAAGCGCTCGTAGAACTGCGCGTCGGTGATGGTCTCGCTGCCCACCTTGACCAGGGTGTCGTCGGTGGCGGAAACGGGCAGCGACACCGAACCTATGCCGCCCACGCCCAGCGAGGCCGAGTTGTTGACCTTCTTGATCACGTAGCGGTCCTGCAGCGCGCTGGCGAAGGCCGAGGTGCGCGCGTCCCCCTGTCCCTCGGGGGCGCAGACCACGCGCATCTCCACCTCGTAGTGGACGTCGGCCAGGGGCTGGTAGTACTTGCGCCCGGCCACCGTCTCGGCGCTGGCCGTGTTCACCAGATACCCCTGGCTCAGCAGGGCTCGGCGCGCGGCCTCGCAGGTGCGCGCCTGCGAGGCCAGGATATGGCGCGTGTGCATGCTGGTGCTGTCGAAATCGTTGGGGGTGAACTGCAGGTTGCGCTCCAGGCCGGGCATGGCCTCGGGCAGGCGCGCGCAGCCCGCCAGCAGGGCGCAGGCCAGCAGGCCAAGGCACTGGCCCAGGGTTGTGGAAGCAATGGGCAGGAATCGGGACACGGGGAGACGGGCAAAAAAATCCACAGCAGGCCTGCATTGTGAATGCCCGCCGCGCAGGGGCCGGGCAAATGCCCGGCGAGTCCCTTTTTTACTATCGAATAGAGAGCTGCCAGCGCTCTATCACAAAGGGCTAGGTCCTTATTTGAGCAATAACCCTATTCATGGCGCAGCGCCTCGATCGGATCGAGCCGCGCCGCGCGCCGCGCGGGAAAGAAGCCGAACAGCACGCCGATGCCGGCCGAGAACACGAAGGACAGCAGGTTCACGCCCGGGTGGAACACGTAGGGTATGCCCATGGCCTTGGACAGCGCCACGGACGCCCCCGTGGCCAGCACGATGCCGATGAGCCCGCCCAGCGCCGCCAGCACCACGGCCTCGATGAGGAACTGCATGAGCACTTCGCGCTCCAGCGCGCCTATGGCCAGGCGCAGGCCGATCTCGCGCGTGCGCTCGGTCACGCTCACCAGCATGATGTTCATGATGCCTATGCCGCCCACCAGCAGGCTCACGGCGGCCACGGCGCCCAGCAGCGTGGTCATGACGCGCGTGGTGCCCGAGAAGGTGTCGGCGAGCTGCTTGGTGTCGAGCACGTTGAAGTTGTCATCGTCGGTCTCGGCCAGCTTGCGTCGCTCGCGCAGCAGGTCGGTCAGGCTGGCCTTGACGCGCTCGGGATCGCTGCCGTCCTGCATCGACACCAGCAGCGTGGGCACGCGCGTGCTGCCGATCACGCGCCGCTGCAGCGTCTTGAGCGGCAGCAGCACCAGGTCGTCCTGGTCGTTGCCGAACGCGCCCTGCCCCTTGGAGGCGAGCACGCCCACCACTTCGCACGAGAACTGGCGCACGCGCACGCGCTCGCCCAGCACGTCGACGCCGGCGCCGAACAGCTCGCGGCGCACCGTCTGGCCTATCAGGCACACGGCGGCGCCCACGCGCAGCTCGTCGGCGGTGAATTCGCGCCCGCCCGCGAGCGTCCAGTTGCCCGTCTGCAGCCAGGCGTTGGTGCTGCCCAGCACGCTGGTGGTCCAGTTGCGCCCGCCCGCCACGGCCGTGGCGCTGGTGCGCGCCTCGGGGGCCACGGCCAGGATGCCGCCGATCTGCTGGGCGATGGCGTCGGCATCCACGTCCTTGAACGAGGGCGCGCCGCTGCTGCCGCCCGGCCCCATGCGCTGGCCCGGACGCACCTGCAGCAGGTTGGTGCCCAGGCTGGCGATCTGCGCCTGCACGGCCAGCGTGGCGCCGTTGCCCAGCGTGACCATGGTGATCACCGCGCTCACGCCGATCACGATGCCCAGCACGGTGAGGAAGGAGCGCATCAGGTTGCGCCGGATGGAGCGCAGCGCCAGCAGCAGGGAGTTGAGCAGCATCATGGCGCCACCGCCTCCTGCGCCAGCGCATAGGGATGCGGGTTGCGCGTGTCGCTGTCGATGCAGCCATCGACGAAGCGCACGATGCGCCGCGCGTACTGCGCCATCTCCGGCTCGTGCGTGACCATGAGCACGGTGATGCCCTGCTCGGCATTGAGGCGCCACAGCAGCTCCATGATCTCGCGACTGCGCTGCGTGTCCAGGTTGCCCGTGGGCTCGTCGGCCAGCAGCACGGCGGGCTCGCTGACGATGGCGCGCGCGATCGCCACGCGCTGCTGCTGCCCGCCCGACAGCTCGGCGGGCGTGTGGTGCTCCCAGCCCTTGAGGCCCACCGACTCCAGCGCGCGCGCCGCGGCCGCATGGCGCGCCGCCGCGCTCTCGCCGCGGTAGAGCAGCGGCAGCTCCACGTTCTCCTGCGCCGAGGTGCGCGCCAGCAGGTTGAAGCCCTGGAACACGAAGCCCAGGAAGCGCCGGCGCAGCCGCGCGCGGTCGTCGCGCGAGAGCGACTGCACCGGCACGCCGCGGAACAGGTAGCTGCCCGCGCTGGGCCGGTCCAGGCAGCCGATCACGTTCATGGCCGTGGACTTGCCCGAGCCGCTGGGGCCCATGATGGCCACGAAGTCGCCGCTGTCGATGTCCAGGTCCACGCCCTTGAGCGCCTGCAAGGCCAGCGCGCCCTCGCCATAGACCTTGGTGACGCCGCGCAGGCGGATCAGCGGCTGCGCATCGGCCGGCGCATTCATGGACGTGCCCCGGCGGCCAGTTGGTCGGTGATGACCTGCATGCCGGGCTGCAGGGCATCGCCCTCGACCTCGGTCACGCGGCCGTCGCTGATGCCCACCTTGACGCGCACGGCCCTGGGAGCGCCGTCCTCGAGCACCCAGATCCGGCGCAGCCCGGCGCCGCCCTTGCCGCTGCCGTCATCGGCGCTGCGGCGCTGGCCCGCCGGGTGCGGCATGCGCGGCATGAGCTGGCCCATGATGCCGCCGCCCGCCCTGCTGCCGCTGGCCGCCGGTGCCGGCGTCCGCGGGGCATCGTCGCCGGCCGCGCCCATGGGCGTGAAGCGCAGGGCGGTGTTGGGCACGGTGAGCACGCCGTCGCGCTCGGTGGAGGTGATGGTGGCCGCGGCCGTCATGCCGGGGCGCAGGCTCAGGTCGGCGTTGTCCACCTCCAGGTAGGTGATGTAGGTCACCACGTTGTCGGTCTTGGTGGAGCCGAAGGCCACGCGCGTGATGCGCGCGGGATAGGGCCGCGAGGGGTAGGCGCTCACGGTGAAGCTGGCCTTCTGGCCCGGCTGGACGGAGCCCACGTCGGCCTCGTCCACGTTCACCTCCAGGCGCAGGCGGGCCAGGTCCTCGGCCAGCGTGAGCAGGGTCACGGCCTGCAGCGACGCGGCCACGGCGTTGCCCGGCTCCACCGCGCGCGACAGCACCACGCCGTCGATGGGAGAGCGGATCGAGGCCTTGGTGACATTGGTCTCGTCGGTGGCCAGGGCGGCCCGGGCGTCCTCCACGCTGGCGCGGGCGCTGGCCTCGTCGGCCTGGGCCCGGTCGTAGGCGGCGCGGCCCGCGTCCAGTTCCGCCGCCGAGGGCACCTTGCCGCCGGACAGGCGCGCCACTTCCTCCAGCCGCGCCAGGCTCGCGCGCGCTTCCTTGACGGTGGCCCCGGCCTGCGCCAGGCGCGCCTGCGCCGACGCCACGGAGGCGCGCGAGCGCAGCACCTGCGCTTCGAGCTTGGTGGTGTCCAGCTCCACCAGCACCTGGCCCTTCTTGACGATATCGTTCACGTCCACCAGCACGCGGCGCACCGTGCCCGAGAGCTCGCTGCCGATGTTCACCGAGCGCGTGGGCTGCAGCGTGCCGTTGGCGGCCACGGTCAGCTTGACCTGGCCGCGCTGCACCGGCTGCGTGACGTAGCGCGGCGCGGCCTTGGCGCGCTGGCCGGCCTGCCAGTACCACCAGCCGCCGGCCGCGGCCGCCAGCGCCAGCGCTGCGAGCCAGAGGGTGATGCTCTGCCACCAGCGCCGGCCCAGGCCGTCGCCCAGGAGAGACTGCAGGTCCTGCGCGGCCGGCGCGGCGGAGTTGGTCGTTCGTTTCTCTGTCATGGTTCCTGTCCTTGAGGCCCTGCCTCCCTGGGGGCCTGCCAGCCGCCGCCCAGCGCCTTGTACAGGCGCACGTGGTTGGTGCTCGCGCTGGCCACCGTGCTGGCCACGCCGTCCTGCGTCGTCAGCAGCGTGCGCTGCGTGTCCAGCACCGTCTGGAAATCCACCAGGCCGCTGGCGTACTGGTGCTGCGCCAGCAGCGCCGCGTTGCCCGCCGCCTCGGCCGCGGCCTCCAGGCGCGCGAGCCGATCGCGGTCGCCCCGCAGCGCCACCAGGGCGTCCTCCACGTCCTGGAGCGCGCCCAGCACCGCCGCCTCGTAGCTCGCGCGCGCCTGCTCCAGCGCCGCCTCCTGTACGCGCACCTGGGCGCGCAGCGCGCCGCCGTCGAACACGGGCAGCGACACGCTGGCCAGCAGCGAGGCCGCCGTGGTGCCACCGCCCGTGAGCGCGCCCAGGGACAGCGCGCTCAGCCCCAGCGTGCCGCCTATGCGCAGGCTGGGCAGGCGCTGGGTCTCGGCCTGCGCCACGCGCTCCCAGGCGGCGCGCACGCGCTGCTCGGCCTGGCGCACGTCGGGGCGCTGGCGCAGCGTATCGGCGGGAAAGGCCAGCGCCAGTTCGGCGGACGGCTGCGGCACGGGCGCGCTGGCGGCCAGTTCCTGATCCAGCGCCGCGGGTGGACGGCCGGTGAGCACGGCCAGCGCATGGCGCGCCTGGGCGATGCCGGCCTGCAGCGTGGGCAGCTGGGCCGCGGTCTGCTCCACGATGGTGCGCGCCTGCTGCTCGGCCACTGAGCTCGCCAGCCCCGCCTGCACGCGCCACTGCGTGATCTGCGCCGTCTCGCGCTGCGCCGCCAGGTTGCTCTCGGCGATCTGCAGGCGCTGCTGCTGGCTGCGCAGGCTGACGTAGTTCACGGCCACCTCGGCCGCCAGCGCCACCTGGGCGGCGGCCACGCCCGCCTCGGCCGCCAGCAGGTCGGCCTCGCCGGCGCGCACACCGCTCGCGATGCGGCCGAACAGGTCGGGTTCCCAGCTCGCGTCCAGCCCCAGCTGGAAGCTGTTGCCCGTGGCGCCGTTGCTGCGGCTGCGCTGCGCCGACCCCGAGGCGTCCAGCGACGGCAGCAGCCCCGCCGCCTGCACGTCGCGCTGCGCGCGCGCCTGCTGCACGGCCGCGCGGGCGCTGCGCATGCTGGTGTGGGCCTGCAGCGCCTGCGTGATCAGGCCCGTGAGCTGCGCATCGCCCAGCTGCTGCCACCATTGGGTGAGGTCGTCCGCGGGCCGCGCAGCCGGCGCCGCGGCCTGGCCGGCCCAGGCGCCGGGCACCGGCACGCTGTCGTCCGGCGCCGGTGGCAGGCGCGTGGCGCAGCCGGCCAGCACCAGGGCCGCGAGCAGCGGCGCGCACAGGCGCGGCGCGGGCCATGGGCGGGAAGAGTCGGAAGGATCGGAGGAAGGCGGGGCAGGCAGCATGCTGCGCATTGTTACAACACCGTTTGTCGCCCCCGCCAGCGCGGGATGAACTTTTGTAAAGGTCAGGCCGCGATCGCGTCCAGCGGCCAGCGCGGCTTCACGTCGAATGCGTAGTCGCGGTTGGCCTGCTGCTGGCCCGACTGCAGCCGCATGGCCGCGGCCATGGCGATCATGGCGCCGTTGTCGGTGCACAGGTGCAGCTCGGGGTAGTGCACGCGCACCCGGCGCGCTGCGCAGGCGGCGTCGAGCTGCGCGCGCAGCAGCCGGTTGGCGCCCACGCCGCCGGCCACCACCACGCGCCGCATGCCGGTCTGGTCGATGGCCGCCAGGGTCTTCCTGACCAGCACCTCGACGATGGCGGCCTGCGTGCTCGCGGCCAGGTCGGCCTTGCGCGCCGCCAGTTCGTCGCCCAGCTTCTTCGCCTGTGTGAGCACGGCGGTCTTGAGCCCGGCGAAGGAGAAATCCAGGTCGCCGCTGTGCAGCAGCGGCCGCGGCAGTTTGAAGGCCTTGGCGTCGCCCTGCTCCGCCAGGCGCGACAGCGCCGGCCCGCCGGGGTAGCCCAGGCCCATGAGCTTGGCCGACTTGTCGAAGGCCTCGCCGGCCGCGTCGTCTATGGTCTCGCCCAGGATCTCGTAGCGGCCCACGCCGTCCACGCGCATGAGCTGGGTATGCCCGCCCGAGACCAGCAGCGCGACGAAGGGGAACTCGGGCGGATCACTGCTCAGGAAGGGCGACAGCAGATGGCCTTCGAGGTGGTGCACGCCCAGCACGGGCCTGTCGAGCGCGGCCCCCAGGGCGCAGGCCACGCCCGCGCCCACCAGCAGCGCGCCCGCCAGGCCCGGCCCGCGCGTGTAGGCCACCACGTCCACGTCGGCCAGGCGCTGGCCGGACTCCTTCAGCACCGTCTCGGTCAGCGGCAGCACGCGGCGGATGTGGTCGCGGCTGGCCAGCTCGGGCACCACGCCGCCATAGGCCTGGTGCATATCGATCTGGCTGTGCAGCGCATGCGCGAGCAGCGTGGGAACGGCATCGCCGCCCTGCCCGCGCACAAGGGCCACGCCGGTTTCGTCGCAGGAGGATTCGATGCCCAGGATCAGCAGACTCATGCCTGCGAGTGTAGGGCCTGTCATCGAATGATTTCCCCACGCGCTGCCCCCCGTAATACGGATGGATGCGCGTAGTCCGGGGCTCAGCGTGCGCCCGTGATGTAGCGCTCCATCTCGGTGATGATGAACTGCTGCTCGGAGATCACGCTCTTGACCAGGTCGCCGATGGACACCAGCCCCGCCACGCGCCCCTCGTCCACCACGGGCAGGTGGCGCAGGCGGTTTTCCGTCATCAGGGCCATGCACTGCTCGGCGCTGTGCGAGGGGTGCACGAAGCGCACCGCGCGCGTCATGACCTCGCGCACGGGCGTGTCGACCGATGCGCGGCCGAGCAGCACCACCTTGCGGGCGTAGTCGCGCTCGGTGAAGATGCCCGCGATCTGCTCGCCCTCCATGACCAGCAGCGCGCCGATGTGCTTCTCGGCCATGAGCCGCAGGGCGGCGAGCACAGTGTCCGATGGCGCGACGCAGTGCACCTGCGCGTCGGGCTTGGACTTGAGGATTTCTGCAACGGTTGTCATGGCGGCCTCCCAGGCTGTGAAGTGTGAAGCGAAAGCTTAGCCGAAAGTGCCCGCCGAACCGATGCCGAGATGCAAACGGATACCGCTCAGCGCCGCCCGCCCAGCAGGTTGGCACCGATCTTGACCAAATCCCCCAGCCCCACCTGGCCGTCGCCATCCTGGTCCAGCAGGCTGCCCAGCAGGTCGCCGCCCGGCATGCCCGAGCGCTGGGCCTGGGCGCGCTCCTGGCCGAGCATCTGGCCGAGGCCGCCCGCGTCCATGCCGCCGGAATTCACGCGCTGCGCCAGGAAGGACATGACGATGGGCGCCAGCATCTGCAGCAGCCGGCCCGCATCCACCCCCTGGCCCGTGCTCTGGCCCAGGGCGGACTCGGCCCGCTCGCGTGCGCCGCCAAAGATATGGCCCAGGATGGCCGCGCCGGCATCGCCGCCCGGGGCCGCGCCAGACGGCGCACCGCCACCGAGCAGGGAGCCCAGCAGTCCTCCCAGGTCCATGCCGCCCAGGCCCATCGCCTGCTGGGGCACGGCAGGCATGTGGTCGCGCTGCAGCGCGCCGAACAGGGACTCGGCGCCCTGCGCATCCTGCGCGTTGCGGCCCAGGGCGCCCAGCAGCATCGGCAGCGCCATGGCCACGGCGCTTTGCGTTTCGGCGTGGCCGGCGCCCAGTTGCCGGGAGATGTCCTGCAGGGGCGCGCCCTGCAGTTGCTGCATCAGCTGCTCGGCCAGCAGCGGCGTGGTGTCAGGGGTGTTCATGGTCGCGGATTCCTTCCAACGGTGGGGGCGGCGCGCACGGGCCGCACGCCCGCATGGTATGACGGACCGCGTCCGCCGCGCGGGACATGTCCCTGCCCGCAACCGAAGTTGACAATCGCAGTGCAGCCATTCATCAAATTTGATAGCTATTGGCGCTTACCCCATAAGCGCCATATGCACTTCTTATTAAAATTACCGGTGCGTGCCGCGCACGGCCTCCATGGCGCGGAGCCACCCCGTGGCCTGGGACGCCAACCCTGGAGAATGTAAAGAAAAATGAAGAGATACGCCCTGGGGAGCAGCCTTGGCACCGATGTGCGACATTCTGTGTCTGGCCGGGGCCGGCCCGCTCGACGCCCCGCCCCTGCCGGCCCCACCGAGACCCACTGCGTTCCGCACCCATGACCTCCGCGATCTGCGACAGCCCTGCCCTGGTCCCCGCTTCTCCGCCGCGCACCGTTCCCTTACCCAGCCTGGCCTGCGTGCTGGCGCTGTCCCTGCTGCTCGCCGCCTGCGGCGACAAGAACGCCAAGCCTGCCGCCGCGGACCAGCCGCCCGAGGTCGGCGTGGTCACGCTGCAGCCCGAGCGCCAGGTGGTGACCACCGAGCTGCCGGGCCGCACCACGGCCTTCCTCTCGGCCGAGATCCGCCCGCAGGTCGGCGGCATCGTGCAAAAGCGCCTGTTCACCGAAGGCGCGCGCGTGGCGGCCGGCCAGGTGCTCTACCAGCTCGACCCCGCGCCCTACGAGGTGGCGCTGGCCAGCGCCCAGGCACAGCTCTCCAAGGCACGCGCCACGCTGAACACGGCCCAGACCAACGCCCGGCGCAATGCCGAGCTGGTGAAGATCGACGCCGTCAGCCGGCAGGTGTACGACGACAGCCAGGCCGCGGTGGCGCAGGCGCAGGCCGACGCGGGCGTGGCCGCCGCCGCCGTCGAGGCGGCGCGCATCAACCTGGGCTACACGCGCATCAAGTCGCCCATCGCGGGGCTGACCACCACCTCGGCGGTCACGCCGGGCGCGCTGGTCACGGCCAACCAGGCGGCGGCGCTGACCACGGTGTCGCAGATCGATCCGCTCTACGTGGACGTGACGCAGTCGAGCAGCGAGGTGCTGCGCCTCAAGGGCGACCTGGCCGCCGGCCGCTTCAAGCGCGAGGGCAAGAGTGACGCGCGCGTGGCCATCAAGCTCGACGATGGCAGCACCTACGCGCAGGAGGCCGTGCTGCGCTTCAGCGGCGTGCAGGTAAACCCGGCCACGGGCGCGGTCACGCTGCGCGCCGTGGTGCCCAACCCCGACGGGCTGCTGATGCCCGGCATGTACGTGCGCGCCGTGCTGGAGGCGGGCGTGAACGAGCAGACCCTGCTCGCCCCGCAGCAGGCTGTGACGCGCGACCCCGCGGGCAACCCGAGCGTGCTGGTCGTCACGCCCGAGGACAAGGTCGAGCGCCGCCGCATCGCGACCGGCGCGGCCGTGGGCAACCGCTGGGAGGTGCTCTCGGGCCTGGCCGCCGGCGAGCGCATCCTGGTGGACGGCGCGCAGCGCGCGCGCCCCGGAGACACCGTGCGCCCCGTGCCCTGGGCGCCCAAGGCGCGGCAGGGCGCGGCGGCCCAGGCCTCCCAGCCCGCGCCCCAGCCCTGAGGAGCCGCCATGGCGCAGTTCTTCATCAACCGCCCCGTCTTCGCATGGGTGCTGTCCATCGTCATCATGCTCGCGGGCGGGCTGTCCATTCTCACGCTGCCGCTGGAGATGTACCCCGAGATCGCGCCGCCGCGCGTGACCCTCAACACCACCTACACCGGCGCCTCGGCCGAGACGGTGGAGAACTCCGTCACCCAGGTGATCGAGCAGCAACTCAAGGGCCTGGACAGGCTGCTCTACATGAGCTCCACGAGCGACTCGGCGGGCCGCTCGCGCACCACGCTCACCTTCGCGCCCGGCGCCAACATCGACGTGGCCCAGGTGCAGGCGCAGAACAAGCTGCAGGGCGCGATGAACCGCCTGCCCGACGCCGTGAAGAGCCGCGGCGTGTTCGTGAACAAGGGCGGGCAGGACTACCTCGTGACCTACGTGTTCACCTCGCCCGACCCGAACGTGTCGCAGGTGACCATAGGCGACTACCTGACCAGCAACGTGGTGGACGTGATCGCGCGCGTGGACGGCGTGGGCGACGTGACCGTGTTCGGCACCAACTACGCCATGCGCATCTGGATGGACCCGGCGCTCATGGAGAAGTACGCACTCATGCCGTCGGACCTCGTGAACGCGCTCAACGCGCAGAACGCGCAGGTCTCGGCCGGGCAGCTCGGGCAACTGCCCGCGGTGCCGGGGCAGATGCTCAACGCCACGGTCACCGCGCGCTCCAAGCTGCAAACGGTGCAGGAGTTCAAGGACATCGTGCTCAAGTCCGCGCCCGACGGCTCGGTGGTCACCATGGCCGACGTGGCGCGCGTGGAGCTCGCGGCCGACTCGCTCACAGTGCGCTCCATCCTCAACGGCCAGCCCGGCGCGGGCCTCGGCATCGTGCTGGCCGACGGCGCCAACGCCATGCAGGTGGCCGACGCGGTGGCCAGGAAGATCGCCGAGCTCGCGCCCTACTTCCCCGACGGCATCACGGGCTTCGTGAGCTCGGACACCACGCCCTTCGTGCGCGCCTCGATCAAGGAGGTGATCAAGACGCTGGGCGAGGCCATGGTGCTCGTGACGCTGGTGATGTTCCTCTTCCTGCAGAACTTCCGCGCCACGCTGATCCCGGCGATCGCCGTGCCCGTGGTGCTGCTGGGCACGCTGGGCGTGCTCTCGGCCATGGGCTACTCGATCAACATGCTGACCATGTTCGCGCTGGTGCTGGCCATCGGCCTGCTGGTGGACGACGCCATCGTGGTGGTCGAGAACGTCGAGCGCGTGATGGGCGAGCAGGGCCTGCCCCCGAAGGAGGCCACGCGCAAGTCCATGAAGGAGATCACGCCCGCGCTCGTGGGCATCGGCCTCACGCTGTCGGCCGTGTTCGTGCCCATGGCGTTCTTCGCGGGCTCGGTGGGCGTGATCTACCGGCAGTTCTCGATCACCATCGTCGCGGCCATGGGGCTGTCGGTGTTCGTGGCGCTCACGCTCACGCCGGCGCTGTGCGCGTCGCTGCTCAAGCCCATGGCGCACGAGCGCACGGTGCGGCGCGGCCCGCTGGGCTGGGTCGACCGCTTCTTCCTCTGGTTCAACCACCACTTCGACCGCAGCGCCACGCGCTACCAGGGCACGGTGGCGCGGCTGCTGCGCCGCACGGGCCGCATGATGGTGCTGTTCGGCGCGGTGCTGGCGGCGGTGGCCTTCATGTTCCACCGCCTGCCCACCTCGTTCCTGCCCAACGAGGACCAGGGCTTCGTCGGGGTCACCGTCACGCTGCCCTCGGGCGCGACCGACGCGCGCCTGATGGAGGTGATGGACCAGATACGCCTGTACTTCAAGGACAAGCCCGAGGTCTTCAGCACCAACGCCATCCTGGGCAACAACGGCAACCAGAGCTCGGGCAACATGTGGGTGCGCCTCACGCCCTGGGACAAGCGGCCCCTGCCCGGCCAGTCGGCCGAGGCCATCGCCAACCAGGCCACCAGGGACCTGGCCAGCATCCGCGACGCGCGCGTCTTCGTCACGCTGCCGCCGGCCGTGCGCGGCCTGGGATCGAGCGCGGGCATCAACTTCGTGCTCAAGGACCTGAACGGCCTGGGCCACGATGCGCTGATGAAGGCCATGAACGACGTGATCGCCGCCTCGCGCAAGGAGCCCGCCATCATCAACATGCGCACCACGGGCTTCGACGACACGTCCGAACTCAAGGTGGAGATCGACGACCGCAAGGCCGCCGCGCTCGGCGTGTCGGTGGCCGACATCAACGGCGTGCTCTCCAGCGCGCTGGGCGGCACCTACGTGAACGACTTCGTGCACTACGGCCGCGTCAAGCGCGTCTACATCCAGGGCGACGCGCCCTCGCGCATGCTGCCGCAGGACATCGCCCAATGGTCGGTGCGCAACCGCGACGGGCAGATGGTGCGCTTCTCGGCCTTCGCCACCACCAGCTGGGGCAACGGCTCGCCGCAGCTCATGCGCTACAACGGCAGCCCGGCGCTGGAAATGCAGGCCAACACGCCGCCCGGCGCGAGCTCGGGCGACGCCATGGCCGCCGTGGAGCGCATCATGGCCACCATGCCGCCCGGCATCGGCTTCGAGTGGACGGGCGCCTCGCTGCAGGAGCGCCAGTCGGGTTCGCAGGCGCCCATGCTGTACGCCGTCTCCATCCTGTTCGTGTTCCTGTGCCTGGCCGCGCTGTACGAGAGCTGGAGCGTGCCCTTCTCCGTCATGCTGGCCGTGCCGCTGGGCGTGATCGGGGCGCTGGCCGCCACCTACGGGCGCGGCATGGCCAACGACGTGTACTTCCAGGTCGGGCTGCTGACCACCGTGGGCCTGGCCTCGAAGAACGCCATCCTGATCGTGGAGTTCGCCGTGCAGCTGCAGGAGCGCGGGCGCAGCCTGATCGACGCCACCGTCGAGGCCGTGCGCCTGCGCCTGCGGCCCATCCTTATGACCTCGCTGGCCTTCGGCTTCGGCGTGCTGCCGCTGGCCATCGGCACCGGCGCCGGTGCGGGCGGGCGCCGGGCCATTGGCACCGCCGTGCTCGGCGGCATGGTGTTCTCCACGCTGCTGGGCATCTTCTTCGTGCCCGTGTTCTTCCTGATCGTGCGGCGCCTGTTCACCTCGCGCGGCGCGCCCGCGCACACACCCCAGCCGGAGGCCGCGCCATGATCCCCCGCCGCGCCCTGCTGGCCGCACCGCTGGCGCTGGCGGCCTGCACCTCGCTCGCGCCCGACTACCAGGCCCCCGCCCTGCCCGTGCCGCCCACCATGGGCGCCGCGCAGCCGCCCATTGCCGCGCAGGCGCCGGACCCGGCGCGCGAGGCCACGCTGCACGTGACCGGGGCCGGCTCCCAGCCCTGGAGCGACTTCGTGCAGGAGCCGCGCCTGCGCGAGGTGGTGGCCCTCGCGCTGGTCCACAACCGCGACCTGCGCGTGGCGGCGCTGGCCATCGAGCGCGCGCGCGCGCAGTACGGCATAGAGCGCTCCGCCCTCTTCCCCGCCGTGAACGCCACGGGCGCCGGCGCCCGCAGCCGCACGGCCGATGACCTGACCACCGCCGGGCGCCCCAACACCACGGGCCAGTACAGCGCCCAGCTCGGCTTCAGCAGCTACGAGATCGACTTCTTCGGGCGCGTGCGCAGCCTGAACGACGCAGCGCTGCAGGAATTCTTCCGCGTGGCCGAGAACCGCCGCAGCGTGCAGCTGAGCCTGGTGGCCGAGGTCATGAACGCCTGGCTCACGCTCGACGCCGACGCCCGCCGCCTGCAGCTGGCGCGCGAGACCCTGCGCACGCGCCAGCAGGCGCTGGACCTCACGCGCCGCAGCTTCGAGCTGGGCGCCACGTCGGCCCTGGCCCTGGCGCAGGCCCAGTCGAGCGCCGACACCGCGCGCGTGGACGCGGCCGCCTTCGCATCGCAGGTCGCGCGCGACCGCAACGTTCTCGCGCTGCTGGCGGGCACGAGCGTGCCCGATGCGCTGCTGCCCGCCAGCGTGGCGTCCGTCCTGCCCGGCGCGGGCAAGATTCCCGCGCTGCTCCCGCCCCCGGCGCCCGCCACGGCGCTGCTGGGCGTCGCGGCAGACCTGCCCTCCAGCGTGCTGCTGCACCGGCCGGACCTGCGCGCGGCCGAGCATGCGCTGCGCGGCAGCTACGCCAGCATAGGCGCGGCGCGCGCGGCCTTCTTCCCGTCCATCACGCTCACGGCATCGGTGGGCACGGCCAGCAACGCGCTGTCGGGCCTGTTCGGCGCGGGCAACGGCACCTGGACGTTCGCGCCCCAGATCCGCCTGCCGATCTTCGACGCCGGGCGCAACCAGGCCAACCTGCGCGTGGCCGAGGTCGCGCGCGACACCGCGCTGGCCCAGTACGAGAAGGCCATACAGACGGCCTTCCGCGAGGTCGCCGACACGCTGGCCGAACGCGCCACGCTGGACGAGCGCCTGAGCGCCCAGCGCTCGCTGGTGCAGGCCAGCGAGCGCGCGCTGGAACTGTCCGACGCGCGCTTTCGCCTGGGGGCCGACAACTACCTCACGGTGCTCGATGCGCAGCGCTCGCTGTACGCGGCGCAGCAGGCGCAGATCGCGCTGCAGCTGGCCGAGCAGGTCAACCGCGTCACGCTCTACAAGGTGCTGGGCGGGCAGTGGGCCGGGGATGCCGCTGCCCCGGAAAGCTCCTGAACCAGCTGCTGCGAGGTTGCTGCCTTCCCGCCCCCGGGGGATTGTCCGGCCAGACCCCGGGGACGCCGTCCATGCGGCCCGGCGCGCGCATCGGGCTGAAACAGCGGCCGGCCGGAACATGCCGGACAATCGGCGCAGCTTCTCTCATCCCCACGCTACACCATGGGCATCAGCCACTACATCAAGGAAATAGGCCGCGGCGCGCGCGGCGCCAAGGCTTTGGACCGCACCCAGGCCGCCGACCTGTTCGGCCAGGTGCTCGACGGCCGGGCGAGCGACCTGGAGGTCGGCGCCTTCTGCGTGGCCATGCGCATCAAGGGCGAGACCGTGGACGAGATGTGCGGCTTCCTGGACGCGGTGTACGCGCGCATCGCCGCCTTCCCCGCCTGCTCGGATGGGCGGCCGCTCATCGTGCTGCCCAGCTACAACGGCGCGCGCAGGCTGCCCGTGCTCACGCCGCTGCTGGCCCTGCTGCTGGCGCGCGAGGGCCAGAGCGTGCTGCTGCACGGCATGCGCACCGAGGCGCGCCGGGTCCTGGCGTCCGATGTGCTCGAAGCGCTCGACATCCCTGCGCTGGCAGCTCCCGAAGAAATAGCACCCGGCAGCGTGGCGCACATATCCACCGCGGCGCTGCTGCCGGGCCTGGCGCGCCTCTTGTCGGTGCGCGAGGCGATAGGCCTGCGCACCCCCGGCCACAGCGTGGCCAAGCTGGTCGCCCCCTGCGCGGGCCCGGCGCTGGTGGTGGCCAGCTACACCCACCCGGAGTATTTCGAGCTGCTGGGCGCCACCTTCGGCGCGCTGGGCGCGCATGCGCTGCTCTCGCGCGGGCTGGAGGGCGAGGTGGCGGCCGACCCGCGCCGCCAGCCGCGCTACGACGCCTTCGTGGCCGGCGCGCACCAGCTGCTGCAGGAGCAGCAGCCCGGCACGGCCGACGAGGTGCCGGGCCTGCCGGCCGAGATCGACGTGGCCAGCACCGCGGCCTACACGCGCCGCGTGCTCGCGGGCCAGGCCCCCGTGCCTGCGCCGCTGCAGCAGCAGGTGCGGCACATCGTGCGGCTGAGCCGACAGATCACGGCGCGGGGCCGGCCATGACGGCCCCGCCCACAAACGGCAGCTGCACCCTGGTGGGCGCCGGCCCGGGCGACCCGGAGCTGCTCACCATCAAGGCGCTCAAGGCCATCCAGGCGGCCACCGTGCTGCTGGTGGACGACCTGGTGAGCGACGCCATCCTGGCCCTGGCCCCGCCCGGCACGCGCGTCGTGTACGTGGGCAAGCGCGGCGGCTGCAGGAGCACGCCCCAGGCGCATATCGAGGAACTCATGGTCGCGGCCGTGCGCGAGGGCGAGACCGTGGTGCGCCTCAAGGGGGGCGACCCCTTCATCTTCGGCCGCGGCGGCGAGGAGGTGCAGCACCTGGTCGGCGCGGGCATCGCCGTGCAGGTGGTCAACGGCATCACGGCGGGCCTGGCCGGCATGACGCTGCTGGGCGCGCCGCTCACGGACCGCCGGTACGCCCATGGCGTGGTCTTCGTCACCGGCCACAACCACCCCGGAGAAGCCGGCACCGACTGGCGCCGGCTCGGCGCCACGGCGCGCGATGCGCGCCTCACGCTCGTGATCTACATGGGCATCGCCAGCTGCGCCCGCATCCAGCGCGAGCTGCTCGACGCCCTGCCCGCGCACACGCCGGCGGCCGTGATCCAGCACGTGAGCCTGCCGCAGCAGCGCCACGCGGTCACCACGCTGGGCGCGCTGCAGGACACGATAGCGCGCGAGCGGCTCGCGAGTCCCTCGGTGATCGTGATCGGCGACGTGGTGCGCGGCATCCATGCCGCGCAAGCCGGGGCGCGCCCGGCCTGATCAGCCGCCCGCACCGGCCTGCCCCGCCTGGCGGATCTCCTCGAAACGCTGGGCCTGCTCCCGGCGCAGCGCCTTGCGCAGCAGCGCGGCCTCCCAGCGGCGGCGCCCGTCGTGGCCCGTGGGCGCGAGCGGCGGCACGGGCGTGGACCTGCCCGCATCGTCCACCGCCACCATCGAGAAGAAGCAGCTGTTCACGTGCCGCACGACCTGGGTGCGTATGTCCTCGGCCACCACCTTGATGCCGATCTCCATCGACGACTTGCCCGTGTGGTTGACGCTGGCCAGGAAGGTCACGAGCTCGCCCACGTGGATGGGCTGCAGGAACGTCACCTGGTCCACGCTGAGCGTGACCACGTAGCGGCCCGAATAGCGGCTGGCGCAGGCATACGCCACCTGGTCGAGCAGCTTGAGGATGGCGCCGCCGTGGACGTTGCCGGAGAAGTTGGCCATGTCGGGCGACATGAGCACGGTCATGCTGAGCTGGTGGGCGGGCAGGTTCATCCGGGGCATTGTAGAAAGCCGCCCCCGCGGCTGCGCGACAATCGCAGGCTTTGCCCGCCAGGATAGCCGCCCCGTGTCCACACCGTTCTTTGACGCCGTCATCATCGGCGCCGGCGCCGCCGGCCTGTTCTGTGCCGCGCAGGCGGGCCAGCGCGGGCTCAGGGTGCTGCTCGTCGACCATGCGGAGAAGGTGGCCGAGAAGATCCGCATCTCGGGCGGCGGGCGCTGCAACTTCACCAACCGCGACCTGGACCCGCGCGCGCCGCAGCGCCACTTCCTGGGGCAGAACCCGCAGTTCTGTCGCTCCGCCCTCTCGCGCTACACCCCGCAGGACTTCATCGCGCTGGTGCAGCGGCACGGCATCGCGTTCCATGAAAAGCACAAGGGCCAGTTGTTCGCCGACCGCTCGGCCGAGGACATCATCGCCATGCTGCTGGCCGAATGCGACGACGGCCGGGTCCGGCGCTGGCAGCCCTGCGGCGTGGAAAAAATAGCCTTTTCGGCCCCTGGTGCCCAGGGGACGGGCGCCGGCAGCTATCAAATCGATACCGACCGCGGCCCCGTGCAGGCGCGCAGCCTGGTCGTCGCCACGGGCGGGCTGTCCATCCACAAGATCGGCGCGAGCGACTTCGGCTACCGGATCGCCCGGCAGTTCGGCCTGCCGCTGGTGCCGCAACGCCCCGGCCTGGTGCCGCTGACCTTCGACGGCGCGGACTGGGCACCCTACGCGCGGCTGGCGGGCCTGGCCCTGCCGGTGGAGATAGGCACCGGCGCCGGGAAGGAGCGCACGGTCTTCCACGAAGACCTGCTGTTCACCCACCGGGGCCTGTCGGGGCCGGCGGTGCTGCAGATATCGAGCTACTGGCAGGACGGCGCGCCGATCGACATCGACCTTGCGCCGGGCATCGACCTGCCCGCCGCGCTGGCGCAGGCCAAGGCGCGCTCCAGGAAGCGCGTCGCCAACGAGCTCGCCACCCTGGTGCCCGGCCGCCTGGCCGACGCCTGGGCCAGCACCGACGCCGACTGGCAGCGCCCCATCAACGAAGCCAGCGACAAGGCCCTGGCGCGCCTGGCCGCGCAGCTCGCACACTGGCGGCTCACGCCCACCGGCACCGAGGGCTACAGGAAAGCCGAGGTCACGCTGGGCGGCGTGGACACGCGCGCCCTGTCGCAGCAGACCATGGAGTGCAGGGCCCAGCCGGGCCTGTACTTCATCGGCGAGGTGGTGGACATCACCGGCTGGCTCGGCGGCTACAACTTCCAGTGGGCCTGGTCCAGCGCCCATGCGTGCGCCCAGGCCCTGCCGATGGATTGATCGATACAGGCGAAAAACCTGCCTTTCGGCCGGACTGCTGCTGCCTTCGTAATAATGTTCATATAAAATGAATCTTATCGGGCGATGCCCCCACCTCGAATTCACAGGCCATGCCCCAGCCACTGCCCCCGCTCATGTCCATCTCCGACAAGGCCCAGCCCGCCGCCCCGCTCAAGGGCTGGCCGCTGTTGCGCCTGGGCTTCCGGCCCTTCTACCTGGGCACGGCCCTGCTGGCCTGCCTGTCGGTGCCGCTGTGGATCGCCATCTTCCTGGGCCGCATCCAGATGCAGCTGGAAATGCCGCCGCTGCTGTGGCACGGCCATGAAATGCTGTTCGGCTTCGCCGCGGGCGTGGTGGTGGGCTTCCTGCTCACGGCCGTCAAGGCCTGGACGGGGCTGGAAACCGCGCGCGGCCCGCTGCTGGGCTCGCTGATCCTGCTCTGGCTGGCGGCGCGCGTGGCGGCGCTCGTGGCGCCCTACCCCGTCTTCGCGGCGCTGGACATGGCGCTGCTGCCGGCGGCCGCGGCCATCCTGCTGCGCGTGCTGCTCAAGGCCGGCAACAAGCGCAACATCCCGCTGATCTCGCTGCTGGTGCTCATGGCGATGGCCAACCTGGCGTTCCACCTGTCGGTGCTGGGCGCCATCGCCGTGCCCGCCGTCGCGGCCCTGTATGCCGAGCTCGCGCTCATCATCATGGTGGTGTGCGTGATGACCGGCCGCGTCGTGCCCATGTTCACCAAGAACGTGACGCCCGGCCTGGTGATCAACGTGCCGCGCAGGTTCGAGCTCACGCTGCTGGCCGTCACGGCCATCGCCCTGGCGCTGTGGGTGCTGCCCACGCCCGCGCCCCTGGTGCTGGTGGCCAGCCTGGCCGCCGCCGTGCTGCACGCCGCGCGGCTGTGGATGTGGCACCCGCGGGTCACGCTCAAGCGGCCCATCCTGTGGATCCTGCATGCCTCCTACGCCTGGCTGCCGGTCGGCTTCGCCCTTCTGGCGCTCGCGCAGCTGGGCTGGGTCAACCCGTCGCTGGCGGTGCATGCCCTCGCCGTGGGCGTGATCGGCGGCCTGATCATCGGCATGGTCACGCGCACAGCGCGCGGCCACACCGGCCGGCCGCTGCAGGCCTCGCGCGGCGAGGTCGCGGCCTACGCCCTGGTGATGGCGGCCGCCGTGCTGCGCGTGCTGGTGCCCGCCGTGCAGCCGGGCTGGTACGCCTACGCCCTGGAGGGCGCGGCCTGCCTGTGGGCCATCGCCTTCGCCATCTACCTGTTCATCTACACCCCCTGGCTCACGCGCACGCGCCTGGACGGCAAGGACGGCTGAGCCCCCCGCTTCCCCCCGTTTTCCTCCTCCCCCCCTTGAAAGGTTGAACCCCATGAGCAACGCAGCTTCCGTGATCGACGTGCGCACCATCGCCCCCTTCGAGCGCCACGCACGCATCTTCGGCCAACTGGACGCGCTCGCCGCCGGCCAGTCCCTGCAGATCGTCAACGACCACGACCCCGTGCCGCTGCACATGCAGCTCGAGGGCCGCGCGCCCGGCCAGTTCCAGTGGACCTACCTGCAGTCGGGCCCCGACCTGTGGCAGATCGAGGTCACCAAGAAGGCCACCGCGCAGGCGGAAGATTCCTGCTGCTCCGGCGGCGCCTGCTGCGGCTGACCCCGGGGCACCAGGCCAAACGGCAAGGGGCAGGTTTTCACCTGCCCCTTTTGCTTTGGATCCGCCCCGGCTACAGCCCCAGCGCCAGCTGCGCCTCTTCGCTCATCATGGAGCGGTCCCATTGCGGGTCGAACACCAGGTTCACCGTGATGTCGCCCACGCGCGGCAGGGCCAGCACCTTGTCGCAGACCTCGTTGGCGATCGCCTCGCCCATGCCGCAGCCGGGAGCGGTGAGGGTCATGTCGATGACCACGCGCACCTTGTCGGGCTCGTCGTGCGGCTCGAAGTCCAGGCGGTAGACCAGGCCCAGGTCGACGATGTTGACCGGGATCTCGGGGTCATAGCAGGTGCGCAGCGTCTCCCAGATCAGGGGCTCCAGGTCGTCGATGTGCAGGTCCTCGGGCACGGCCATGGCCTCGGGCGGCTGCTTGCCGATGGCATCGGCGTCCGCGCCCTTCAGGCGCATGAGCTGGCCTTCGACCAGGAGCGTGAAGGACGAGCCCAGCGCCTGGGTGATCTGCGCGAGCATCCCGGCCTCCAGTTCCACGGGGTGGCCGCTGGGGATGGTCTCCGCCATCACGTTGCGGCGCACCAGCACGTCTTCGCGGTGGCGGCGGTGCATCATGGCCGGCCCTCCTCGGTCGATACCGGGTCGCTGCCGCTGCCCGCGATCGCGTGCATGAGGGCATGCCAGCCCAGCAGCGCGCACTTGATGCGGCTCGGGTACTGGCGCACGCCCGCCAGGCTCACGAGCTTGCCCAGGGGGACTTCCTCCGGGTCTTCCTCGCCCGTGAGCACGGCGCGGAAATGCTGCTGCAGCGCCTGGGCATGGGCCAGGTCGCGGCCCTTGACGGCCTCGGTCATCATGGACGTGGAGGCCATGCAGATGGCGCAGCCCTGGCCCGTGAAGCGTATGTCCTGCACCTTGTCGCCCGCCAGCTGCAGCTCGACGGCGATGCGGTCGCCGCACGAGGGGTTGGTGCCCTGCGCCTGGTGCGTGGGCTGCTGCAGGTGGCCGAAGTTGCGCGGCGCGCGCTTGTGCTCCAGCACCACTTCCTGGTAGAGGTCGTTTTCCGCGTTGCTCATTGAAAGACCTCGATGGCGCGCGCCACTGCGGCGACGAGGCGGTCGACCTCCTCGCTGGTGTTGTACAGGGCGAACGAGGCGCGCGTGGTCGGCCCCAGGCCCAGGTGGTCGAGCAGCGGCTGGGCGCAGTGGTGGCCGGTGCGCACGGCAATGCCGCGCTCGTCGAGCAGGGTGCCGATGTCGTGCGGGTGCACGTCCCTGGCCACGAAGGACACCAGCGATGCCTGCGCGGCATGCGGCGCGAGCACGGTCACGCCCGGGATGGCCGAGAGCCCCGCCACCGCCTGCGCGCGCAGGGCGTGCAGGTGCCGGTCGATGGCGCCGCGCCCCACGTCCGTGATGAACTGCGCCGCCGCCGCCAGGCCCACGGCCCCGGCCACGTTGGGCGTGCCGCCTTCCAGGCGCGCGGGCAGAGCGGCCCAGCCGGCCGATTCGTAGCTGACCCATTCCACCATGTCGCCGCCCAGGCGCAGGGGATGGAGCAGCTCCAGCGCCGCGCGCCGGCCCGCCAGCGCGCCCGTGCCCATGGGGCCGTACATCTTGTGGCCCGAGAAGGCCATGAAGTCGCATTCGAGCTGCGCCAGGCCGGGCATGGCATGGCCCACGGCCTGGGCGGCATCGAGCACGGTGAGCGCCCCGGCCGCGCGCGCCATGGCCAGCATCTCCTCGTAGGGCGGGCGCTCGCCCGTGGCGTTGGCCCCGGCGGTAAGCGCCAGGACGCGGGTGCGCGGCGTGAGCAGCGCGCGCAGGCCGTCCACGTGCACGCGGCCCTGCGCGTCAGGCCTCAGGATGGCGAGCTCCGCCCCGCTCATGCGCGCGGCGTGCTGCCAGGGCACGAGGTTGGCGTGGTGCTCCAGGCCGCTCACGACGATGCGGTCGCCCACGCGCAGCCAGGCCTTGGCCGGCCCGGCGGCCCACAGGCCCTGGGCGACGAGGTTCAGCGCCTCGGTGGTGCCGCTGGTGAACACCAGTTCATGCTCCGCGCCCGCGCCGACGAAGCGCTTGAGCGTGGCGCGCGCCGCCTCGAAGGCGTCGGTGGCGCGCTGGCTCAGGCTGTGCACGCCGCGGTGGATGTTGGCGCGGTCGTGCTGCTCGAAGCGCTGCACGGCCTGCTGCACGGCCAGCGGCGTCTGCGTGGTCGCGGCGTTGTCCAGGTAGGCCAGCGGATGGCCGTGGATCTTCTGGTGCAGCACGGGGAACTGCGCGCGCAGCTCCTGCACGGGCAGGCCGTCGCCGGCGGCGCCCGCCAGCACATGTTCAGGCAATTTGTCACCCATGCTGCACCTCCACGCTCGCTTGCAATTGCGTACCAATGGTGCGCGAAAGCCAGCCGCCCTGCAGCCATTGCGCAAGAAGGCCCTCCTCCTCGCTGCCCAGGCAGCGTTCGAGCAGCGCGCGCGCCATGCCCTCGATGATGAGGGCGCGGGCGCAGGCCTCGCCGAGCCCGCGCTGGCGCGCGTAGAACAGCGCGTCCTCGGGCAGCGCGCCCCAGGTGGCGCCGTGCGCCGCCTGCACGTTGTCGTGCAGGATCTCCAGGTGCGGGCGCAGGATCAGGCGCGGGCTGCCCGCCAGCGGCACGCCCATGAGGCGCTGGCGCACGCCGGCCTCGTCGCAGCCGGGCGCGATGCGCGTGTGCGCGTTGGCCACGGCGTGCGCCCTGCCCTGGGCCAGCACCAGGGCCTCGGCCTGGCTGACGGTGTGCGCGGCCTGCACCTGGGTGTAGGTCTGCAGGTCGATCTGCTGCGAGCCCGCCAGGGCCAGGGCGGCGCCGTGCGCCTGCGCGCCCTGGCCCTGCAGCGCGATGCTGCTGCGCTGCAGGTGGTAGCCGCCGCAGGTGGCCACCAGGGCCTGCGCGTACTGTGCGCCCGCGGCCAGGCTGGCGTGGATGTGGTGCGCCACGCTGTCGGCGGCGCCGGGGCTGACGATGCGCAGGTGCTGCAGCTGCGCGCCCGCGCCCAGGCGCACGTGGGCGTGCAGGTTCTGCGCCACGGGGTGCAGGCAGTCGCCCTCGGTGCGCTCGTGGGTCTCGATGAGCACGCAGCGCACGCCGGGGTCCACGTCCAGCACCAGCAAGGGCGCCTCGGCCTGCGCGCGCGGCTGGTGGCGCAGCTCCAGCCAGACGGGTTCGCGCTCCTTGCCGGGCGTGGCGCCTATGCGCAGGCGCAGCCCCAGGCGGCACAGCGCGCGGTGCGCCCAGGCAAAGGGCGCGGCCTCGCCGTCGCCGGGCTGGGGCAGGCCCGCGAAGAGCTCCGCGCGCTCGGCGGCGTCCTGGGCGTCGAGCCAGCGCGCCTGGATGCCGCTGGCCGCGTGGCTTCCGAGCGGGTGCAGCGTCCAGCCCGCCCCGCCCAGGACGGGCGCCGCGCAGGCGTCCTCCTGGGCGCTGCCCAGCCAGTGCGCCAGCTGCGGCGGCGGCAGGTGGTGGAAGGCTTCACTGCGCCGCGCGATCCAGCCCTGCTGCTGCAGGTGGGCGCGCGCGGCGAGGATGTCGGCTCTTGCGCTGTCCATGGCCTCAGGCCTCCACCGCTTGGGCACGCGCGCGCGCGAACCCGGTGCGGGCGATGCCGCGCGCCAGCTCCAGATCGCCCGTCTCGGCGATGCAGCCCTGGTCCAGGCGCAGCACGGCGTCGGGTTCGAGCTGCTCGATCATTTGCAGGTAGTGCGATACGACGATGAAGGCCGTGCCCTCGCGCCGCAGCTTCTGCACCAGGGCCACGACGGCGCGCACGCCGTCCACGTCCATGCCGGAGTCGATCTCGTCGAGCAGCGCCAGGCGCGGCCTGAGCAGCGACAGCTGCAAAAGCTCGTTGCGCTTGCGTTCGCCGCCGGAGAAGCCCTCGTTCACCGGGCGGCCCAGCATGGCCTCGGGCAGGCCCAGCTCCTTGGCGGCCTTCTTGGCGCTGGCGAGGAAGTCGAACGCGTCCAGCGGCTCCTGGCCTCGCGCCTCGTGCATGGCGTTCAGGGCCGTGCGGATGAAGAGGTTGTTCTTCACCCCCGGTACGTCGGGCGGCGACTGGAAGGAGACGAAGAGCCCCGCGCGGGCGCGCTCGTGCGCGGGCATCTGCAGCAGGTCCTGCCCGTCCAGCAGCGCCTGCCCGCCCTGCACGGCATAGCTGGGATGCCCGGCCAGCGCCATGCCCAGCGTGCTCTTGCCGCTGCCGTTGGCGCCCATCAGCACCACGAGGTGGCCGGCGGGCACGTCCAGCGAGACCGAGTGCAGGACGGTGCGCTCGCCCACATTCACGCGCAGGTCGCGCACTTGCAGCAGGGGTGGGGTGTGGTTCATGTGGGTTCCTATTGTTTTGATAGCTGTCAGCGCTTTCCAGATAAGCGCCAGAGCGTGTTTTCCATCAATTTCAGCCTACGGCGCCTTCGAGCGACACTGCCAGCAGCGCCTTGGCCTCCAGGGCGAATTCCATGGGCAGTTCCTCCAGCACGGCCTGGCAGAAGCCGCCGACGATGAGGGCCGTGGCCTCCTGCGGGTCGATGCCGCGCTGCTGGCAGTAGAACAGCCGCTCCTCGGAGATGCGCGTGGTCGTCGCCTCGTGCTCCACCACGGCGTCGCCGCGCGCGGTGTCCACGTAGGGAAAGGTGTGGGCGCCGCAATCTGAGCCTATGAGCAGCGAGTCGCACTGCGTGTGGTTGCGCGCGCCCGCCGCGCCGGCGTTGACCCGCACCAGCCCGCGGTAGCTGTTCTGCGCATGGCCCGCGCTGATGCCCTTGGAGACGATGCGGCTGGTGGTGTTCTTGCCCAGGTGGATCATCTTGGTGCCGGTGTCCGCCTGCTGGAAGTGGTTGGACACGGCGATCGAGTGGAACTCGCCGTTCGATTCTTCGCCGCGCAGCACCACGCTCGGGTACTTCCAGGTGATGGCCGAGCCGGTCTCGATCTGCGTCCAGGCAATGCGCGAGCGCCTGCCCGCCGCCAGGCCCCGCTTGGTGACGAAGTTGTATATGCCGCCCACGCCGTTCTCGTCGCCCGGGTACCAGTTCTGCACCGTCGAATACTTGATGAAGGCGTCGTCGTGGGCGATGAGCTCGACCACGGCCGCGTGCAGCTGGTTCTCGTCGCGCTGCGGCGCGGTGCAGCCCTCCAGGTAGCTCACCGAGCTGCCCTCCTCGGCGATGATGAGCGTGCGCTCGAACTGGCCGGTGTTCTGCGCGTTGATGCGGAAGTAGGACGACAGCTCCATGGGGCACTTGACGCCCTTGGGGATGTAGACGAACGAGCCGTCGGAGAACACCGCGGAATTGAGCGCCGCGTAGAAGTTGTCGCCCTGGGGCACGACGCTGCCCAGGTAGCGCTCGACCAGCTCCGGGTGGTTCTGCACCGCGTGCGAGAAGGAGCAGAAGATCACGCCCACGTCGGCGAGCTGCTTGCGGAACGTCGTGCCCACCGAGACCGAGTCGAACACCGCGTCCACCGCCACCCCCGCCAGGCGCGCTCGCTCGTGCAGCGGCACGCCGAGCTTTTCGTAGGTTTCCAGCAGCTTCGGATCGACCTCGTCCAGGCTCTTGGGCGCGTTCTTCAGCGACTTCGGCGCCGAGTAGTACGACAGGGCCTGGAAGTCAATGGGCTCGATCCTCAGGTGCGCCCAGTCGGGCAGCTCCATCGCACGCCAGCGCTCGAAGGCCGCCAGGCGCCAGTTCAGCAGGAACTCGGGCTCCTTTTTCTTGCGCGAGATCGCGCGTATGGTGTCCTCGTCGAGCCCCGGCGGCAGGCTGTCGGACTCGATGTCGGTGACGAAGCCATGCTGGTAGGGGCGCGCGAGCGCCTGCTCCAGGGCGGGCGCCTGCTGGACAGGCGGCGCATCCGGGCTGGCCACGGGCGCGTCGAAGGTGACGGGTTGTAGGGGCATGGCTGAAGCACTGGTTTAAATATTCATATGATATGAATCTTTTACCGTTTCAGCAAATCATCCTCCTGTCCCTGCACCCGTGCCAGGGGTATCGCCAGCACCCCTCCAGCGCGCAGGAACCCTTGCCACTGCGGCCCGCTTCGCTATAATGCTTGGCTTTGCTGGCAATGCCCCGTCGGCCGGATACTAGTTACAGACGGGCGAACCCGCCACGCATGGCTTGCCGGGCCCGATCTTCTCGACAACCCCTCTGCTGGCACATTTGGAACACATTAGCTAATGACGACCATCCGTGTAAAAGAAAACGAACCCTTTGACGTGGCCCTGCGCCGCTTCAAGCGCACCATCGAGAAGCTGGGCCTGCTGACCGACCTGCGCGCCCGCGAGTTCTACGAAAAGCCCACCGCCGAGCGCAAGCGCAAGAAGGCCGCCGCCGTCAAGCGCCACTACAAGCGCGTGCGCAGCATGCAGCTGCCCAAGAAGCTGTACTGAGCACGGCCGGCGCAGCCTGACGCCCGCCCAACCCGCGCTAGGGACGCCGAGCGCGGGTTTTTTGTTTTTTGCCGGAGAAGCCACACCATGAGCCTGAAGGAACAGATCACCGAAGACATGAAGAACGCCATGCGCGCCAAGGACGCCGGGCGCCTGGGCACGATCCGCCTGCTGCAGGCCGCCATGAAGCAGAAGGAAGTGGACGAGCGCGTCACCCTGGACGACGCGGCCGTCATCGCCATCGTGGACAAGCTCATCAAGCAGCGCAAGGACAGCATCGCCGCGTTCGAGGGCGCCGGCCGCCAGGACCTGGCCGACAAGGAGAAGGCCGAGATGGCGGTGCTGCAGGCCTACCTGCCCGCGCGCATGTCCGAGGCCGAGATCGTCCAGGCCGTGCAGGCCATCGTGGCCGAGGTGGGCGCCAAGGGGCCCGGCGACATGGGCAAGGTCATGGGCGTGGTCAAGGCCCGCCTGGCCGGCAAGGCCGACATGGGCCAGGTGTCGGCGGCGGTCAAGTCCGCGCTCGCGGGCTGAGCCCTGGGCCAGGCCTGCGCATCACTCCAAAGCAGCCGCGCCCAGGCACCGCCCTGCTGCGATCCGGCTGCACGACGAGGCAATGGCATCGAGCTGCGCCGCGCAGGCATCGCGCCATTGCCCGACGGCGATGTCGCCGGCGTCCATGCTGTCCTGCAGCTGCGGCCAGCGTCCGTGGATGAAGTCCACGATGCTCTGCAGTTGCCACAGCGCCTCGCATCCCAGCAGGGCCAGTTCCACCAGGCCTTGCTCATCGCCCTGCAGATGCTGCAGCACCTCGGCCAGCTGCCGGGGGTGCGAACCGGCCTCGAACAGCGTTTTCTGCAATGCCGCCAGCCGCTGCGCCACGAAGGCGCAGGGCTGCTCGGATGGATGCTCCAGCGCCTGTGGCGGCAGGACGGCGCAATGCCTATCCCAGTCGCCGAACGCGCTGGACAACAGCTCGACGGTGCGCTGCACATCCTCCTGCATGACCGGCACGTCGGACTGCACGGCCCGGATCTGCAGCACCGGCAACATGTGGGCCACCAGCTCCGCGGGGAACTTGCGGTGGTTCAGCTTCAGCATCAATGCCAGGCGCTGGGCGGCCGCCTCGTGGGCGTATTTCTCGAAGAAGGCGGACACCACCTCGGCGAGCAGCAGTATCTGCCCCATGCGCGAGATCTCCTCGCCCCGCAGGCCGCGCGGGTAGCCGCTGCCGTCCATGCATTCATGGTGCTCGAGCACCGCCTGCTCCACCGAGCGGGGATAGACGCCCTGCTCCCGAACGATCAGCATGGCCGTGACCGGGTGCACCAGGAGCTGTTTGCGCCCTCCTCCCGTCACCTTGTTGGCCGGATCGTGCCAGACAGGGTCCATGTGCATGACGCCGATGTCGTGCAGCAACGCCGCCGCGGCCAGCGGCACGCATTCGCGCTCGCTCCATCCGTTCTTGATGCCCAGGTACACGGCCACCAGCACCATGCGCACGCTGTGGACAAACAGTGCGGGATGCTGCTCGCGCATCACCGTGAGCTTGAAGGCGATTGCGGACGGCAGCGGCATGGAGCGCAGGGGGGCGAGCAGCCTGTCGACTGCCATGCCCTCCAGCGTATGGACCAGCAGGTAGGCCAGGGTGTCGCTTTCGCACTGCGCGCCGGCCAGCTGCACCAGGGACTGCACGCTGACCATGTCGTCCATGGCCAGGTGCTCTTCGATCTTGCCGCGCAGCTTGTGCATGACGAGCCGGTCATAGAGCCGGGTGTCCACGCGCACGCCCTTGTCCAGCAGCTTGACGCCCCGCTCGGTATAGAGAGCCTCCTGCGTGACCACGTTGCGGCGGTCGGCCATGTCGGTGAGGGCTCGCAGGTAGTGGCGGTTGTCGCCCGCTGCATCGGCAGCCGCTACCGGGCTTGTGTCGGGTGCATTCATGCGGTGGAGCTGGAAATGTTCACAAAATGTCAACGGCGACTATACGGCGCTTTGCTCCCGTGCACATGGACAAAAGCCGGGCATGCATCCCGGCTTGGCGAATCGGCTGGCTCCACCCCGCATGGCGGGGCTGGCTGGCAACGGATCAGCGCAGCAGCGTCACACCCGTCTTGGACTGGATGTCCTCGAAGCTCACGTCCGGGGCCAGCTCCACCAGCTTCAGGCCCTCGGGCGTGACGTCCATCACGCCCAGGTCGGTGATGATGCGGTTGACCACGCCCACGCCGGTCAGCGGCAACGTGCATTGGGGCAGGATCTTCAGGTCGGACGTGCCGTCCTTCTTCCTGGCCACATGCTCCATGAGCACGATCACGCGCTTGACGCCGGCCACCAGGTCCATGGCGCCGCCCATGCCCTTGACCATCTTGCCGGGGATCATCCAGTTGGCCAGGTCGCCCTTCTCGGACACCTGCATGGCGCCCAGGATGGACAGGTTGATCTTGCCGCCGCGGATCATGGCAAAGCTGTCGTGGCTGCCGAAGATGGACGAGCCGGGGAGAGTCGTCACCGTCTGCTTGCCCGCGTTGATCAGGTCGGCATCGACCTGGTCTTCGGTCGGGAACGGGCCGATGCCCAGCATGCCGTTCTCGGACTGCAGCCACACTTCCTTGTCGCCGGTGTAGTTGGCCACCAGCGTGGGGATGCCGATGCCGAGGTTCACATAGAAGCCGTCCTGCAGCTCCTGCGCCGCACGGGCGGCCATCTGGTCTTGGGTCCACGGCATGGCTCAGTCTCCTGTTTTCTCGGTGATGGTGCGCTTCTCGATGCGCTTTTCGGGATGGGGGTTGTGCACGATGCGGTGCACGTAGATGCCAGGCAGGTGGATCTGGTCGGGGTGCATGGCGCCCGTCTCCACGATTTCCTCCACCTCCACGATGCAGATCTTGCCGGCCATGGCGACGGCCGGGTTGAAGTTGCGCGCCGTCAGGCGGAACTGCAGGTTGCCGCTCTTGTCGGCGCGGTGCGCCTTGACCAGTGCCACTTCGGGCACCAGAGAGCGCTCCATCACATAGGTTTCCCCGTCGAAATCGCGCAGTTCCTTGCCCTCGGCCACCAAGGTGCCCACGCCCGTCTTGGTGAAGAAGGCCGGAATGCCGGCGCCGCCGGCGCGCAGCTTCTCGGCCAGCGTGCCCTGGGGCGTAAACTCCAGCTCCAGTTCGCCGGACAGGTATTGGCGCTCGAACTCCTTGTTCTCGCCCACATAGGAGCTGATCATCTTCTTGATCTGGCGCGTGTTCAGCAGCTTGCCCAGGCCAAAGCCGTCCACGCCGGCGTTGTTGGAAATGACGGTGAGATCCTTGACGCCGCTGGCGCACAGCGCGTCGATCAACGCCTCGGGGATGCCGCACAGGCCAAAACCGCCGACGGCCATCAACTGGCCATCCGCCACGACGCCCTTGAGCGCCTCGGCCGCAGAGGGGTAAAGCTTTTTCACTACTGTCTCCTGGTGTACTGGGTCGATGCGCTACGATACTACGTATCCGCTTAAGTAGTATTCCCTAAAGACTTGCACTACCATGAACGTTGCCGACTACCGCCTGGCCTTCGAGATGGCGCCCGTGGGCCTGGTGATTTCGCGCAACCGCACCATGGTGGACTGCAACCGCCACGTGTGCGAGATGTTCGGCGCCTCGCGCGAACTGCTCATCGGCCAGTCCTTTCTCATTCTGTATCCCACGGCCGACGAATATGAGCGCCTGGGCAAGCGCATGGAACCCATCCTGAACGCCAAGGGCCACTACGCCGACAACCGCATCATGAAGCGGGCCAGCGGCGAAACCTTCTGGTGCCATGTGTCGGGCCGCGCCCTGAATCGCGCAGACCCGCACGCCTCGGGCATCTGGAGCTTCGAGGACCTGTCCGCCCAGCGGCCCGTGCGCGCCGAGCTCACCGCGCGCGAGCGCGAGGTGGCGGCGCGCGTGCTCGACGGCATGACCTCCAAGGAGATCGGCCGTGCGCTCGGCATCAGCCATCGCACGGTGGAGATCTACCGCGCGCGGCTGATGCGCAAATACGGCGCCTCCACGGCAGCCGATCTGGTGCAGAAACTCCTGGCCGGTTGAAAAAAGCGAGCGGCCGGCGCTTGGCGCACAACGGTTGCGGCCCCAAGATGTAACCGTTCGGCACTATCCGCCCGCCGCCGTTCCCGGGGGGCCTCCCCGGGAGCCCTGCAGCGGCACGAAAGTCATCATTCCTTGTGAATGCTGACATTCGGCTACGTCTTGCACCACCTCCCCTGCCTAGAATTTTCCGCACCGGACACTGATCCTGCGGTGGCATGCGCCACCCGCACCCTCGTTTTGCCCGACAAGATCCACGACACCCGGCGCAGCGGCGCCACCACCCAAAGCAGCCACCCCTTCGCCCTGGCCCACAATCCCGCTCTGGACGGATTGCGCGGCGTGGCGATCCTCCTCGTCATCCTCTCGCACGCGCATGCGCCGCTGTTCGACGGGGCGTTCTACGGGGTGGACCTGTTCTTCGTGCTCAGCGGCTTTCTGATCACCACGCTCCTGCTGCAGGAGCTGCAGCGCGACGGGCGCCTGGACTACTGGCGCTTCTACCGCCGGCGCCTTTGGCGGCTGATGCCGGCGCTGGCGTTGCTGCTGCTGGCCTACTGCGTGTTCGCGCCCATGCTGTGGCCCGGGCTCACGGACGTGTATTCCGACGCGCTGGTGTCGCTGCTGTACCTGGCGGACTACGGCATCGCCTTCTTCGACAGCCCGGGCACGCTGCTGCACATGTGGTCGCTGTCGGTGGAGGAGCATTTCTACCTGGTCTGGCCGCCGCTGCTCGCGGTGTTGGCGCGCACTGCGCCGCGCGGCAGACTGTGGCGCCGGATAGCGGGCCTGCTGCTGCTGGCCTGGGCCTGGCGCGTGCTGTGGGTGGTGCAGGGCCAGCAGTTCTACGAAATCTTCTTCCGCTTCGACACCCGCGCCACGGGCCTGCTGGCCGGCAGCCTGCTGGCGGCGCTGGTGCTGGAGCAGCCGGCCTGGTTCGAGGCGCTGCGCCAGCGGCTGACCCACTTCATGTGGGTGGTGCTGGCCGTGCCGCTGCTCATGGCCCAGGCCTGGGACGACATGAACGCCATGGTCTGGGGCATGACGGTGGTGGAATGCGCGGCCGTGGTCGTGCTGCTGGCCATACTGCAGCGCCGCGGCGCGGTGTACGAGATGCTGAGCGCGCCGGCGCTGACCATGACGGGCAGGCTGTCCTACGGCATCTACCTGTGGCACTACCCGGTCGTGCGCTACCTGCGCGCCGACCTGCCCTGGCCCGCCGCCGCGCTGCTGGGGCTGGCCATCTCGGCGGCGCTGGCTGCCCTGTCGTACTACACCATCGAGCGCTGGGCGCTGCGCAGGCGCGACGCGCGGCCCACGCCCAGGGCAGCGAGGCCGCGCCCCGCGGGCGTCGAGGGCATGCAACGGCCGCTATCGCAGTGATAGCTGCCAGCGCTTGACCCAAGGCACTTTCAGCTGAAAATCCATTGATTTTCCTTGACTGGCAAGCGCCAGCAGCTATCGGATTGAAAGCAAGGCCCGGCGCCAGGCACACGCGGGCCCGCAACCGCTACACTGCGCTCTGCGCTTGCAGGCGCCGCTGCCACCACCGCCGGTGGCATGGGGCCGCAGGCGTTTTTTCTTCGCCCGCCCTCCGCCTACAACCGCCCATGTCCACGGTCTTCAACTTCACCTTCGTCCCCTGGTTCCGCTCCGTGGCGCCGTACATCCACAAGTTCCGGCACCAGACCTTCGTGGTGGGCCTGACGGGCGAGGCCATCGCCGCAGGCAAGCTGCAGAGCATCGTGCAGGACCTGGCCATGATCCAGGCCATGGGCGTGAAGATCGTGCTGGTGCACGGCTTTCGCCCACAGGTGAACGAGCAGCTCGCGGCCAAAGGGCATGCCGCCAGGTACTCGCACGGCATGCGCATCACCGACCCGGTGGCGCTGGACTGCGCGCAGGAGGCCGCCGGCCAGCTGCGCTACGAGATCGAGGCCGCCTTCAGCCAGGGCCTGCCCAACACGCCCATGGCCGGCGCGCGCGTGCGCGTGATCTCGGGCAACTTCCTCACGGCGCGGCCCGTGGGCATCGTCGACGGCGTGGACTTCCAGCACACGGGCCTGGTGCGCAAGGTGGACGTGGCGGGCATACGCCGCTCACTCGAATCGGAAGCGATGGTGCTCATCTCGCCCTTCGGCTTCTCGCCCACGGGCGAGGCCTTCAACCTGGCCATGGAGGAAGTGGCCACGCGCGTGGCCAGCGAGCTCAAGGCCGACAAGCTGCTGTTCCTCTCGGAAGTGCCCGGCATACGCACGCGCCCGGACGACCCCGCAGGCGAGGACAACCCCATCGACACCGAGCTGCCGCTGGCCCAGGCGCGCCAGCTGCTGGCCAGGCTGCCCGCGGCCCAGCGCCCCACGGACGCGGCCTTCTACCTGCAGCACTGCGTGCGCGCCTGCGAGCATGGCGTGGAGCGCAGCCACATCATCCCCTTCGCCGTGGACGGCGCGCTGCTGCTCGAGATCTACGTGCACGACGGCATCGGCACCATGGTGGTCGATGAGAAGCTCGAAGAGCTGCGCGAGGCCACGGCCGACGACGTGGGCGGCATTCTGCAGCTCATCGAGCCCTTCGAGAAGGACGGCACCCTGGTCAAGCGCGACCGCACCGAGATCGAGCGCGACATCGCCGCCTACACCGTGATCGAGCACGACGGCGTGATCTTCGGCTGCGCCGCGCTCTACCCCTACCCCGAGGCCGGCACGGCCGAGATGGCCGCGGTGACCGTTTCGCCCAACAGCCAGGGCACGGGCGACGGAGAGAAGCTGCTCAAGCGCATCGAGCAGCGCGCGCGCGTGCTGGGCCTCACGAGCATCTTCGTGCTGACCACGCGCACCATGCACTGGTTCATCAAGCGCGGCTTCCAACCCGTGGACCCCGACTGGCTGCCCGAGGCGCGCAAGCGCAAGTACAACTGGGACCGCAAGAGCCAGGTGCTGGTCAAGAAGCTCTGACCGGGGAGCGCTACAGCGCCGGCGCGTGCACCGCGTCCAGGTCGACCTGCTCGGGCTCCAGGAACTGCCGGGCGTAGCGCAGGTAGACGCGTTCGCGCACGAAGACGTCGAACAGGTCGGGGTCGATGTGGCCGTTGTCGCGCATCTTGCGCATGATGGCCAGCGCCTGCGACAGGGTCATGGCCCGCTTGTAGGGCCGGTCGGCTGCGGTGAGCGCCTCGAAGATGTCGGCCAGGCCCAGCATGCGCGCCTGCCACGACAGCTGCGCGCGCACGAGTCCGCGCGGGTAGCCCTTGCCATCCATGCGCTCGTGGTGGCCGCCCGCGTATTCCGGCACGTTGCGCAGGTGCCTGGGCCAGGGCAGGCTTTCGAGCATCCTGATCGTGGCCACAATGTGGTGGTTGACGATGGCGCGCTCGGAGCGCGTGAGCGTGCCCGAGCGGATGCTCAGGTTCTCGATTTCGTCCTGCGTGAGGAAGCTCGCCTGCTGCCCCTGCGGATCGCGCCAGCCGCGCCCCGTGCCTATGTCGCGCACCCGCTGCTGCTCGTGGGGGAGCATGGCCTCGCTGCCCAGGTTGCAGTGGCGCAGGAAGGCGCGCTCGCCGTCGAGCTCCTGCAACTGCTCCTGCAGGCCGCGCTGCAATTGCGCCTCCGCCGCGGCATCGGACTGTGAGCGCAGCGCGAGCTGGCGGCGCAGCATGTCGATCTCGGCGTCGCGCTTGAGCACCTCGAAGCGCGTGTCCACGAGGCCGATGCGGTCGTAGAGGGTCTGCAGCTTGGTCGCCTTGTCCACCACGTGCACGGGCGTGGTGATCTTGCCGCAGTCGTGCAGCAGGCCCGCCATCTTGAGCTCGTAGCGGTCGCGCTCGGTCATGGCGAACGCCGCCAGCGGCCCCTCGGTGGTGGCGGCGGCGGCCTCGGCCAGCATCATGGTCAGGGCGGGAACGCGCTGGCAATGCCCGCCCGTGTAGGGCGATTTTTCGTCGATCGCCAGGTTGATGAGGTTCACGAAGGATTCGAACAGGCGCTCGTGCTGCGTGATGAGCAGGCGGTTCGTCACCGCGATCGCGGCCTGCGAGGCCAGCGATTCGGCGATGCTGCAGTCCTCCTGCGAGAACGCCTGCACCGCGCCCGTGGCCGGGTCGATGGCATTGATGAGCTGCAGCACGCCGACCAGCTCGTGGTCGTGGTTCCGCAAGGGCACCGTGAGAAAGGACCGCGAGCGGTAGCCCGTGCGCTGGTCGAAGGCCCGCGAGCCGGCGAAGTCGAAGTCCGCGCTGCCATAGGCATCTGCGATGCTTACCGTGCGATCGTGCACGGCGGCGTGCACGGCCACCAGCGAATCGTTCGCGCGCCCGTCGGGCAGGTGGAGCGGCAAATCCGGAAAATCGACCGCCTGCCCCGACCTTCCCCCCTGGTGCAGCCCCAGCGAATGGGTGCGCACCAGCGCGAAGCGCAGCGCGCTGCCGTCATCGGTCACGCGGTACAGGGTGCCGGCGTCGGCATGGGTGAGCATCTGCGCCGCATCCAGGATGCGTTCGAGCAGGAGGTCGATGTCCCGCTCGCGCGACAGGGCGGAGCCCACCTCGTTGAGCTCCTGCAGGCGCCCCAGCAATTTCTGCGATGCATCGGGCATGCAGGCGCTCCCTCCTTCGGTCAAGCCATGGATCAGTGTGACGGTGGGTCACACCGCACCAGCGCAACCCGGGTGCCGATTGTCGCAGTCTTTATTTACAAATGTTGGTGGCGGAAACAACACTGCCGGTGCGGCAAGGGTCTATGCGAACCGGGCCTGCGAGCCCCCTCTGCGCAGCAGCAGCACCAGCAGCAGCACGGCAAGCACCGTGAACCAGACGAAGGACCAGTTGGCGATGGAGCCGCCCAGGAAGGTCCAGTCCACCGCCGTGCAGTCGCCCGAGCCGCGGAAGATCATCGGCACCGCGCGGCTGATGGAGTAGTTTTCGATCATCCCGTAGAAGTCGCGCCCGCAGGTCGCCATCTCGGGCGGGTACCACTGCAGCCAGCTCTGGCGCGCGGCGGTGAAGGCACCGAAACCCGCCATCACCAGGGCCAGCGCACCCCAGCCCATCCACCAGGATTTTTGGTTTCTAAGGCTTGCCAGGCCTGCGGAAACAGCTATGCCAATGAGAGCATAGCGCTGCACGATGCACATGGGGCACGGCTCCAGGCCCACCACATGCTGCAGGTACATGCCAAAGGCCAGCATGGCCACGCAGGCGGCGCTGACCAGCACCAGGGTGCGGCGCGGGGCGATCGTTATCCAGTTCAGCAACACTTTTCTTTTTCCCTATAGAGCCGGCCCGGGCGCCGCGCCGCTCCACAGGAGCAGGCGGGGCTCAGATGCCGGCGGCTTCGTCCAGAAACACCTTGGCGCGCCGTGGCGTGACCACCAGCATCTCGCCGTCGCGCAGCCCCATGTCATGGAACTGCTGCGCCGGGATCTGCGCCTCGATCAGCGTATCCGGGGCCGCATTGTCCGCCGATTGGGTGCTGCCTTCGGGAATTAGTTCCAGACGCGCGATCGGCCCCACGACGATGGAGCGCACCAGCTGCACCACGATGCCGCGCGGGCGGCCGTGCGCGTCGAGCGCCTGGCCCGGAGAGTAGCGCTCCACGTCCAGGTCGTGCGGCCGCACGTAGGCGAAGGCCTGCGCGCCGTCGGCATGCCGGGCCTCGGGGCTGTCGAGCTGCATGCCCTCGTCCAGGTGGATGCGGCCGTCGTTGGCGCGGCCCTTGAACAGGTTCACATCGCCCAGGAACCCGTAGACGAAAGGGCTGGCCGGGTTGTCCCACACCTGCTGGGGCGTGCCCTGCTGCTCGATGCGGCCCTGGTTGATGACGACCACGCGGTCGGCCACCTCCAGCGCCTCCTCCTGGTCGTGCGTCACGAAGATCGACGTGACGTGCAGTTCGTCGTGCAGGCGGCGCAGCCAGCGGCGCAGTTCCTTGCGCACCTTGGCGTCCAGCGCGCCGAAGGGCTCGTCGAGCAGCAGCACCTTGGGCTCCACCGCCAGCGCGCGCGCCAGGGCGATGCGCTGGCGCTGGCCGCCCGAGAGCTGCGAGGGGTAGCGGTCGGCGATCCAGTCGAGCTGCACGAGTTTCAGCAGGTCCATGACCTTCCGGCGGATCTGCGCTTCGCTGGGCCGCTCCCTGCGCGGCTTCATGCGCAGGCCGAAGGCCACGTTGTCGAGCACCGTCATGTGGCGGAACAGCGCGTAGTGCTGGAACACGAAGCCTACGCCGCGCTCGCGCACGTGCACGTCGGTCTGGTTCTCGCCGCTGAAGTGGATGCTGCCCGTGTCGGGCGTCTCCAGCCCGGCGATGATGCGCAGGAGCGTGGTCTTGCCGCAGCCCGAGGGGCCAAGCAGCGCGATCAGCTCGCCCGACTCGATGTCCAGGCTCACGTCGCGCAAGGCCTGGAAGCTGCCGAACTGCTTGCTCACGTTGCGGATTTCGATACTCATGATTCGATAGCTTTCAGCGCAGGCTGGGTGCGGGCTGAGGGGGGATTTGGGCTTGAAGCCGGGCGCTCGGGCGGCAATGCCGCGGCGGCCTTGCGCTGCTGCTCGTTCTGCCACTCGGCCACCGTCTTGATCATCAGCGTGACCAGCGCCAGCAGCGCCAGCAGCGAGGCGGCGGCGAACGCCGCGACCGACTGGTACTCGTTGTAGAGGATCTCCACGTGCAGCGGGATGGTGTTGGTCTGGCCGCGGATGTGGCCCGAGACCACCGACACCGCGCCGAACTCGCCCATGGCGCGCGCGTTGCACAGGATCACGCCGTACAGCAGGCCCCACTTGATGTTGGGCAGCGTCACGTGCCAGAAGGTCTGCCAGCCGCTCGCGCCCAGCACGATGGCGGCCTGCTCCTCGTCGTTGCCCTGGGCCTGCATCAGCGGGATCAGCTCGCGCGCGATGAACGGGAAGGTGACGAACACGGTGGCCAGCACGATGCCGGGCACGGCGAAGATGATCTTGATGTCGTGCGCGGCCAGCCAGGGGCCGAACCAGCCGTTGGCGCCGAACACCAGCACGTACATCAGGCCCGCCACCACGGGCGAGATGGAGAACGGCAGGTCGATCAGCGTGGTCAGGAAGGCCTTGCCCCTGAACTCGTACTTGGCGATGCACCAGGCCCCCGCCACGCCGAACACCAGGTTCAGGGGCACGGCGATGGCCGCGGTCAGCAGGGTCAGCCGGATGGCGGACCAGGCATCGGGCTCGGACAATCCCGCCAGGTAGGCATCGACGCCCTTGCGCAGCGCCTCGGTGAACACGGCCGCCAGCGGCAGCACCAGGAACAGCAGCAGGAACGCCAGGGCGATGCCGGTGAGCAGCCACCGGACCCACGGCGCCTCGGTCGTGCCCGCGCGGGCGCGCGGGGCGGTACGGACGGCGGCGCTCATGCCGGCATCCCCGCGTGGCGCCGCTGCCAGGCCTGCAGCGCGTTGATGACCAGCAGCATGACGAAGGAGATCAGCAGCATCACCACGGCCACGGCCGTGGCGCCCGCGTAGTCGTACTGCTCCAGCTTGCCGATGATGATGAGCGGCGTGATCTCCGACACCATGGGCATGTTGCCCGCGATGAAGATGACCGAGCCGTACTCGCCGATGGCGCGCGCGAAGGCCATGGCGAAGCCCGTGAGCAGCGCGGGCATGATGCCCGGCAGGATCACGTGGCGGAAGATCTGCCAGCGCGTCGCGCCCAGGCTGGTCGCGGCCTCCTCCAGTTCCTTCTCGCTGTCCTCCAGCACCGGCTGCACCGTGCGCACCACGAAGGGCAGGCCGATGAAGATCAGCGCGATCACCACGCCGTTGGGGTTGAACGCGAGCTGTATGCCCAGCGGCTCGAAATACTGGCCCACCCAGCCGTTGCCCGCCAGCAGCGCCGTGAGCGAGATGCCGGCCACGGCCGTGGGCAGGGCGAACGGCAGGTCCACCAGCGCGTCCACGACCTTCTTGCCCGGGAACTGGTAGCGCACCAGCACCCAGGCGATCAGCAGGCCGAACACCAGGTTCACGCACGCGGCGATGAACGACGCGCCGAACGTGAGCCGGTACGAGGCCAGCACGCGCGGCGCGGCCACGGCCTCCCAGAACTGCGGCCAAGTCATGGAAAAGCTCTTGAACAGCAGGGCCAGCAGCGGGATCAGCACGATGAGGCTCAGGTAGAACAGCGTGTAGCCCAGCGTGAGCCCGAAGCCGGGCAGCACGCGCCTGGGCGCGCGCTTTCGGGGCTGGGCGGCGCCCAGCGCTAGCGTGGTCATGAAATTACTTGCCGCTCTGGTAGAGCTTGTCGAACTGGCCGCCGTCGTTGAAATGCACCTTCTGCGCATCGCTCAGGGAGCCGAAGTACTTGGCCACAGTGAACTGCTGGATGGGCTTGAACTGGTCGGCATGCTTCTTGAGCACCGCCTCGGAGCGCGGGCGGATGGCGTGCCGGGCCGCGATCTCCTGCGCCTCGTCCGAGTACAGGTAGTCCAGGTAGGCCTTGGCGAGTTCCGCCGTGCCCTTCTTGGCCACGGTGCGCTCGACCACGGCCACGGGGTTCTCGGCCGTGATGCTCACCGAGGGGTAGACCGCATCGACCTTGCCCTTGCCGAACTCGCGCTCCACCGACACCACCTCGGACTCGAAGGTGATCAGCACGTCGCCGATGCTGCGCTGCAGGAAGGTGGCCGTGGCGTCGCGCCCGCCCTTGGCGAGCACGGGCACGTTCTTGTAGAGCTTGGCGACGAACTCGGCCGCCTGCGCGTCGGTGCCGCCCTTCTCGCGCACGGAGCCCCAGGCGCCCAGGTAGGCGTAGCGGCCGTTGCCGCCGGTCTTGGGGTTGACCACGATGACCTTCACGTCGGGGCGGGTCAGGTCGTTCCAGTCGCGGATAGCCTTGGGATTGCCGTGGCGCACCAGGAACAGCATGGTGGACGTGGTGGGCGATGCGTCGTGCGGGAACTTCTTGGCCCAGTCCTTGGCCACCACGCCGTTGTCGGCCAGGAACTGCACGTCGGTCGTGGTGTTGAAGGTCACCACGTCGGCGGCCAGGCCGTCGTTCACGGCGCGCGCCTGGGCGCTGGAGCCGCCATGGGCCTGGTCCACCTTGACTTGAACGCCCTTGGTCTTTTGATAGTGGGCGATGAAGGCCTGGTTGTAGTCCTTGTAGAACTCGCGCGCCACGTCGTAGGAAACGTTGAGCAGGGTGTTGGACTGGGCCGATGCCAGGGCGCTGGCGGTCAGGGCCAGGGCGGCGAAAAGGGTCTTGAGTTTGCTTGCCGGTGTCATTGATGCCTCTCCACGATGCAGGAATGGGAGGCATTGTCGAGACGGCATCTTAAAACTCAAAAGAATATATCGTTTTTAATTTATAGAAAATTCATCTATCGCCAGCACCCTCTTCGTCCTCTTGCCTGCCGCCGGGCACGGTCTCGCCCAGGAAGTCCAGGAAACCGCGCACCGCCGGCGACAGCCCCCGCCGCGAGGCGAACACCGCATGCACGATGCCCGGCGGCTGCGACCACTGGGGCAGGATCCGCACCAGGCGCCCCTGCTGCAGCTCGGCCTGGCACATGTAGTCGGGCAGCCAGCACAGGCCCGTGCCCGCCAGGGCCGCGAACTTGAGGGTGAGCAGGTCGTCGGCCACGTAGCGCGGCGCGAACTGCACCGTTTCCTCACGCCCCGCAGGCCCTATCAGGCGCAGGCTGGCGCGCCCGTCGGTGGCGGACATGGCCAACATGTCCATGCGCGCGAGGTCCTGCAACGCGGCCGGCGTGCCCTGGCGCGCCAGCTGCGCGGGGCTGGCCACCAGCAGCTGCCGCCCCTCGTCCAGCCGCTTGACCACCATGCTGGCGCTGTCGTCCAGGGTGGCGCGCACGCGCAGGGCCACGTCCACGCCCTCCTCCACCACGTTGACCACGCGGTTGGTCACCTGCATCTCCAGCCGCACCAGGGGATGGCGTGCCAGGAAAACGGGAATCAGCCGCGCCAGCACGGTCTGCGCCAGGGTCACCGGGCAGGTCACGCGCACGGTGCCGCGCGGCTCGGAGCGCACCTGGGCCACCGCATCCGCAGCGGCCTGGGCCGACTCGCGCATCGCCAGGCAGTGGCGCAGGTACGCCTCGCCCACCGCGGTCAGCGACAGCGTGCGCGTGGTGCGCTGCAGCAGGCGCACGCCCAGGTGCGCCTCCAGCTCGGCCACGCGCCGCGACAGGCGGGACTTCGGAATGCCCAGCGCCCGCCCGGCAGCGGCAAAGCCGCCGCGCTCGGCCACCTCGGCAAAATACAGCATGTCGTTCAGGTCTTGCATGGGAGCGTGGATTGGCGACGAGTTCAGGACAATTTATCGTGATTCCTCCACCTAATCAAAGATTGATCCCAAAAATACAATACACCCATCGCCCAAACCCAGGGTTTGCACTCAGACAGGAAATTTCATGCAATTGCTGCACATCGATTCCGCCATCACCGGCGACCAGTCCGTCTCCCGCCAGCTCACGGCCCGCATCGTCCAGGCCTGGCAGGCCAGCCACCCCGCCACCCAGGTCAGCTACCTGGACCTGGTGGCCGAGGCCCCCGCACACTTCACCATGGAGGCCATGGCCCCGCGCACGGGCCAGACCGAAGGGCTGAGCAAGGCGCAGCAGCGCGAGAACGCCGTGTCCGAGCGCCTGGTGCGCCAGTTCCTCGCGGCCGACGTGGTGGTGATCGGCGCGCCGTTCTACAACTTCGCCATTCCCACCCAGCTCAAGGCCTGGATCGACCGCATCGCCCAGCCGGGCCGCACCTTCCGCTACACGGCGAACGGCCCCGAGGGACTGGCCAAGGGCAAGACGGTGATCGTGGCCTCCAGCCGCGGCGGCGTGTACTCCACCAGCGAGGCCGGCCGCGCCATGGAGCACCAGGAAAGCTACCTGCAGACCGTGCTGGGCTTCTTCGGCGTGACCGACGTGCGCTTCGTGCGCGCCGAGGGCATGGCCCTGGGCGAGGAGGCCAAGGCACAGGCCCTGGCCGCCGCCGCACAGGCCATCGAGGCCCATGTGCAGGCCGGCGCCGCCAACCAGGAGCGCATCTCGCAGGCCGCCTGACGCGCGGGGCCCCTCTCCCCAACCCCTCCCCCCGCCAGGGGGGAGGGGCTCGGGCGCGTGGTTCACTTCAGGCGCTGTGGCGCTTGACCCAGGCGACGTAGGCGTCCATCCACGACTGCACGAAGCCCCGGCTGGCCTCGCCGATGTTGCCGTCGGCGTCGAAGAAGCCGTCCTTGGCCTGCAGGAAGGCCTCGGGCTGCGCCATGGCGGGCATATCCAGGAAAACCAGCACGTTGCGCAGGTGCTGCTGCGCCATGGCCGTGCCGATGGTGCCGATGGAGATGCCGATCACCCCCGCCGGCTTGCCCGCCCAGGCGCTCTGGCCGTAGGGGCGCGAGGCGTTGTCGATGGCGTTCTTGAGCACGCCGGGGATGGAGCGGTTGTATTCCGCCGTCACGAACAGCACGCCCTGCGCCGCGGCGATCTCCTTCTTGAGCCGCAGCACCTGCGCGGCCTGGTGGCCGTCGTCGTCCTGGTTGTACAGCGGCAGGTCGTCGATGCGCACCTGCTCGAACTCGAAGTCCGGCGGCGCCAGGCGCGCCAGCGCGTTCGCGAGCTTGCGGTTGAAGGAATCCTTGCGGAGGCTGCCCACGACGACAGCGATGCGGTACTTGCTCATACGGAAGCCTTTCTGGGAGAAGCCGCCGGGGCGCGGCCGCTGCATCGTACGGCAGCCCCACGCGCGGGGCTGTCGGACGAGAGGCTGTCGATCACCAGCCGGCCAGCACCGAGCCCTTGAACTGCGTGTCGATGAAGCGGCGTATCTCTTCGCTGTGGTAGGCCTTCACGAGCCTGGCCACCCAGGGCTTGTCCTTGTCGGCCGCGCGCACCACGAGGATGTTCACGTAGGGACCGTCGGGGTTTTCCTGGGCGATGGCGTCGGTCTTGGGGTTGAGCCCTGCCGAGATGGCGAAGTTGGTGTTGATGGCCGATGCGTCCAGGTCGTCGAGCGAGCGCGGCAGCTGCGCAGCGTCGAGCTCCACGAACTTGAGCTTCCTGGGGTTGCCCACCACGTCCAGCGGCGTGGCCTTCAGCCCCGCGCCGTCCTTGAGCTTGATCAAGCCCTGGGCCTGCAGGAGCAGCAGCACGCGGCCGCCGTTCGTGGGGTCGTTGGGAATGCCGAAGCGCGCGCCCTCCTTGAGATCGGCCAGCTTCCTGATCTTCCTGGAATAGATGCCGATGGGGAAGTTGACCGTATTGGCTGCCACGGCGAACGCGTAGCCGCGGTCCTTGATCTGCGCGTCAAGATAGGGCTTGTGCTGGTAGCTGTTGGCGTCCAGGTCGCCCGCGGCCAGGGCCGCGTTGGGCTGCACGTAGTCGCTGAACTCCACCACCTGGATCTTCAGGCCCTGCTGCTCGGCCACCTTCTTGACCTGCTCCATGATCTGCGCGTGCGGACCGGCCGTGACGCCGATCTTGAGCGGCTTGTCCTGTGCGAGCGCGGTGGATGAAAGGCCAGCCACAAGGACCAGCATGATGCTCGATTGAAGCAAGGAACGCTTGTTCACGAAAAGTACCTTTCCATTGAGAGATGACACGCATCCTAGGCGCTCCCGTACAGCGCAAAAAGAATAAATTTTCATTTCCACACAACCCATGCATATATGAGTACGCCCACTGGCCGTGGCGGCATCCGCAGAAACATCTGCGCCTTGTGCAATGCCTCATAGAGCGTGGCGTGGGGCCCCCATCGGACGGGCAGCAGGCGCGACCAACGCGTCACCGCCCCGATCACGCTTCGGCAAACTTGTCAAATTCCGGAATCTTTATTTCCTCTCCAGCACTTTGTAAAGCTGCCATTCGCCGCTGACTGCGATCTGCGCCACCCGGCCGCCTGATCTTTCCTTCAACCAGGCCTCACCACTCTCCTGGCGGCGTATCAAGACATACTGAAACGAATCACCTTGGTGCCTCTGCCAGTCCAAGGATTGGGGATACCATTCGAAATCCTGCGAAGCCCCTTCCAACAAGTCTTTCTTGTATTGGAGCGGAGAAACCCAGAAACGGGCAAAATTGAACTCCGCCAATCCTTCATGTTCTGCCTGATACCATCCAGCCATATGAAGCATTAATGGTGCATAGGATGCTTTGCTCGTCAGAGCAAAATCCAGCATCAATATCTTTTCTCCGGACTCTGCTTTCGCCACGACATTTTTGTAGCCAGCCACTTCTGCATTGAAAACTGTTGCACAAACACTGTGCCACCCCACAATGGCGATGGCCATGGTCACTAGCCCTGACCGCACCATCGCCAAGCGATATGCTTTCCGCGCATCCTGCCTCTTTTCAAAACACAGTAGGTAGAAAGGAAGGCCGAGAATACCGAAGCGCTCATAGGTAAAAAACGTCCCTACCATATAATGCGGAACAACACCCATCCAAACCACATAAAAGATAAATGGCAAATACGCCACCCAGTCCCTTTTTGGTTTTGCGCCAGACAGAAAAGGTATGAGCAAAAAGACAAAGCCAATCATTTGACCAGTCCTCGTATCGGGTGCGGATACCAGCGCGGGTAGAAATTCAACGAGCCGCCGTTCGTCAATATGCCATACGATTGGATCACCTGCAGATGGTGTACTCAACAGGCTGACGCCCAACCAGAGTATGGTCAACGGCAAGATGGTGAGCAACGGCAGACATCGCCGCAACCAAACCCGCCAGCCCGCCCACGGAGCGGCCAGCAATAGCATTGCAACAGCGCAGAAGAATCCAGCGATCAGAATATGGGCAAAAAACAGGCAATGCAACCATACGGCGACGCGGATTACGGCACACCAGTCATTGCGCCCGTTTAAATCCAGCAACATCACCAGAAACAGGAAACCCAAAGGGGCCGCCACAATAAAGTTGAGAAACCCCCATTGAAAGGCAACGCCATAAGGCAATACCAATAGCATCCAGATCCAGACCGAGGGCACTCCCATTCGGATGCAAAAACGCGCAGCCGCCCATACAAAAAGACTCAGAGAGCCTGCCACTATCAGCTTGACCGCCATCACGATTCCAAAAGGCACGGACAGAGCCATGGAGATTCCGTACCCCAACCAATAGGGAGTAAAGGGCTTTATTTCAAATAAATTACTGTAGGGCCAATTTCCGCCAAAGAGAATGGCTTTGAGCGACATAATCTGTGCTGCATGCTGAGGAACGTCCACCATGGGCGGATACGTTGACAACATGACTGGCAAACCACACAACAGGCAGGCCAGTGCAAAGAATTTATTCTCGTTACAGGAAAATTGCATTTCAAGTCGTTTTATATTGAGGCGCCCATCGAATTTTCGATGATCCATGCTCGGAAAACGATTTTTATTCTCGCACAAAAATACATGAAGCCCTTGCATCGCAAGGGCTTCATGCAGTGAAAACGGGAAACGATTTCGGCAAATCAGCGGTGCGACATACGGCGCACGGCCCAATCGCCCAGGCTCTGAATGGCCTGCACGAAGACGATGAGGATCAGCACCACGGTCAGCATCACGTCGGGCAGGAAGCGCTGGTAGCCGTAGCGGATGCCCAGGTCGCCCAGGCCGCCGCCGCCCACGGCGCCGGCCATGGCCGAGTAGCCCGTGAGGCTCACGAAACTGATGGTCAGCCCGGCGACGATGCCCGGCAGCGCCTCGGGCAGCAGCACCTTCCAGACGATCTGCCAGGTGGTCGCGCCCATGGACTGCGCGGCCTCGACCAGGCCGGCATCCACCTCGCGCAGCGCGGTCTCCACCAGGCGCGCGATGAAGGGCGCGGCCGCCAGCGTGAGCGGCACCACGGCGGCCCAGGTGCCGATGGACGTGCCCGTGACCAGCCGCGTGAACGGGATGATGGCCACCAGCAGGATGATGAAGGGCGTGGAGCGCACGGCGTTGACGATGCCGCCCACCACGGTGTTGAGCGGCGCGTTCTGCAGGATGCCGCCCTTGTCGGTCAGCCGCAGGAACACCCCCAGCGGTATGCCCACCAGGCCGCCGACGATGCCGGAGGCGCCGACCATGATCACCGTCTCCCACAGCGAGGTGGCGAACAGCTCCAGCATCATTTCGGAAAAATTCTCGAACACCGCCCGCTCCTTATGCGCTCACGTCCACGGTGCGCACCACCACCCCGTTGGCGCGCAGATAGTCGATGGCCGCGCCTATGCGCGCCATGGGGCCGCTGGCGTACACGGCCAGCGAGCCGAAGGTCTGCTCCTGGATCTCGTCGATCTGCCCGTGCAGGATGGACAGGTCCAGCCCCAGCTCGCGGATCAGGTGCGACAGGATGGGCTCGTAGGCCTGCTCGCCCGCGTACGACAGGCGCAGCAGCTGGCCGCTGGCCTGCGGCGCCAGGCGCGCGGCCAGGCCGCGCACGCGCGCGAGCACGCCCGCGGGCAGCTCCTGCGGCACGATCTCGTCGATCAGGCTCTTGGTGATGTCCTCGCGCGGGCGCGTGAACACCTCGATCACCGGGCCCATTTCCACGATGCGCCCGGCGTCGATCACGGCCACGCGGTCGGCGATTTGCTTGATGACCTGCATCTGGTGCGTGATGAGCACCACCGTCACGCCGAGCTCGCGGTTCACCTGGCGCAGCAGGTCCAGGATGGAACGCGTGGTCTCGGGGTCGAGTGCGCTCGTGGCCTCGTCGGACAGCAGCACCTTGGGCCGGCTGGCCAGCGCCCGGGCGATGCCCACGCGCTGCTTTTGCCCGCCCGAGATCTGCGCCGGGTAGCGGTCGGCCAGGTGCGACAGGCCCACGAGCTCCAGCAGGGGCTGCACACGCGCGTGGATCTCGGCCTTGTCCAGGCCCGCCAGTTCCAGCGGAAGCGCCACATTGTCGAACACGGTGCGCGAGGACAGCAGGTTGAAATGCTGGAACACCATGCCGATCTCGCGCCGCGCGGCGCGCAGCTCGGCATCGGTGAGCCGCGTCATGTCGCGCCCGTCCACGATCACCTGTCCGGCCGCGGGACGGTTGAGCAGGTTGATCACGCGCACCAGCGAGCTCTTGCCCGCGCCCGAGCGCCCGATGATGCCGAACACCTCGCCCGGCGTGACGTGCAGGTCGATGCCGCGCAGGGCCTCGACCGGGCCCTGCGGGCCCTGGTAAATCTGGGTGATGCCCCGAAGATCGATCATGGAAAACGAGGAGAAACGCCGTGCGCGCCAGTCGATGCAGGCCCACGGCACTATGGAATAAATAGCGGCCTGCGCTGAATGGGCAGGCCTGCGATGGCTATTTTACCGCCCAGCCCAGCAGCAGGATGGCGATGTTCACCAGGAAGGCCAGGCCCCACACTGCGCTGCGTGCCGTGGGCATGTCCCCGACGTACATGCTGATGTAGGACACGCGCAGCAGGATGAACACGAAGGCCAGCAGGTCCAGCACCGTCTGCGGCGCGCCGAGCTGGTGCGCGATGATGACCGCGCCGATGAAGAACGGCAGCGCCTCGAAGCTGTTGGCCTGCGCGGCGTTGGCGCGTGCGCGCCAGCCGCTCTGGCGCGCCAGCCAGGCACGCGGGTCGTGGTTGTCGGCGCCGCGAAAGCTGCCGCGCTTGGCCAGCAGCGCGCACACCATGGGCAGGAGCGCCGCGATGAGTACGCACCAGTAGGCCACGGTGAAACGCGCCACATGCAGGCTGGTGTTCATTTTTGAAGGTCCTTGGCAGATAGCGCTTGGCGGCCAAGCATGGGCAGCTATTGTTTTGGGGGTCTCAACGCCGGTCCGCGAGCGCGTGGGCGATGGTGCCCAGGTCCACGTACTCCAGCTCGCTGCCCACGGGCACGCCGCGCGCCAGACGCGTGACGTGGATGCCGCGGCGCTTGAGCGACTCGGCGATGGCGTGGGCCGTGGCCTCGCCCTCGGCGGTGAAGCTGGTGGCCAGAATCACCTCCTGCACCACACCGTCGCCGGCGCGCTCCAGGAGCTTGTGCACGCCGATGTCGCGCGGCCCCACGCCGTCCAGCGGCGACAGCCGGCCCATGAGCACGAAGTACAGCCCCTTGAAGGCGGCCGTGCGCTCCATGGCGGACTGGTCGGCCGGCGTCTCCACCACGCACAGGCGCGTGGCGTCGCGCGCCGGGTCCAGGCAGGTGCCGCACACCGCGCCCTCGGTGAAGGTGTGGCAGCGCTCGCAGTGGCGCACCTGCTCGCACGCCCTGGCCAGCGCCTGCGACAGCTGCTGCGCCCCGCCACGGTCGTGCTGCAGCAGGTGGAAGGCCATGCGCTGGGCCGACTTCACGCCCACGCCCGGCAGGCGCCGCAGGGCCTGGATCAGCGCGTCGAGGGAGCCGGTGTCGGACATGCGCAGAGCCGCAGCGCCGTCAGAACGGGAACTTCATTCCGCCGGGCAGGCCTGGCATGCCGGCCGTGATCTTGCCCATCTTCTCCTGCGAGGTTTCCTCGGCCTTGCGCACGGCGGCGTTGAAAGCCGCGGCCACCAGGTCCTCCAGCATGTCCTTGTCGTCCGCCAGCAGGCTGGGGTCGATGGTCACGCGCTTGACGTCGTGCTTGCAGGTCATCAGCACCTTGACCAGGCCGGCGCCGGATTCGCCCTCGACCTCGATGCTGGCAAGCTCCTCCTGGGCCTTCTTCAGGTTGTCCTGCATGGCCTGGGCCTGCTTCATGAGGCCGGCGAGCTGTCCCTTGTTGAACATGGGTGGTTTCCTTTGCTTATAAAAAAGATGCTTATGCGGGCTTGATGCTGCCGGGCACGATTTTCGCGCCGAAGTCGCGCACCAGCTGCTGCACGTAGGGGTCGTTGTGGACGATGTCCTCGGCCGCGCGCTGGCGCTCGTTTGCGGCCTGGGCGTTGCGGCGCGCGGGGCTGTCGATGACCACGCCCAGCTCCACGCTGATCTGGCGCGCGTGGCCCGCGGCCTCGAGCGCCGCGCGCAGGCGTTCGCGCGCCGTGGGCTGGTTCAGCGACTCGCGCTCCACGCGCAGCAGCCAGTGGCCCTCGTCGCGCGCCACGAGCTGCGACTGCAGCGCGAGTTCGCGCACCAGGGCGGTGATGGCCTCCTGCGCGATGAGCTGCTGCACCACGGCGTACCAAGTGTCGCCCTCCTCGGTGGGCACGAGCCGCGCCGGCGCGGGCGCGGCGCCGTTCGGCGCCATGGGCTGCAGGCGTGCGCCGGGCTCGGGCACCGTGCGCACGGGTATTGCTACTGTTTCTGGAGCTGCTTGCGCTTGGCTGGCGGGCGCTTGAGGCTTATTTTGCCTGAATTCCTCGGGCGCCCGCACGGGCAGGCGCACGGCGGGCGCGGGAGGCTCTACCGCGTCTAGCGCCTCGTGCACCGCCTGGTTCACATCGTCCGGCATGGGCTGCGGCGGCGCTTCACGGGCCCGCGCAGGCGCCGCGGCGGCGGGTTCAGGCCGCGTCAGAGTTTTTTTTTCCGCCATGGCCGCATCGGCCGGAGCGGGTTTGAAGGCCAGCAGGCGCAGCAGCACCATGGTCAGGGCGGCGTATTCGTCGGGCGCCAGGCCCAGTTCGGTGCGGCCGTGCAGGCAGATGCTGTAGAGCAGCTGCGTCTCGTCGGCCGGCATCAGCGCGGCCAGGCGAGCGATCTCGGCGGCCTCGGGATCGGCCGCGTCCACGGCGGCGGCCATCTGCGGCACGGCCTGCAGCACGGCCATGCGCTGCAGCACGGCGCTCATTTCCTCCAGCGTGCTGGCGGCCGACAGGCCATGGGTGCGCAAGGTGTCCGCCGTCTCCACCACGGTCCGGCCGTCGCCCTGCGCCAGCGCCTCGACCAGGCGGAACACGTGGCTGCGGTCCACGCTGCCCAGCATCTGGCGCACGGCGGCTTCCTGCAGCTGGCCGCTGCCGAAGGCGATGGCCTGGTCGGTCAGGCTGAGCGCGTCGCGCATGGAGCCGCGCGCCGCGCGCGCGAGCAGGCGCAGCGCCTGGGGCTCGGCGGTCACGCCCTCCTGCGCCAGCACGCGCACGAGATGCTCGAGCACCGTCTCGGGCGCCATGGGCCGCAGGTTGAACTGCAGGCAGCGGCTGAGCACCGTGACCGGCACCTTCTGCGGATCGGTCGTGGCGAGCACGAACTTGAGGTACTCGGGCGGCTCCTCCAGCGTCTTGAGCATGGCGTTGAACGCCGTGTTCGTGAGCATGTGCACTTCGTCGATCATGAAGACCTTGAAGCGCCCCTGCACCGGCTTGTAGACGGCCTGCTCCAGCAAGCCCTGCACCTCGTCCACGCCGCGGTTGGAGGCCGCGTCGAGCTCGGTGTAGTCGGGAAAGCGCCCGCTGTCGATGTCCTGGCAGGCCGGGCACACGCCGCAGGGCGTGGCCGTGATGCCGCCCTGGCCGTCGGGCCCCTGGCAGTTGAGCGACTTGGCCAGGATGCGCGAAACCGTGGTCTTGCCCACGCCGCGCGTGCCGGTGAACAGGTAGGCATGGTGCAGGCGCTGCTGCGTGAGCGCGTTCGTCAGTGCCTGCACCACGTGCTCCTGGCCCACCATCTCCGAGAAGGTCTTGGGACGGTATTTGCGGGCGAGCACGAGATAGGACATGGGGCGTGATTCTATGGTGCGTGGCCGCTCGCCCCGGTTTCCCGGCGTACAATCTCGCCTTGACGGGCCTCCCCGCATGGTGAAGCGGCCAACCGGGTCAGGTGGGGAACCAAGCAGCCCTAACTGTGGAGCCAGTGCCGGGGGTAAGGCTCGTCACCCTCCCCTTTCTTTTTCCCTCGCCCTACGCGGGCACCCCCACGATCACGCTCGACGCCTTGAACAGCGCCGACGCCGCCGCGCCCGGCGCCAGACCCAGCGCGTCGCAGCTTTCGTTGGTGATGATGGCGGCCACCGCGCCGCCGCCCGGCAGGCCGATCACCACCTCGGTGTTCACGGCGCCCTTCTGCACGCGCGACACGGTACCCCGCAGGCGGTTGCGCGCCGAGAATTTGGCGCCCTGGTCGTCCGTCACCACGATGATCGACGAAGCCTTGACCAGCGCGAACGCCTCGGCCCCCGGCGCGAGGCCCAGGTCCACCGCGCTGCCGTGCGTGACGATGGCGACGAGCTTCTGGCCCATGCCGGGCACGTCCAGTTCGATCTCGTCGTTCACGGCACCATGGGTCACGCGCGAGACCGTGCCGAAGAATTGATTGCGTGCACTCGTTTTCATACCCATTCTCCGTATCAAAAGAAAATCATCGGCCACGCCCTGCGCCTGCGCGCTGAGCTGGTCCACGAACCGGCGGTGCGCGCGCTCGATGACGCCGAAGCTGCGCACCAGCCGCATGCCCCTCTCGGTGAGCTTCGTGCCTCCGCCGCCCTTGCCGCCCACGAGCCGCTCCACGAGCGGCTCGCCCGCGAGCTGGTTCATGGCATCGATGGCGTCCCACGCGGCCTTGTAGCTCATGCCCATGGCCTTCGCCGCCTGGCTGATGGAGCCATGCGCGGCGATGTGCGTCAGCAGCTCCACCCGGCCCGGGCCACCCAGGCTGCGGCCGTCCACCGTCATCCACACCGATCCGCGCAATTCGATGCGCCCGCCGCCCTGCTGCTCTGCTGCCGCCATGGCCTCCCTTTCATTGAAGGTGCCAGTGTAGAGAAAAGACAGGCCGGCTACAGCGGCTGCACGCTCACGCCCACGTCGGCGGCCGGGGCGTAGTGCAGGCTGCTCGTGACCAGCGCATCCACGCCGCTGGCCGCGTAATCCGCCGCGTTGCCCGCGTTGATGCCGCCGGCGGCCAGCAGGCGCAGCCGCGGGTGGCGCTCGCGCAGCGGCGGGCACCACGCGCGCAGGTCCTCGGGCGCAGCCTTGTCGAACTGCACCACGTCCGCGCCCGCATCGGCCGCGCGAAGCGCCTCGTCGAGCGAATGCGCCTCGATCACGCATTTTTTCTCGGCCAGCGCGTGCGCCACGGCGGCCAGGCGCTCGGCCACGCCGTCCCAGCCGCCGAGCAGCGCGCGGTGCTGGGGGAACACCAGCACCGTCTCGCCCACGCCCAGCCGGTGCGGGAACGCGCCGCCGCTCAAGGTGGCCTTGAGCGCGATGCGCCGCAGCCCCGGCGCATGCTTGCGCGTGGTGAGCACGGCCACGCCAGGCGCGGCGGCCTGCACGGCGCGCACCATGCGCGCGGTGGCGCCGGCCACGCCGCAGGCGTACTCCAGCAGGTTCTGCGCCACCTTCCAGGCGCGCAGCAGGCCGGCCGCGTCGCCCGTGGCGGCCAGCAGCACGTCGCCCGCGGCCACGGGCGTGCCGCTCGCCAGCAGGCTCTCCACCCGACCGCCGCAGTGCTGCACGATGCGCGCGGCCTCCTCGGTGCAGGCCGCCACCGATTCGCCGCGGATCGTGAAGCGCATGCGCGCGGGCTTGCCGCCCACGGCGAGCAGGTGGGTGGTCAGGTCCACGAGCGGCGCGTCCTCAGCGATCCAGGCGTCGATCGTGGCGTGGTCGAAAAACACGGAATTCATAGCGCTCCCCATCGGCGTAATACGAAGAAAGCCAGCGCGGCGATGCCCGCCAGCAGCAGCGACAGCGCGTTGGCGCAGGCCAGGTTGCCGTCCATGACGTGGTTGTAGATGGCCAGCGACAGCGTCTCGGTGCGCCCGGCGATGTTGCCGCCGAGCATCAGCGACAGGCCCACCTCGCCCAGCCCGCGCCCGCCCGCCAGCACCAGCCCCGCGGCCACGCCCCGGCGCGCCAGCGGCACGTCGATGCGCCAGAACACGCTCCAGGGCCGGTGCCCGAGCAGCGCCGCCGCCTCGCGCAGACGCGGCGGTATGCCCGCGAACGCCGCCTGCGCGGGCTTGACCATGAGCGGCAGCCCGGCGACGAAGGCCGCGATCACCAGCCCCGTCTGCGTGAACACGATCTCGGGCCGCAGCAGCGGCGGCAGCCACTGCGTGAGCCAGCCCTGGCGCCCGAGCAGCAGCAGCAGGCCGTAGCCCAGCACGATGGGCGGGAACACCAGCGGCAGCGTGACCAGCGCGTCGAGCAGCCCACGCCCCGCGAAGCGCCTGCGCGCGAGCAGCCACGCCAGCGCCGTGCCCAGCACGAGCTGCAGGCCCATGCTCCACGCCACCACGCCGAAGGTGAGCGGCAGCGGCGCGCCCGGACAGCCCAGCATTCACATCCCGTGGCGTTCGAGCAGCTTGCGCGCGGCGGGCGAGGCCAGGTAGTCGAGGAAGGCCCGTGCGGCGGCCCCGCCGGCGCGCCCCTTGAGCACGCCCACGCTTAGCTCGATGGGGTCGTAGCAGTCCTGCGGCGCGTCGATGGCCGTGCCCGCGCGGCCCTGCAGCGCCAGCGCCTCGGTGCGGTTGAGGAAGCCCGCGTCCACCTCGCCCGTGGCGACATAGGCGCTCACCTGGGGCACGGTGGCGACCTCCACGAGCCGGTCGGCCAGCGGCTGCGCCAGACCCAGGCGCGCCAGGCAGGTGGCGGCCGCGTTGCCATAGACCGCCTTGGTGCGGTCGGGCAGCGCGATGCGCCGGAAGCGCGGCTCGCGCAGGTCGGCCAGGGAGGCAATGGCCTGCCCGCGCGCCGTCACCAGCACCAGCCTGCCCGTGCCCAGGGGCTGGAAGCGCTCGGCCAACCCCATGGGCTCCAGGAAGGCGCGGTCGCCGATCATCAGCGCGATGCCGGGGTTCTGGCGCGCCTGCGTCTCCACCTGCTTCATGTTGCCGAAGCTCGCCTCGGTGCGGATGCCGCTGGACTTCGAGAAGTCCTCCAGCAATTCCATGACGGGCTTGCGGTAGCCGGCGCCCGCGGCGACCAGCAGCGCATCGGCGGCCCAGGCGTTCGCGGCCAGGAGGAAGGCCACGCAGGCCAGGAAGAAACGTTGCATGAGGATTCCTTTCACAGGCAAAGACAAATGCGTTCCACCGACTTACCGAAGAAGTGGTAGCCCGAGCCCCCTTCGGCCAGCAGATCGAGCAGTTCGGCGGGCGCGCGCACGCGCGTGCCGCCCACCACGGTGGCGCCCCGGCGCGCGAACGGCGCCGCGCGCAGTGTGGCCGTGGGCCCCACCACGGCGGCCTGCGCGCCGGGGCGCAGGTGGCGCAGCAGGTCGTCCAGCGTGCCGTTGACCAGGGTGGTGCCGGTGGTGATGAGCACGTCGGCCCCGCCCACGATCTCCGGGGCGCGCTCGGCGGGTGCGTAGAACGGCAGTTCCTCGGGCTTGAGCGTGGAGGGGTCGAGTTCGAGCACGTGAAAGGGCTGGCCGCTGCGCCGCAGCGCGCGCAGGTAGGGCGGGAAGGCGCCCACCAGCGCCACGCGCTGGCCGGGCGCGATGGCGAGCGCGTCGAACGCGTCCCCCTCCACCACACGCGCGCCGGGCGGCGGGCCGTCCCGCTGCCACAGCGTTTCGGCCAGCGCGTTGAGCGTGGCGATGGCGAGCGCGCGGCGCAGGTCCTGCGGGCGGTACAGGTCCTGCAGCACCTCGGCCGCGCTGCGCCCTGCGATGCGGCCCGGCACGGGCATGGCCAGCGCGGAGCTCGGGCAGCACACGGCCTCGGGCACGCTCTTGACGGGCGTGGCGCACAGGCCGCCCACGCCGTTGTCGAGTTGCACACCCGTGAAGAAGATGCCCAGCACGGCGCGCGCGATGCGCAGGCGCTCCAGGGCCTGCGCGCCCAGGGCGCCCGCCACGTCGGCATGCAGCTCGGCCAGCAGGCCGTCGGTTGCGGCGTTCAGCATCGTGGTTTCTCCCAGGAGATGAAGGCCCAGCGCATGGGCGGGCCCGCGCGCTCGGCGGGCGTTGCCTGCCCGTACCAGGCGCACAGGCGCGTGGTTTCCGCCACGCTCAGCTCGCCCAGCGACCAGGCCACGCGGCGCGCGTAGTCGTCGAAGTCCTGCGCGTCGGCCAGGCGGCTTTCCTGCGTAAGGTAGGACAGGCAGGGGTGGATGCCCATGCGGTGCAGGATGTTGACGAGGTAGATGTAGTCCGGCACGGTGGGCACGCTGCGGCCGATCACGCGCTGGATGGCCGGGTCGATGAAGTGCCCGCCCGCGGGGTGTGTGAGGTAGACGCGCAGGCGCGCCTTGGCGTCCAGCTTGGAGAGCGCGGCGGCGATGTCGTCCACCAGCGTGGCGCGCGAGGCGACGGCGACGTCGCACACGGACACGTCGCTCCAGTCGTCCTCCCAGGCGCGGAGCAGCGTCTCGACGTGGGTAAAGCCCTGCGCGGCGGCCTGCGCGCGCAGGGTGTCCAGCATGGCGGCGCTGTAGTCCAGCCCCACCACGCGCCGCAGGCGGTGCGCCACGGCCAGCGCGATGGTGCCGGGGCCGCAGCCCACGTCGAGCAGCGATTCGGCGCCCGTGAAGTCCATGCGCGCGACGAAGTCCCGCGTGTAGTTGCTGCGCAGCGCCTTGGCGGCCATGCCCGCCGCGCGGGAGTCCCAGGCGCTGGCGGTCTTGCGCGTGCGCGCGGCGATGGCGAGGTGGTCGCGGTACAGGCGGCCGAAGTCGATGGCTTCTATGGTCATGCGGTCATCCAGTTCAAAGAGGCGGCCACGGCGCTCTCGCTCACGCCGTAGAGCGCGGCGAGCTGCGCCGGGGTGGCCGTGGCGCGCGGCGCGCCGATGGCTTGCAGCCGCCCGCCGCCCAGCAGCGCGATGCGGTCGGCGATGCGCAGCGCGTGCTCGGGCTGGTGCGTGGTCATGAGCACGGCCATGCCCTCGGCGCGCAGGCGCTCGATGTGCTCCAGCACGCGGATCTGGTTGCCGAAGTCCAGGCTCGCCGTGGGCTCGTCCATCACCAGCAGCGCGGGTTCCTGCGCCAGGGCGCGGGCGATCAGCGCGAGCTGCCGCTCGCCGCCGCTGATGGCCGTGTAGACGCTCGCGCGCAGGTGGGCGATGCCGAGCATCTCCAGGCATTGCCGCGCGGCCTGCCGGTCCGCCGCGCCCGGCGCGGAAAAGCGCCCCACGCGCGCCGCACGGCCCATGAGCACCACGTCCTCCACGGTGAAGGGGAACAGGCCCGCGTGCGCCTGCGGCACGTAGCCCACGTGGCGCGCGAAGGCCGCGCGCGGCCATGCGGCCACGCTCTGCCCGCTGCAGCGCACCTCGCCCGCCAGCGGCGGCAGCAGGCCGAGCAGCGTGCGCAGCAGCGTGGTCTTGCCGCTGCCGTTGGCGCCCAGCAGGCACAGCACCTCGCCCGGCGCGAGCGCGAAGGCCAGCCCCTGCGCCACGCAGCGCCGGCCGTGGCCGATGGACAGGCTCTGCGCCTCCAGCACCGCGCTCATTCATGCCTCCCCGAGCGGGCCAGCAGGAACAGGAAGAACGGCGCGCCCACCAGCGCGGTGAGGATGCCCAGCGGCACCTCGATGCCCGCCACGGTGCGCGCCAGCGTGTCGGTCGCCACCAGGAAGCCCCCTCCCAGCAGCAGCGACGCGGGCAGCAGGCGCGAGAACTCCGGCCCCACCAGCAGCCGCGCCACGTGCGGCACCACCAGCCCCACCCAGCCGATGATGCCGGTGAGCGACACCGCCGCGGCCGTGGCCAGCGTGGCCGCGGCCACCAGCACGAGGCGCAGGCGCCCCACGGCCACGCCCAGCGCCAGGGCCTCCTCGTCGGGCAGGCCCAGCAGGTTGATGCGCCAGCGCAGCAGCGCCATGGGCACCAGCCCCGCGAGCAGCGCGGGCGCGGTGGCGGCCAGGTCGCCGGGCGTGACGGCGTTCAGGCCGCCGAGCAGCCAGAAGGTGATGGTGGGCAGCTGCGCCATCGGGTCGGCCAGGATCTTGACGAGCGAAATGCCCGCGCCCAGCAGCGCGCCCACGGCCACGCCCGCGAGCACCAGCACCAGCACCGGGTCGTGCCGCCGCACCAGGCCCGCCACCGCGAGCACCGCCCCCACGGCCAGCAGCCCGCCCGCGAAGGCCAGCGCCTGCACCGCCGCGATCGGCAGGCCCAGGTAGATGGCCACGACCGCGCCCAGCCCCGCCCCGGCCGACACGCCCAGGATGTCGGGCGAGACCAGCGGGTTGCGGAACATGCCCTGGTAGGCCGCGCCCGCCGCCGCCAGCGCCATGCCCACGAGCAGCCCGGCGGCCACGCGCGGCAGGCGGATGCTCCACACCACCGTTTCCACGGTGGCCGGCAGGCCCGACTCGGTGCCCGTGAGGCGCGCGGCCACGGCGCGCCACAGGTCGCCCGGCGCGACGGAGAACTTGCCCGAGGCGAAGGCCGCCAGCACCACGGCCGCGAGCAGCGCCACGGCCAGCAGCCAGCGCAGCGGCATTGCTATCGATACAGGAGCTTCCAGCGCTTGGTGAGATTGCGCTGGGGCCCGATTCGACTCATATTCCAAGCCCTAGCCCTCCAGCAGCCTGCGCACGTCCTGCGCCGACAGGCTGGCGCCGTAGAACGACTGGTAGAAGCGCCGCACGGCCTCGGGGAAAGGCTCCAGCGCGCGCAGCGCCGGGTGGCCGGGGTGCAGGCGCTCCAGCAGCCAGCGCACGCCGATCAGGCGGTTCACGCCCGGGGGACCGTCCAGCCAGCCGAAGGGCAGCGCGGGCGCGCAGTGCACCCGCCCCGCGCCCACGGCGGCGATGCCGCGCCACAGCGGGTCGGCGAGCACGCGGCGCGCGAAGGCCGCGTCCTGCGTGACGATGACCTCGGGGTTCCACAGCAGGAGCTGCTCCAGCGACACGCGCGTGAGCGAGCCCTGGCCCGTCTCGGCCGCCACGTTGCGGCCCGCGCAGAAGTCCAGCAGCTCCACGTTGATGGAGCCGGCGCGACCCGTCTCCAGCCCGTCCGCGCCGCGCCCGTAATACACGCGCGGGCGCTGGCCTGGCGGCACGCTGGCGCGCACCCGCCCTGCCAGGGCTATTGACGCTTCGGCTTCAAGGGCCAGCCGCTCGCCGCGTTCGGCCACGCCCAGCAGGCGGCCCACCTCGCGCAGCTGCGCGGCGTGGTCGGCGATGCGGCCCTGCACCAGCACCGTGGGCAGGCCGGTCTGCTCGCTCACGCGGCGCACGCCGGAGACGTAGGTGGCGTCCGCCGTACCCGCGTCCAGCACCAGGTCGGGCGCCAGCTGCAGCAGCGATTCGAGCGGCACCGTGCTACCGCGCCCCGACAGGCGCCCCGTGTGCGGCAGCGCGCGCAGCTGCGGCCCGAGCAGCGCGCGCGCCTCGTCGCCGAGCGTGAGCGGCCAGCCGAGCAGCTTTTCGGGCGCGAGCGCCGCCACCAGCACGCCCGCGGGCGGGCCCGCCGCGAACACCTTGCGCACGCGCCCGGGCGGGGGCAGCGCGCCCGAACGCCCGCCGAATTGCGCGACGATCACGCTTTCCGCGCCTTGGGCGCGAACGCGCGCGGCCGCGAGCGCCAGCGGCAGCTGCAACAGCAGGCGCCGGCGCATCATGCCGGCACCTCGCGGCCCACGGCCAGCGTGAACCAGGACCGCAGCGCGGCCATGCGCGGGGGCAGCTCCTCGCCCATTCCGCCCGTGAACCGGCGCCAGGCATCGAGGTGCTTGGCCGCGACCACGGTGAGCACGGGAATGCCCTCGCCCGCCAGCGCCGCCAGCTCGGCCGCATGGCCGCCGCCCGTGGCCTCCAGCGCGCCGAAGCGGTTGCCGACGGCCAGGTGCACCCGGTCGGCCAGCGCCTGGCGCAGCACGCCGCTGGCCTGCGCGACGCCGTCCGGGTCGAGGCAGCACGCGCGCGAGAGCGGCCCGAGGTCCTGCGAGATGGAGAACACCTGGCCCGTGCGCATGTCCACGAGCTGCAGGCGCGGCTTGCCGCCGCCAGCGGCCGGCACGCACTGCTGCGCGAGCCCACCCACGCGCCAGCCCGCGCGCTGCAGGTCCTGGCAGAACTCCAGCACCAGCGCGTCGGCCGCGTCGCCGCCGTCCATGTCGCCGCAATACACCAGGGCCGCCAAAGGATGTGTCGCCATGTCGGATCTCCGCACGCAACCGGCATGGCCCGGGCCAGCCGCCGCCGCGCAAGGGCCGCCCCGCCGCACTGGGGGACGGTCAGAATCGTCAGAATCTATAGGTGCCATTAAGGTACCAGAACCGTCCGGGCATGGGGTGGCCGTCGGCCAGTTCGTACCACTTGTCGCCCAGGTTGTTCACGCCGAAGTCGAGCGCGAAATCCTTCGCGGGCTTGTAGACCGCCTTGATCCCGGTGGTGCCGAAGCCGCCGAGCTGCCGGTAGGCGCCGTCGAAGTTCACGCGGCGGCCCTGCTCGGCCTCCAGCGTGGCATGCAGCTCCCACTGCGCGCCGGGCAGCCAGCTGACGGCCGCGAACAGGCGGTGGCGCGGCGTGTCCACCAGCGTCACGCTGCGGTTGCTCAGGTTGGTGCGCCGCAGGTAGGTGTAGCTGGCGTTCGCGCTCCACTGGGCCGAGAACTGCTGCGCCAGCGACAGTTCCAGCCCCTGATTGCGCGTGCGGCCCACGTTCTGCGCCTGGTCGCAGGTGGTGCCGCCGCAGGCGCCGGAGGGCACCACCACGGTCTGGATCTGGTCGTTCACGCGGCTGTGGAACACGGCCGCCTGGCCCTTGCCGCCCGCCCAGGGCCGGCCGCTCACGCCCAGCTCGAAGTGGTTGGCGACCTCGGGCTTGAGGTCGGGGTTGGGCAGCGCCCGGCCCATGCGCGCGGAGTAGCGGTCCTTGATGGTGGGGAAGCGCGTCTTGTGCGAGACCACGGCGTACACCTCGTCGCCCTGCTGGGTGAGCGCGTAGCCCAGCCGGGCCAGGCCGTTGGTGGCGTTGGTCGAGCCCTTGGGCCAGTAGTAGACCTCCTTGGCGTCGCGCTTCTCATGGCTCGCGCCCAGGGTCAGGCGCCAGCGGTCGGACAGGGTGATGGTGTCCTCGGCCACCAGCGAGGTGGTCACGTCGCGGTAGAACTGGCCGGCGTCGTCGTGCTCGTCGACCTTGTAATGCGCGGCGAAGCGCAGCTCGTGGCTGCGCAGGCTGTAGTTGGCCCACTCGATGGTCGCGCCCTTGCTCACGTCCTTGTAGGCGCTCGTGGGGTCGTGGCGCGAGTAGGTCGCGTCGTTGTAGATGTCCAGCCCGTTCTCGTAGGTGTCGTGGTACACGCGCGTCTTGAGCACGTTGTCGCCGCCGATGCGCGTGGTGCTCAGGAAGTAGATGCTGTCCTTGTCCCAGTACGGCCAGCGCCAGTAGCGCACGGCGTTCCTCTGCGCGGACTTGCCGGTATAGACCGGGTTGCCCTTCTCGCCCTCCTGGCGCACGTAGCCCAGTGCGTATTCGTCGGTGGCGTTGGGCGTCAGGCCCAGCTTGAACGACAGGCGCTCGTCGGTGCGGTAGGCATTCTCGCGGCTGCCGCCGGTGTCCGTGGGCTTGCTCTTGTAGTCCTTGAACCCCTTGGGCAAGGGGAAGCTGTCGGCGTCCAGGTACGAGGCGCCCAGCTGGTAGTACCAGCTGCCCTGGTTGCCGCCCAGGTTGACCGCCGCCTTGCGCGTCTGCCCCGAGCCGAAGCCCAGGCGCGCATCGCCCTCGAACGGCTTGACCGGCTTGCGCGTGACGAGGTTGATCGCCCCGCCCAGCGTGTTGGGGCCGTAGAGCAGCGAGGCATCGGCCTTGGCGACGCGGATCTCGGCCAGGTCGAACGTGGTGAAGCGGCCGAAGTCCACGTAGCCGTCATAGGGCACGTACAGCGGCACGCCGTCGACGAACACCGGCACCTGGCGCGAGTCGAAGCCGCGCACGTAGATCATTTCCTCGTTGCGGGCGCCGACGCGCGAAATGCTCACGCCGGGCAGCAGCCGCGCCGCATCGGACACGGTGTCGGCGTTGTAGCGCGTAATCTCCTCCTGGCCCAGCACGGCCTCGTCCGCCGCATGGCTCTTCACCGGCGCGCCGATCACGGTCACCGTGCCCAGCTCGAAGACCCCGTCCGCCGCCTGCACGGCCCCCGCGGAAAGCCCCAACGCCAACAGCACCGGACCAGCCCCGCTGCGCCCGCGCCCCCGTTTCGCCGATACCCTCTCTGCCATTTCGACCTCCTCGATTCGCTATAGAAATTTCTATATAGCGGTGGACAAAACACATGCCGCTGCCTGGCCCAGGCTTGGCAGTGGCACTCCATGGTTTTCGTAATATATATCCAGATATAACGAATTGTGACGATCCGCGCCCTGGCTCTGATGTGAATCAATTCCGGCGCCCATCCGGAAGGAGGCAGCCGCCGCGGGGCTCCGTCCTACACGGCAAAGCGCCCTCCTGGGACTGCACGGAAAACGCGCGCGCCCATACTGGAGGGCAACGATCGCCCTTCACGCCCGGAGTGACGCCATGCCATCGCCCGCGACAGCACGGACACGCGCTTACCGCCTGGGCCTGGCGTTGCTGCTGGCCGGCGGCCCCCTGTGCCCGGCGATGGCCCAGACGGGCTTTGTCCCGCCTGCCCCGGCCATGGCATCCATGGAAATCTCCGGCGCCGCCGCCCCCCTGGATACGCAGGGCGAATCCCTGCGCCTGGACGTCACGCGCTGGATGCCGCCCGGCCGCGCCGGCAGCCTGGGATTCTCGCTCGGCCTGGTGCTGCCCACCCAGGCCGACCTGCGGCCGTACACCACGGCCGTGGCCCCGTGGGGGAGCGACATCGGGGTGCGCTGGCGCACGCCGCTGGGCAGCGGCCGCCACCTGGACATGGCCGTCTGGGCCCGCACGGCCCGGCCCGCCCAGGAGGCCGACGCCATGGGCATGATCTGGCACCGCGAGCAAGGCAGCTACGGCACGCGGCTGGAGGTGCAGTGGACCACCTCGCGCACCCGCGGCCTGGTGCCCGAGTTCGGCGCCATCGGCGTGCAGCTGCAGGGCGACTCGCGCCTGCTGCTGCGTGCGCGGGGCGGCGGGCCCATGCTGTACTACCGCACCAAATTCTGAAGCAGATGCGCCGCGCCCTCGCCCGCCGCGCGGCCCGAGGCAAGGCAGGCGGTGAGGAGGTAGCCGCCCGTGGGCGCCTCCCAGTCCAGCATCTCGCCCGCGCAGAACACGCCGGGCGCGGCGCGCAGCATGAGCTGCGCGTCCAGCGCCTCGAAAGGCACGCCGCCGGCGGTGCTGATGGCCTCCTGCAGCGGGCGCGCCGCCACCACGGTGATGGGCAGGGCCTTGATGGCGCGGGCCAGCGCCGCCGGGTCGGTCATGCCGTCCTTGCCCAGTTGCTCGTAGAGGATGGCGGTCTTGATGCCGTCCAGCCCCAGGCGGCCCTTGAGGTGGCTGGGCAGGCTGCGCGAGCCGCGCGGGTGGCGCACCCCGGCCAGCACGCGCTCGGGCGTGTGGTCGGGCAGCAGGTCCAGATGGAAGGTCGCATGGCCGTGCGCCGCGATCTCGTCGCGCAGCAGGCTGGAGACGGCGTAGACCAGGCTGCCCTCCACGCCCGTGGCCGTGGCCACGAACTCGCCGCGGCGCTCGAACCGGCGGCCCTGGCTGTCGGTGAACGACAGCGCCACCGACTTGAACGGCTGGCCCGCGAAGCGCTCGGCGAAGAACGGCGTCCAGCCCACGGCGGGCGCGGGGCCGCGCCCCAGCAGTTCGAGGAAGAACGCGCGGCGCGTCTCGCCCACCGGAGCGTCCACACGCGGCACGTCGAAGCCGCAGTTGGCCGGCACCAGCGGCGCGATGTCCACGCCGCGCTGCTCCAGCAACGGCACCCAGGCCCCGTCGGAGCCCAGGCGCGGCCAGCTGGCGCCGCCCAGCGCCAGCACCACGGCGCGCGCATCCGCCAGCGCCTCGCCCGCGGGCGTGGCGAAACGCAGCCGCTGCACGCCATCGTCGGCAGCGCCATCGGCCCAGCCCAGCCAGCGGTGGCGCATGTGCAGCTGCACGCCCTGGCCGCGCAGGCGGTGCAGCCAGGCGCGCAGCAGCGGCGCGGCCTTCATGTCGGCGGGGAACACGCGTCCCGAGGTGCCGACGAAGGTCTGCGCCCCCAGCGCATCGGCCCAGGCGCGCAGCTGCTCCGGGCCGAAGGCCCGCAGCCAGGGCGCGAGCTGCGCCTGGCGCGCGCCGTAGCGCGACAGGAACTGTTCCAGGGGTTCGGAGTGCGTGAGGTTCAGCCCGCCCTTGCCCGCCAGCAGGAACTTGCGCCCCACGGAGGGCATGGCGTCGAACACATGCGCGCGCAGGCCCGCGGCGGCCACGGCCTCGGCGGCCATCAGGCCGGCCGGGCCGGCGCCGACGACGGCGACGTCGCAGTGCGGCGCGCGGGGGGAAGGATCGGAGGAATCGGCCGGAACGGAAGACATGCGCCGATCATCCCAGATCGTCCGGGCCTTCCGCCGGAAAGCCCCGGCTGCTTTTCATTTGATAGCTGCCAGCGCTTACCCCGACTGGCTTGCAGGCCAATTTCACTTCAAATTCAGAAAATCGCTCCATTTCCAGGACGATCTGGTGAAAAACAGGCTATTTATTTCCGATTGGCGCGCCCATACCATTCAATCATGCGCCGACACAGGGCCGGCGCGCCACGCAAGCCTGGAGAAACCATGAGCACCCCCTTCAAGCAAGTCCTGTCCACCCGCAGTGCGCCCGACCGCCACTGGGTGGGCGACGGTTTTCCGGTCCACGGCATGTTCGGCTACGACGGCGAGGGCGTGGCCGAGCGCAGCCCCTTCCTGCTGCTGGACTACGCGGCGCCCACCCGGTTCGACCCCCACACCGGCTACCGGCGCGGCGTGGGCCAGCACCCGCACCGCGGCTTCGAGACCGTGACCATCGTCTACGACGGCGAAGTGGAGCACCGCGACTCCACCGGCGCCGGCGGCGTCATCGGCAAGGGCGACGTGCAGTGGATGACCGCGGGCGGCGGCATTCTCCACGAGGAATTCCATTCGCAGGCCTACAGTCGCAGCGGCGGCCCGTTCGAGATGGTGCAGCTGTGGGTCAACCTGCCCGCCAGGGACAAGATGACGCCCGCGCACTACCAGGGCATCACGGATGCGCAGATCCCGTCCGTCGCCCTGCCCGGCGACGCGGGCCGCGTGCGCGTGATCGCCGGCGCGTTCGGGGGCGCGCAGGGCCCGGCACGGACCTACTCGCCCCTGAACGTATGGGACGTGCGCCTGGCCGCCGGCAAGCTGGCCGACCTGCGCCAGCCCGAGGGCTGGAGCACGCTGATCGTGGTGCTGGACGGCACGGTGGCGGTCAATGGCGCCACCGCGCTGCACGCCGCAGAGATGGCCACGCTGTCCAACGCCGGCACGGGCGTGACCATCGAGGCCCGGGACGATGCCAAGCTGCTCGTGCTGGCCGGCGAGCCCATCGCCGAGCCCGTGGTCGGCTACGGCCCGTTCGTGATGAACAGCCGGCAGGAGATCGCCCAGGCGGTCGACGACTTCAACCGCGGGCGCTTCGGCAGCATGGGCCGATAGCGGGCGGGAGCGCGGCGCCGCTCCCTGCCCCCTATTGCCGGCACAAGGCGCCATGCTGTGAAATACTCCATTGAACGAGCGGAGACCCCCATGACCGACACCTTCACCCGCATCCCCGCCCGCACCGCCGAGATCGGCGGCGGCGTGCCGGTGGCGCGCATGCTGCCCTCGCGGCACAGGCGCACCATCGGCGCCTGGTGCTTCCTCGACCACGCCGGGCCGGCCCGCTTCGCGGCGGGACAGGGCCTGCGCGTAGGCCCGCACCCCCACACCGGGCTGCAGACCTTCACCTGGATGCTGGAGGGCGAGGTGCTGCACCGCGACAGCCTGGGCAACGAGCAGGTCATACGCGCCGGCCAGGTCAACCTGATGACCGCCGGCCGCGGCATCGCGCACACCGAGGAGTCGGTGGCCGGCGAGACGCGGCTGCACACGGCGCAGCTGTGGATCGCGCTGCCCGAGCGCGTGGCCGACATGGCGCCGCGCTTCGACCATTACCCCGACCTGCCGCGCTGGAACGAGGGCGGCGCCGAGGCCGTGCTGCTGGCCGGCGCGTTCATGGGCCGGCAATCGCCCGTGCTGGTGCACACGCCGCTGGTGGGCGTGGACTGGCATGCGCCGCGGGACGCGGCGCTCACGCTGGCGCTCGACCCCGCTTTCGAATACGGCCTGGTGCCGCTCACCGGCCCCGCCACAGCGCAGGGGCAGGCCCTGGCGGCCGACGAGCTGCTGTACCTGCCGCCCGGCGCCGGCACGCTGCGCCTGGAGCTGCCCGCCGGCACGCGCGCGCTGCTCATCGGCGGCGCGCCGTTCCGCGAGGACATCACCATCTGGTGGAACTTCGTCGGCCACGGCAAGCCCTACATCGCGCAGGCGCAGCGCGACTGGCAGGCGCACAGCGAACGCTTCGGCGAGGTGCGCGGCTTCGACGGCCCGCGCATCGAAGCGCCGCCCGTGCCCTGGGCGCCATAGGACCTGTGAACACTATGGCGAATCAGCCCTCCTCCAGCCCCAGCTCCACCAGGCGCCCGTCCCCGCTCAGGAACGCGGCCCCCACCGCTTCGCCGGGCACCTGCGCCCGCACGGCCTCGCGGTAGCGCTGGAGCTGGGCGACGAGATCGCCCTGGCGCTCGGGCTGCGCGGCGCTCTTGTAGTCCAGCACCCACCAGCGCGCGCCGCCGCGCCTCTCGCGCAGGCAGACCAGGCGGTCCAGGCGCAAGCCCTGGCCCTGGTGGGTGAGCGGCGCCTCGTTCACGGCCAGCTCCAGCCGCGTCTCGTCCCAGGCCCAGGCGCCCGCGCCGTTGAGGATGGCCTGGGCCATGCGGGCGGCGGCCCGGGCGGCGGGCAGCGGCAGGGCGAACTCGCGCGCGAGCTGCGCCAGGCGCTCCTGGCCCCAGCCCCGGGCGCGGGCCTCGGCCAGCGGCAGGCCGGCCACGCCGACCTGCTCCAGCAGCGCGTGCATGGCCTGGCCCTGGCGGGATGCCAGGCTGTCCTGCGCCGGCTGCCGTGGCGCGGCCACGGGCAGGCCGGGCGCCGCGGGCAGGCGCGGCAGCTCCAGCAGGGTGAAGGTGCCGTCGCCCGCATCCTGCGCGCCCATGGCGCCGGCCTGCGGGTCCGCGTCCTGCTCCATGAGCGGCGCCAGGCGCGCCCACCAGCTGCCGGGGTTGGCGCTGCCCGATTGCACGCAGGACAGCGCCAGGCACTGCTTGGCGCGCGTGACGGCGACGTACAGGGTGTTGAGCGCCTCGCGCTGGCGCTCGGCCTGCTCCGCCGCCATGGCGCCCTCGGCGCTGGGCGGCGGGCTCGATTCGCTGGCCAGGAAGATGAAGCGCCGGGGCAGCGGCTCTTCGCCGGGCCAGTCGACGAGTACGGCCATGGTCTCGGCGTTCTTGGGGCGCGCGTCGGTGTCCAGCAGCAGCACGCTGTGGGCTTCCAGCCCCTTGGCGCCGTGCACGGTGAGCAGGCGCACGGCCTGGGCGTCGGCGCGCGCGGGCGCCGCGATGCCGCCCTTCCTGAGCGCGCGCACGAAGGCGTAGGGCGTGAGGTAGCGCCCGCCGTCCTGCTGCAGCGCGGCGCCCAGCAGCGCGCGCAGGTTGGCCAGCACGCCGGCGCGCTGCGGCGCGGGCGCGCAGGCGGCAAAGCGCGCCAGCACGTCGCCATGCTCGTAGATGGCCTGCAGCGCGTCGTGGGGGGGCAGCCTGTCCACCCATCCCCGGTATAGAGCCAGATCGGCCGCCAGGGCGCTGCAGTCAAGCGCCAGCAGCTCTTGTTTTTGCAGCAGATCGAACCAGCTCAGGTGCGCGTGCCGTTCCTGGCGGCGCAGCAGGGCCAGTTCGGTGAGCAGCGCGTCGTCGGCGCCGAACAGCGGCGACTTGAGCGCGCGCGCCAGCGACAGGTCGTGCGCGGGCGAGACCAGCGCGTCCAGCAGCGCGACGAGGTCCTGCACCTCGGGGGCCTGGGCCAGGTCGGCCTTCTCGGGCTGCACGCAGGGGATGTGCAGGGCGCGCAGGGCCTCTTCCATGCGCGCCAGGCGTTCGCGCTGGCGCGCCAGCACCATGATCTCGCTGGCGGGCAGGCCGGCGGCCAGCTGCGCCGCCACCCATTGCGCGGCCTGGGCGCTCTCGGCCATGCGCAGGGTTTCCTCGGCCTCGTGGCGCGGCGCGTTCAGGCTGTCGCGCCAGGCGAGCGGGTCGGCCGCGCCGCCTCCGGCGCGCGCGTCCGTCCGGGCGATGGGCGGCAGGCGCAGCAGCCGGCCCGCCTCCTGCGATTCGGTCGTGTGCGCGCGAAAGCCTTCGTATTCCCGCTGCGCCTGCGCGGCCTGCATGGCGGCGTTGACCACGCCGATCACGCCCTGCGCATTGCGCCGGGTGTGGTCGCAGGCCAGCAGGTCGCCGCCGAGCGCCTCGCGCACGAAGGCCTGCGCGGCCTTGAACACCTGGGGCTCGGCGCGGCGAAAGCGATAGATGCTCTGCTTGGGGTCGCCCACGATGAACACGCTGGGCGGGCGCTGCCCCCCGCCCGCGCCCGCGTAGCCCGCCAGCCAGGTGTGCAGCGCCTGCCACTGCAGCGGGTTGGTGTCCTGGAACTCGTCCACGAGCAGGTGGCGCACGCGCGCGTCCAGCCGCTCCTGCACCCAGCCGGAGAGCACGGGGTCGGACAGCAGCGTGAGCGCCGTGCGCTCCACGTCGTTCATGTCCACCCAGCCATGCGCGCGCTTGACCGCGCCGAAGCATTCGATCAGGCGGCGCGAGAGGCGCGCCATGCGCTGCTGGTGCAGCCATGCGGCGTGCTGGCGGCAGGCGTCGCGCAGCGTCTGCGCCTCGTCCTGCGCGGCGGTGACGGCCTCGGGGCGCGACTTGCCGAAGGCGCGCGGCGTGCCCTCGCCGTCCTTGGTGAACAGCGCGGCCAGCACGCCGCTCCAGTCGCCGGCCTGCAGGGCGGCCATCAGCTCCGCCCCCTTGGCGGCGAAGCTCGGTGCCAGCGGCATGAGCGCGCGCGCCGCGTCTTCGAGCATGGCCCGCCCGGCGGCGCGGCGCAGCAGCCAGTCGCCCGGGTGCTCCACGCCGGCCAGGCGTTCATAAACCTCGCCGAACGGCGGCACCGACGCATCGACGATGCCCGCCTCGTCCGACAGCAGGAACTCCACGCGCTTGTCCAGCGCCGCCTCCAGCGCCTTGTGCGTCTGCGAGCGGCCATGCGCGGCGACGACGGCCTCGTAGTCGGCGCGCAGCGCGTCGTCGCCGGCCACGGCCTCCAGGTACGGCCGCCAGACCTCGGCCTTGGCCTGCGCGTCGTCTTCGAGCAGTTCGTAGTGCGTGGGCAGGCCGCGCTCCTGCAGCAGCGCCAGCGGGGCCGTGGAGAGCAGCGCGGCAAACCAGCTGTGGAAGGTGCGGATCTGCAGCGGGCGGCCGCTGGCCAGCAGCTGCTGGTACAAGTTTCGTAGCTGCTCGCGCTTTCCCCGTGCGGCGTCAAGGCCGATTCCGCGTGCAACCAGCTCCCTTTCGAGATCCTCGGGCGCGACGTGGGCGAACTGCTCCAGCCATTCCTGCAGGCGCTGGCGCATCTCGCCGGCGGCCTTCTTGGTGAAGGTGATGGCCAGGATCTCGTGCGGCGCGCTGCCGTCGAGCAGCGCGCGCAGCATGCGCGAGACCAGCATCCAGGTCTTGCCCGCGCCGGCGCAGGCCTCCACCGCCACGCTGCGCGCGGGGTCGCAGGCGATGGCGTAGAAGGCTTCGCGCGAGACCGGGCGGCCGTTGTGTTCGTAGGCGGCTCTATTCATTCCAGAAATCCTTGCGGCACAGGCCGCGCGCGGCGCACCAGTCGCACACGCTGCCCTCGCCCAGCGCGGGCAGGCCCGCGCCCTGCGCGATGCGGTCGAAGTCGTCGCGTATGCCGGCCAGCAGCGCGTCGCGCAGCTGCTCCACATCGGACGCCTCGAAGGTCCTGGTCTCGCCGCGCTCGCCCACGTTCACGTAGGCGGCACGCAGGGGGCCGCGCCCTTCGGGCATGAGGGCGGCGTAGAAGGCGAGCTGGGTGTCTTCGGTGCCCGCCTGCACGCGCGCCCTGGTGGCCTGGCTGCCCTCGGTCTTGTAGTCGATGACCAGGGAGGCGGCGCGGCCTTCTGCGTCTTTGGCCTCGTCGATGCGGTCGAGCTTGCCCACCAGCTCCAGGCTGCCCTGCCCGAGCGCCAGGCGCTGCTGCGCCTGCACCTCGGCCTGGGCGAACTGCGCGCCGCCGGCCTCGTGCTCGTCCAGCCAGCGCAGGTAGCCGTCGCGCAGCTGCGGCCAGCCGCTCGCGTAGGGCAGGAAGTCGCTGCCGGCCAGGCCCAGCTGCTCGCGCGCCTGGCTGGCCGCGGCGTCCAGGCGCGCGCTGCGCTCGGCCGCGTCCCGCGTGGGCGCGTCGCGCAGGCCTTCGTGGAAGCGCTGCAGCACCGCGTGCAGCCAGGTGCCGAAGTCGCGCTTGTCCAGCTCGGACTCCAGCTCGTCCTGTTCCTGCAGGCCGAGCTGGCGCAGCGCGTAGAAGCGGTAGGGGCAGTGGCGCAGGTCGGCATAGGCCGATGCCGACAGCTGCGCCACGGGCAGGCGCGCGCCCACGGGCCAGGGGCGCGGCGTGGCGCCGGGCGCAACGGCGCGCGGCAGGCGGGTGTCCTGCGGCGCCTGCGCATGCAGGGCGGGCGGCAGCGCCAGCACCAGGGGGCTGGCCAGCAGCGGCTCTCCGCCCTCGCTGCCGCGCCACAGCACGTCTACCCAGGGGGTCTGCAGGGCGTCGGACCAGGCGGCGCGCTGGGCGGCCTCCAGCGCCTCGCGCGTGGGCAGGGCCAGGGCCTGGCGCTGGGCCTGGGTCCATGGCCCGGGGGGCTCGGGGGCGGCCTGCAGGCGCTTTTCGTCGCAGCCGGCCAGCACCAGGGCGGCGAAGGGGCGGGCCAGCAGCTGCGGCAGGGGCAGCACCACGAGGTCGGCGGCCGCGTCCTGCTCCCAGTCGGGCTTGAAGCGGGTGGCCTCCAGCACCTGGTCGGCCCAGTGGCCGAAGTCGCCCGGCGAGAGCCCGCGCCCCGCCCCTTCGGCGTCGGCCAGGCTGTCCTCCAGGCCCTCGGCCAGGTGCAGCTCCAGCAGCACGCGCTCGCCCGCGTCGTCCTGCTGCAATGCATCCCACTGGCCGCTGGCCTGCAGAAGCTGGCGCAGGCCGCGCAGCCATTCGGCCAGGGGGCGCGCGGCGCGCATCGGCGCGCGCAGGGCCTCGACCTGCGCGACGGTGGCGGCAATGGCGGGCCGGCCCTGGGCGCGGCCCGGGGCGCTGCTCCAGCGGCCCACGGCGTTGCGGCGCAGCCATTGCTCCAGGGCGCGCAGGGCCGGCTCCTCGATCGCGGGCACGGCCTTGAGCCAGTCGAGCACCGCATCGCTGCCCGCGTCCCAGGCGCAGGCGCGCAGCGCCGCCATGGCCTGGGCAGCGGCGCGGGTGGTGGACAGGGTCCAGCCGTTCTCGTCCCTGGCCGCGAGCCCCGCGCCCTGCAGCAGCGCGGTGATGCGCCGCACCAGCGCGCGGTCGGTGCCGGCCAGGGCCACGGGCACGCGGCCGGCCTGCACGTGGGCGATGGCGCAGGCGGCGGCGCGCTGGGCCTCGTCCTCGGCGTCCAGCGCGCGGTGCAGGCAGACCCGCCCCTGGCCCGCGGGCGCCTGCCACAGCGGCAGGGCCAGGGCCCTGTCGCCCCAGGCCGCGCACAGTGCCTGGGCCAGCGCGTCGGGCTGAAAGCCCTGCAGCAGCACCAGCGCATCCACGGCGGCGCGCACGCCGGGCTCGAACAGCACGTCGGTCGCATGGCGCGAGGCGGCCACCCATTCCAGCGCCACGCGCGCCACGGCGGCCTCGTAGCGCAGGGCGCTGCCCTCGCCCGCCAGGCCCAGCACACCGCGCTGGCGCTCAAGCCACTCGGCGCGCCGCCCCGGCGCCACGGCGGCGGCCACGGGGGCGAGCTGGCCGGCCGCCTCCAGCAGCGGGGCGAGCAGCATCTCGCGCTGCGCGGCGAGGCCCGCGCGCTCCAGCAGCGCGGCGCCGGTGAAGCGGTCGCGCGCCACGTCGTGCGCGAAGTCCAGGCCCTGGGGCACGAAGCCCGCCAGCTGCCGCGCCCAGTTGCGCGTGGTCTCGAAGCGCGGCGCAAAGCCGTCGCCCTGCCAGCGCGCCCATTGGCGCTGCGCCTCGGCCATGAGCTGGGCATAGGGCACGAGCACCACGGCGCGCGCCGGGTGCACGCCGCGGCGGCGGACATGGGCCTGCACCGCCTGCAGGGCGCCCCGCCACATGGGTGCGGCGGCGCGGGCATCGTCTTTCGCTATGACTGTCATAGCGTCTGGCGGGCCGGGCACACCGGCGGATGGGGGATTGGTTTCTGTCACAATGGTCCGAATTTAACCTCTGACCCATCCGCCAAATCCCAAGGAACACCCATGGCAAGCGACCTCATCAAGCAACTGTCTGACGCCAGCTTCGAAGCCGACGTGCTCAAGTCCTCCACGCCCGTGCTGGTGGACTACTGGGCCGAATGGTGCGGCCCCTGCAAGATGATCGCCCCCATCCTCGACGAAGTGGCCGGCGCCTACCAGGGCAAGCTGCAGGTGGCCAAGATGAACGTGGACGACAACCGCGAGATCCCCGCCAAGTTCGGCATCCGCGGCATTCCCACGCTGATGCTGTTCAAGGACGGCCAGCTGGCCGCCACCAAGGTCGGCGCCATGAGCAAGGCGCAGCTCACGGCCTTCATCGACCAGCAACTGGGGTGATGCGCCCCGCGCTGGCCAGCCCGGTGCGCGGCTGGCCGGCGTGCAGTGTGAAGGCGCGGGAATTTTCCTGTCATAATCCGCGCTGATCCCCTAGCCGCACATATCCAGCAGCGGCCGGTTCCGGTCACTGGCTCGCCAGGGCAACCCAAGGCCCGCATGGCACGCAGCCGCCTCCCTTCCAGTCCCAAGACATACATCCACTCCGCCGCAGGAGTCATTTCATGCACCTTAACGAACTCAAGGCACTGCACGTGTCCGAGGTCCTCAAGCAGGCCGAAGCCCTGGAAATCGAAAACGGCGGCCGCATGCGCAAGCAGGAGCTGATGTTCGCCATCATCAAGAAGCGCGCCAAGGCCGGCGAGCAGGTGTTTGCCGACGGCGTGCTCGAGATCCTGCCCGACGGCTTCGGCTTCCTGCGCAGCCCCGATTCCAGCTACACCGCCAGCACCGACGACATCTACATCAGCCCCAGCCAGGTGCGGCGCTTCAACCTGCACACCGGCGACATGATCGAGGGCGAGGTGCGCACGCCCAAGGACGGCGAGCGCTACTTCGCGCTGACCAAGCTCGACTCCGTCAACGGCGGCCCGCCCGAGCAGAACAAGCACAAGGTGATGTTCGAGAACCTCACGCCGCTGTTCCCCAAGGAGCAGATGAAGCTCGAGCGCGACATCAAGGGCGAGGAGAACATCACCGGCCGCATCATCGACATCATCGCCCCCATCGGCCGCGGCCAGCGCGCGCTCATCGTCGCGCCCCCGAAGAGCGGCAAGACGATGATGATGCAGAGCATCGCCCACGCCATCACGGCCAACCATCCCGACGTGCACCTGATGGTGCTGCTGGTGGACGAGCGCCCCGAGGAAGTGACCGAGATGCAGCGCTCGGTCAAGGGCGAGATCATCGCCTCCACCTTCGACGAGCCCGCCGCGCGCCACGTGCACGTGGCCGAGATGGTGATCGAACGCGCCAAGCGCCTCGTGGAGCTGAAGAAGGACGTGGTGATCCTGCTCGACTCCATCACCCGCCTGGCGCGCGCCTACAACAACGTCGTGCCCTCCAGCGGCAAGGTGCTCTCGGGCGGCGTGGACTCCAACGCGCTGCAGCGCCCCAAGCGCTTCTTCGGCGCGGCGCGCAAGGTCGAGGAAGGCGGCAGCCTGACCATCATCGCCACGGCCCTGGTCGATACCGGCAGCCGCATGGACGAGGTGATCTTCGAAGAGTTCAAGGGCACGGGCAACTGCGAAATCCACCTGAGCCGGCGCCTGTACGAGAAGCGCGTGTTCCCCGCCATCGAACTCAACAAGAGCGGCACGCGCCGCGAGGAACTGCTGCTCGCGCCCGAGATCCTGCAGAAGACCCGCATCCTGCGCCAGTTCATGTACAACATGGACGAGATCGAGGCCATGGAGCTCATGATCAAGAACATGAAGGCCACCAAGACCAACGTGGACTTCTTCGACATGATGCGCCGCGGCGGCTGAGCCGGGCGCGCAGCCGTTGTGCCATAATCGAGAGCTTTTTGCGGAAAGTACGCCAGGCTGGCTGGCACGGCTCCCGCTGACCTGAAAGAGAAATCATGAAAGAAGGCATTCACCCCAACTACCGCGAAGTGCTGTTCGTGGACCTGTCCAACGGCTTCAAGTTCGTGACCCGCTCCTGCGTGAACACGAAGGAAACCGACACCTTCGAAGGCAAGGAATACCCGCTGTTCAAGCTGGACACCTCGTCCGAATCCCACCCCTTCTACACCGGCACGCAAAAATCCGTGGACAACATGGGCGGCCGCGTGGAGCGCTTCCGCAACCGCTTCGGCAAGACCGCAGCGAAGTAAGCAACGCAGCCCCCGCCCACCGGCGCGTGGGCCCGTTGCAGCACGCCCCAAGGCAGCCCGGCTTCACCGCGCTGCCTTTTTTCTTGCCGCCAGGGCCCTTCCCGTCCAACCGCAACGCCGCGCAGCCCGAGTGATCCATCCCACGCCCGCCATCGTCGCCCAGAGTGCCGTGCGGCCCCTGCCCCGCTGGGCCCTGCTGCTGCTGTGCCTGGCCTATGCCATACCCGGCTTCGTCGGGCGCGCGCCCTGGCGCCATGCCGACGTGGCCTCGTTCGGCTACATGCATGAGCTGGCCCTGGGCCGCACGGACTGGATGAACCCGCTGCTGGCCGGCATGCCGCCCGATGGGGATGGCCTGCTGCCCTACTGGCTGGGCGCATGGGCCATCGACGCCCTGAATGGGTGGCTGTCGCCCGCGATGGCGGCCCGGCTGCCGTTCATCGCGCTGCTGCTCCTGACCCTGTCCGCCACCTGGTACGGCGTGTACTACCTGGCGCGCGGCCCTGGCGCCCAGCCCGTGGCCTTTGCCTTCGGCGGCGAGGCCAGGCCCGCCGACTATGCCCGCGCCATCGCCGATGCCGGCCTGCTGGCCCTCATCGCGAGCCTGGGGCTGGCCCAGCTGTCGCACGAAACCACCGGCTACCTGACCCAGCTGTGCGGCACGGCGCTGCTGTTCGCCGCCGGCGCCGCCATGCCCTGGCGCATGGCATGGCCGGTGGCCGCCGCCGTGGCCGGCCTGCTGGGCCTGGTACTCAGCGGCGCGCCGACGCTGGCCGTGCTGCTGGGGCTGGGCTGCGCCTGGCTGGTGTGGTGCGGCAAGGAGGCGCCCGCGACCCGGCGCGGCGCAGCGTCGGCAGTGCTGCTGGCATCGACGCTGGGCGCCGCCCTGCTGGCCTGGCTGCTGGACCTGTGGGCCTGGCGCATCGAGGGCTTGGGCGACGGCAAGGAGTGGCACAGCCTGCTGCGCCTGTTCATCTGGTTCAGCTGGCCGGCCTGGCCGCTGGCCCTGTGGACGCTGTGGCGCTGGCGCCGCCTGATCGTCAGCCGGCAATGGCACCGCCACCTGCTGCTGCCGCTGTGGTTCGTGCTGGTGGCCGTGGGCGCCACGCTGACCACGCGGCCCTCGGACCGCGCGCTGCTGCTGGGCCTGCCGGCGCTGGCGACGCTGGCGGCCTTCGCCCTGCCCACGCTGCGCCGCAGCATCTCGGCGCTGATCGACTGGTTCACGCTGCTGTTCTTCAGCGCGTCGGCCATCGCCATCTGGGTCATCTGGCTGTCGGTGCAGACCGGCGTGCCCGCCAAGCCCGCGGCCAACGTGGCCAGGCTGGCGCCGGGCTACGAGCCCGCGTTCTCGGCCCTGGCCTTCGGCGTGGCCCTGGCGGCCACGGCCGCCTGGTGCGCGCTGGTGGCCTGGCGCACGGCGCGCAACCGCCCGGCCATCTGGAAGAGCCTGGTGCTGCCCGCCAGCGGCGCCACGCTGGGCTGGCTGCTGATGATGACGCTGTGGCTGCCGCTGCTGAACTACGGCCGCAGCATGGAGGCGCAGGTGGCGGGCGTGGCCGCCGCCATCACCGACAGGCAGGGCTGCGTGGCCAGCTATGGCCTGAGCCGCGCCCAGATCGCGGCCCTCACGTACCACGGCCAGTTGCGCGTGGAGGCGGTCTCCGAGCTGCCGCTGTGCAACTGGGCCGTGGCCGACGCGGCCATGGGCCCGGCCGTGGCGACGCTGCTGCCGCCTGCGGAATGGCGCGCGGTGGCCAGCATCGGCCGCCCCACGGACCGCAACGACAGGATACTGGTGCTGCACCGCGTGGACGTGGAGCGCTGATGTCCGAGCTGTCCATCATCTCGCGCCACGCGTTCACCGTGCTGGCCGGGCAGCTGGCCGTGATGGCCTTCGGCGTGACCGACACCATCGTCGCCGGCCGGCATGCGCAGGAGTCGCTGGCCGCGCTGTCCATAGGCTCGGCCGTCTTCATCAGCGTGTACGTGGCGCTGATGGGCGTGCTGCAGGCGCTGCTGCCCGTCTGGGCCGAGCAGCGCGGCGCGGGCGCGCAGGGCGCCATAGGCGCAAGCGTGCGCCAGTCGCTGTACCTGTGGGCCGTGGCCTGCGTGCTGGGCATGGCGGTGCTGCTCTCGCCCGGCCCCATCCTGCAATGGACCGAGGTGCCGCCGCAGCTGCGCGCCGAGGTGCGCGCCTACCTCGCGATCCTGGCCTTCGGCCTGCCGCCGGCGCTGCTGTTTCGCATCTACAGCACGCTGAACCAGGCCCTGGGCCACCCGCAGCTCGTGACCTGGCTGCAGGTGGGGTCGCTGGCGCTCAAGGTGCCGCTGTCGATCTGGTTCACCTTCGGCGGCGCGGGGCTCGCCCCCCAGGGCGCGGCGGGCTGCGCCTGGGCCACGCTGGCGGTGAACTACGGCCTGCTGCTGGTGGGCTGGAAGATGCTGCGCGGCCACCCCATGTATGCGCCGCTCGCGCTGTGGCGCCCCATGGAGCGGCCCGACGGGGCGCAGCTGGGGCGCTTCATGCGCCTGGGGCTTCCGGCCGGGCTGTCGATCCTGGTGGAGGTCACCTCGTTCACGCTCATGGCGCTGTTCATCGCGCGCCAGGGCGCGCTGGCCTCTGCCGCGCACCAGATCGCATCCAACCTGGCCGCCGTGCTCTACATGGTGCCGCTGTCGCTGGCCATCGCCACCAGCGCGCGCGTGAGCTACTGGCGCGGGGCCGGCGACGAGCAGCGCGCCGGCGCCACGGCCTTGAAGGGTTTTTGGCTTGCAGCGCTCATGGGGTGTGCTCTTGCAGCTACGCTTTCAATAGCACGACAACCCATCGCCAGCCTGTATTCGACCAGCGCCGAGGTGGTGGCACTGGCCACTTCGCTGCTGCTGTGGGTGGCGGCCTACCACGTGGCCGATGCGCTGCAGACGCTGTGCATCTTCGTGCTGCGCAGCTACCGCATCACCCTCGCGCCGCTGCTGGTCTACGGCGTGCTGCTGTGGGGCGTGGGCCTGTATGGCGGCTACCGGCTGGCCTACCACGGCCTGGCCGGCTGGGGGCCGCTGCACTCCCCCGCCCCGTTCTGGGCCGCCAGTGCCGCGGCCCTGGGCGTGACGGCGCTGGTCTTCAGCGCGCTGCTGCTGGGCGTGCTCAGCCTGCAGCGGCGCCACTTTGCGCGGCGGGACTGACGCCGCGCACGCGCGCCGCCGGGAAGCGCACGCCGAACACCGAGCCCTGCCCCAGCACGCTGGAGATCTCCAGCGCGGCCCCATGGCGCTGCACCACGTGCTTGACGATGGCCAGGCCCAGGCCCGTGCCGCCCGTGTCGCGCGAGCGGCTGCGGTCCACGCGGTAGAAGCGCTCGGTGATGCGCGGCAGGTGCTCGGGCGCCAGGCCCGGGCCCGTGTCGCGCACCGTGAAGCGCGCGCCGCCGTCGGCCAGCAGCTCCCACGCCACGGTGATGCTGCCGCCCGCGGGCGTGTAGCGCACGGCGTTGTTGACCAGGTTGGCCAGGGCGCTTTGCAGTTCCGCGGCGATGCCCGCCACCTGGCCCGCCGCCTGCGCCTGCGCGGGCGTGGGAAAGACGAACCTGTGCTGCTGCGCCGGCGTGCGCGCGAGCGTGGCCGAGAGCGCGCGCGCCTCGTCCTCGCAGTGGCGCAGCAGAGCGCAGACCGGCACCCACTCGGCCATGCCCGGCGGGGGGCTGCCCTCCAGGCGCGACAGCGTCAGCAGGTCCTGCACCAGGTGCTGCATGCGCGCGGCCTGCTGCGCCATCAGGCCCAGGTAGCGCGCGCGCTCGTCCTCCTGCAGCGGCAGGGTCTGCAGGGTCTCGACGAAGCCGACCAGCACCGTGAGCGGCGTGCGGATCTCGTGCGAGACGTTGGCCACGAAGTCGCGCCGCATGGCCTCGGCCTGCTCCAGCGCGGTGACGTCGCGCGACAGCATGAGGCGGCGCCCGTCGCCGTAGGGGTGCAGCTGCACCGACAGCGTGACGGGGTGTGCGGCGCTGCTCTCGCGCCCCGGCAGCAGCACGCCCTGGGCGTAGTCGCCCGCGGCCAGGTAGTTGCTGAAGGCGGGGTCGCGCAGCAGGTTGCCCACGGACTGCATGAGGTCCCGCTCGGCCTGCAGGCCGAAATGCTGGGCCGCCGTCTGGTTGCACCATTCGATGCGGCCCTGGGCGTCGAGCAGGATGACGCCGTTGGGCGAGGCCTGCAGGGCCGCGAGGAATTCCTGCAGGCGCGCGTCGCTGGCGGCCGCCCGCTGCTCGCGCTGGCGCAGCAGGCGGCGCATGCGGTCGCAGGCCTCGCCCCACGGGCCGCGCAGCGCCGGGGCCCGGGCCGGCTCGCCGTCCTGGCGCAGCCAGCGCAGCACGCGCAGGCCCTGCCAGGATTCCCAGCCCCAGCACAGCCAGGACGCCAGCGCCACGCCCGCGGCCAGCCCCCAGGGGCCGGCGGCCCAGCCGCCCGCCGCCGCGCCCAGCGCCTGGGCGCACAGAAAGATCGCAAAGCGCCAAGGCATGCCGTGCTTACCGGTAGGTTTGAATGAAATAAGACTCTAGCGCAATACCATCAAGCGCTGGCAGCTATCATTTTCACTTTCCGCCCTGCGCCGTGAGGCGGTAGCCCGCGCCGCGCACGGTCTCCAGCATCGGGCTGGCCTCGCCCAGCGCCTCGCGCAGGCGCTTGACGTGCACGTCCACCGTGCGCTCCTCGATGTAGACGTGGTCGCCCCAGATCTTGTCGAGCAGCTGGGCGCGGCTGTGCACGCGCTCGGCGTGCTTCATGAGGTAGTGCAGCAGCTTGAACTCCGTCGGCCCGAGCTTCAGGGGCTGGCCCTGGAAGCTCGCGCGGTGCGTGGCGGCGTCCAGGCTCAGGGCGCCGATGGCGACGCTGTCGGCCACCTGCTCCGGCGCCCGGCGGCGCAGCACGGCGCGTATGCGCGCGAGCAGCTCCTGGGTGGAGAAGGGCTTGGTGATGTAGTCGTCGGCGCCGGCATCGAGCCCCGCCACCTTGTCGGGCTCGTCGCCGCGCGCCGTCAGCATCAGGATGGGCACGCCCTTGGTGCGCGCGGTGGAGCGCCACTTGCGCGCCAGCTGCAGGCCGCTCATGCCGGGCAGCATCCAGTCGAGCAGGATCACGTCGGGCAGCACGGCGTCCAGCTCGCGCTGGGCGGCCTCGGCGTCCTCGGCCCAGATGGGCGTGAAGCCGTTGTGGCGCAGGTTCACGGCGATGAGCTCGGCGATGGCGGCCTCGTCCTCGACGACGAGGACATGGGGAAAGGGTTTCATTGCACGACCGATTCGATGTCTTCCAGGGCGGTATGGCGCACGTCCTTGCCCTCCACCAGGTAGATGATGAGCTCGGCCACGTTCTTGGAGTGGTCGCCGATGCGCTCGATGGCCTTGGCCAGGAACAGCAGGTCCAGGCTCGCCGAGATGGTGCGCGGGTCTTCCATCATGTAGGTGATGAGCTTGCGCACGAAGCCGTCGAACTCGCGGTCGATCAGGTCGTCCTCCTTGAGGATGGCCAGCGCCGTGCGGGTATCGAGGCGCGCGAAGGCGTCCAGCGCCTTGCGCAGCAGGCCCGCGGCCAGGTCGGCCGCCATGCGCAGGTCGCTGCTGGGCAGCGAGCGCGCCGCGCCGCTCTCGATGATGGAGCGCACCATGCGCGCCATGCGCGTGGCCTCGTCGCCCATGCGCTCCAGGTTGGCCGTGGCCTTGGAGAACGCCATCAGCAGCCGCAGGTCGCGCGCCGTGGGCTGGCGCCGCGCGATGATGGTGGTGAGCTCGTGGTCGATCTCCACCTCCATCTGGTTGACGCGCTGCTCCAGCGTCTCGACCTGCGCGGCCGCCTCCAGGCTGAACTGCGACAGCGCGGCGATGGCCTGGCGGATCTGCGACTCGACCAGGCCGCCGAGCTCCATGACGCGGCCCGAGACCTGGTTGAGCTCGCTGTCGAACTGCGAGGAAAGGTGCTTGTCGGTCATCCGAATCTCCCTGTGATGTAGTCTTCCGTCTCCTTGCGCCGGGGCTTGAAGAACATCTGCTCGGTGGCGCCGAACTCCATCAGCTCGCCCAGGTACATGTAGGCCGTGTAGTCGCTGCAGCGCGCCGCCTGCTGCATGTTGTGCGTGACGATGACCACCGTGTACTCGTCCTTCAGCTCGGCGATCAGTTCCTCGATCTTGGCCGTGGAGATGGGGTCCAGCGCCGAGCAGGGCTCGTCGAGCAGCAGCACCTCGGGCCTGATGGCGATGCCGCGCGCGATGCACAGGCGCTGCTGCTGCCCGCCCGACAGGCCCGCGCCGCTCTGGTGCAGCTTGTCCTTCACCTCGCCCCACAGCGCGGCCTTCCTCAGCGCCCATTCCACGCGCTCGTCCATGTCGCTGGCGCTCAGGCTCTCGAACAGCTTCACGCCGAAGGCGATGTTGTCGTGGATCGACATGGGAAACGGCGTGGGCTTCTGGAACACCATGCCCACCTTGGCGCGGATCAGCGCCACGTCCTGGCGGCTGGCGAGCAGGTCGTCGCCGTCGAGCAGGATCTGCCCCTCGGCGCGCTGCTCGGAGTAGAGCTCGAACATGCGGTTGAAGGTGCGCAGCAGCGTCGACTTGCCGCAGCCCGATGGCCCGATGAAGGCCGTGACCTTGTTCTCGGGAATGTCGAGGTTGATGCCCTTCAAGGCATGGAACCTGCCGTAGTAGAAGTTCAGGTCGCGGACCGTGAGCTTGGGCCGCGCGGCGGCGGCGGTGTTCTTGGTGGAAGGCATGTGCGTCTTTCCAGGGAGCAATCCTGCTTCTTTACTTTTGGCGCGTGAGCACGCGGGCCAGTATGTTCAGCCCGAGCACCGCCAGCGTGATGAGGAACACCGCGGCCCAGGCCAGCTGCTGCCAGTTCTCGTACGGGCTCATGGCGAACTTGAAGATGGTGACCGGCAGGCTGGCCATGGGCTTGGAGAGATCCGAGTTCCAGAACTGGTTGTTGAGCGCCGTGAACAGCAGCGGCGCGGTCTCGCCCGAGATGCGCGCCACGGCCAGCAGCACGCCCGTGATGACGCCGGCGCGGGCGGCGCGCAGCGTCACCATGAGGATCACCTTCCACTTGGGCGCGCCCAGCGCGTAGGCGGCCTCGCGCAGGCTGGCGGGTACCAGTATCAGCATGTTCTCGGTGGTGCGTATCACCACCGGAATCACGATCAGCGCCAGCGCCATGATGCCCGCCCAGGCCGAGAAGCTCTTGAAACGGGCCACGACCACCGCGTACACGAACAGGCCGATGACGATGCTGGGCGCGGACAGCAGGATGTCGTTGACGAAGCGCGTGGTGGCCGCGAGCCAGCCGCGCGGGTCGTACTCGGCCAGGTACACGCCCGCCATGATGCCGATGGGCGTGCCCACGAAGGTGGCCAGCAGCACCATGACGAAGGAGCCGAAGATGGCGTTGGCCAGCCCGCCCGCCTCGTTGGGCGGCGGGGTCGTCTGCGTGAACAGGGACGCGCTCAGCCCCCCCAGGCCCAGGCGCATGGTCTCCCACAGGATCCACACGAGCCAGAACACGCCGAACGCCATGGCCAGCAGCGACAGGGCCAGCGCCACCTGGTTCATGCGCTTGCGCGCCGCGTAGCGGGCCTGGCGCGCCCGCGCCAGGTCGGCGCCTGCGATGAGTTTCTGCGAGGTGCTCATTGGATAACCTCCGTGCTTCGCACTGCGGTGCGAGCCCCCTTCGGGACGGCCGTGCGGGGGCTCATGCGCGCGCTCCTTCGTTCTTCTTCAGGCGTGCCAGCAACAGCTTGGACAGGGACAGCACCACGAAGGTGATGAAGAACAGCACCAGCCCCAGGTAGATGAGGGACGCCTGGTGCAGGCCCTCGCCGGCCTCGGCGAACTCGTTGGCCAGGGCCGAGGTGATGCTGTTGGCGGCCTCGAACATCGACAGCGAATTGAGCTGGTTCATGTTGCCGATCACGAAGGTGACGGCCATGGTCTCGCCCAGCGCGCGGCCCAGGCCGAGCATGACGCCGCCCAGCACGCCGGTCTTGGTGTAGGGCAGCACCACCTTCCACACCACCTCCCAGGTGGTGGCGCCCAGGCCGTAGGCCGACTCCCTGAGCAGGGCCGGCGTGACCTCGAACACGTCGCGCATCACCGAGGCGATGAAGGGAATGATCATGATGGCCAGGATGATGCCGGCCGACAGGATGCCTATGCCCACGGGCGGTCCCGACACCAGCGCCCCCAGGTACGGCACGCCGGAGAACAGCGCCTGCAGCGGCTGCTGCACCCAGGTGGCGAGAATGGGGCCGAACACCATCAGGCCCCACATGCCGTAGACGATGGAGGGCACGGCCGCCAGCAGCTCGATGGCCGTGCCCAGCGGGCGCTTGAGCCAGGCGGGCGAGAGCTCGGTGAGGAACAGCGCGATGCCGAAGCTCACCGGCACGGCGATCAGCAGCGCGATGAAGGACGTGGCCAGCGTGCCGTAGATCATCACCAGGCCGCCGTATTCGTTGCCCACCGGGTCCCACTGGCTGCGCACCAGGAAGTCCAGGCCGTAGCGCTCGATGGCCGGCCAGGCGCCATGCACCAGCGAGGCCAGGATGCCCAGCAGCAGCGCCAGCGTGAGCAGCGCCGCGCCGCGCGCCAGGGCGGCGAAGATGCGGTCGGCCAGGGCGCCGGAGAACATGCCGGCGCGCGGCGGCAGGGAGCCGCCGAAGGCGTCGGCGGCCGCCTGCGGCGGCGCCTGGCGGGTGGTCAGCGTAGTGGACACGGTGGTTGCCAGATTACTTCAGGACGATGGGCTGGCCCGCGCCGTCCTTGATATCGGCCCAGGACTTCATGATCACGGCCTTGACGCTCTCGGGCATGCTCACATAGTCCAGGTCGGCGGCGGTTTTGTCGCCCTCCTTGTACGCCCACGCGAAGAACTTCAGCGCCGTGGCGGCCTGCGCCGGCTTGTCCTGCGCCTTGTGCATCAGGATGAAGGTGGCCGAGGTGATGGGCCAGGCCTGCCTGCCGGGCTGGTTCGTGAGGATCTGGTAGAAGCTCTTGCTCCAGTCCGCGCCCGCGGCAGCCGCCTTGAACGTGGCCTCGTCGGGGGACACGAACTGGCCGGCGCCGTTCTGCAGCTGCGCGAACGTCAGCCTGTTCTGCTTGACGTAGGCGTACTCCACGTAGCCGATGGAGTTGGGCAGGCGGCCCACGAAGGCGGCCACGCCCTCGTTGCCCTTGCCGCCGGCGCCCAGGGGCCAGTTCACGGCCGTGCCCTCGCCCACCTTGTCCTTCCAGTCGGCGTTCACCTTGGACAGGTAGTTCGTGAAGCCGAAGGTGGTGCCCGAGCCGTCGGCGCGGCGCACCGGGGCTATGGTCGCGTCGGGCAGGTTCAGCCCGGGGTTCAGGGCCTTGATGGCCTCGTCGTTCCACTTGGTGATCTTGCCCAGGTAGATGTCGCCGAGCACCTGGCCGCTGAGCTTGAGCTGGCCGGGCTGCATGCCCTTGATGTTGACCACGGGCACGATGCCGCCGATCACGGTGGGGAACTGCACCAGGCCTTTCTTCGCGAGCTCGTCGTCCTTCAGCGGCGCGTCGGACGCGCCGAAATCCACCGTCTTGGCCTCGATCTGGCGCAGCCCGGCGCCCGAGCCCACGGACTGGTAGTTGATCTTCACGCCGGTCGCCTTGTGGTAGTCGGCCGCCCACTTGGCATACAGCGGCGCGGGAAAGCTGGCGCCCGCGCCCGTCGCTTCCTGCTGCGCCCAGGCGCCGGAAAACGCGCCCATGGCCACCACACCCGACGCCAGAACCCGAATCGCGGAGAGTTTCATGAAACAGACCTCTTGGTTGAAAAAACTCGATGCCGCCACTCTAGGTGCCGTTTGTGACATCGCCGTGACACCCGTCCGCCATCGCCTGAGCCCTGCCACGGGCATGTCACGCGGCTGTCGCAAACGCCGCGTACGCTCCCGCCGCCGGTCACGAAACACCCACTCCACCATGCCCCTCCAAGCCGCCCTGCCCCGCGCCGCCACGCCCCGCGGGGCGCTATGCTGCGGTGCTTGAAAACCCGCGCACAGCACGCATCCCCATGCAGGACGGAACATTGCTCGCGGCCGTGGACCTGGGCTCCAACAGCTTTCGTCTCGAAATCGGCCGCCTCGACCATCGGCAGATCCACCGCGTCGAATACCTCAAGGAAACGGTGCGCCAGGGCGGCGGCCTCGACGAAGACCGCAACCTGACGCCCGCCGCCATGCAGCGGGGCTGGGACTGCCTTGCCCGCTTCGCCGAGCGCCTGGCCGGGTTCCCGCGCCACCACGTGCGCGCGGTGGCCACGCAGACCCTGCGGGAGGCGCGCAACCGCGAGGACTTCATCGCGCGCGGCAGCGAGGTCCTGGGCTTTCCCATCAACATCGTCTCCGGCCTCGAGGAGGCGCGGCTCATCTACCAGGGCGTCGCCCGGCTGCTGCCGCAATCCGACGAAAGGCGGCTGGTGGTGGACATCGGCGGCCGCTCGACCGAGCTGATCCTGGGGCGGCAGTTCACGCCCGCCGCGGTGGCGTCCTGCCGCGTGGGCAGCGTCGCCTGGTCGGCGCGCCATTTCGCCGACGGCGCGCTCACGCGGCAGGCCTTCGAATCCGCGGAGACCGCGGCCAAGGCCGTGCTGGACGAGGCCATCGGCAGCTACCAGCGCGGCGCCTGGGACGTGGCCTACGGCGCCTCGGGGACCGTGGGCGCGGTGGGCGCCATCCTCGCGGCTGCGGGGGGAGAAAAGGGAGTGATCCGGCGCGACGGCCTGGAATGGCTGCAGGAGCAGCTGCTGCGCGCGCGCCATGTCGACCGTGTGCGCCTGGACGGGCTCAAGGACGACCGCCGCCCCGTGATCGGCGGCGGCGTGAGCATCGTGCGGGCCGTCTTCGAGCTGCTCGACATAGACCGGATGGCCGTGGCCCAGGGCGCGCTGCGCCAGGGAGCCCTCTACGACCTGCTCGACCGCGAGCAGCCGGAGACCGACCTGCGCTCGGACAGCGTGCGCGCGCTCATGCGGCGCTTCGCCGTGGACCACGAGCACGCCGAGCGCGTCGCGCAGCTGGCCTGCCGCCTTTTCACGGATGCCGCCCCGCCCGGCAGCGAGCGCGCCGCGCGCAAGCTCGGTTGGGCCGCCCGCCTGCACGAGATCGGCCGCCGCATCTCGCACGGCGACTACCACCACCACGGCGCCTACATCCTCGACCACGCCGACGCGGCCGGGTTCGCGCTGCCCGAGCTCCACCGCCTGAGCCTGCTGGTGCTGGGGCACCGCGGCAAGCTGCGCAAGCTGCAGGCCGCCGACCTCGGCGACCCGGTGTTCGCGCTGCAGCTCATGTGCCTGCGCACCGCCGTGGCCCTGTGCCACGCGCGCCGCGCGCCCGACGTGGAGGGCATCACCCTGCGCCTGGAGGGCCGCCGCTGCATCGTGCGGTCGCGCCAGGGCTGGTCCGCCAGCTATCCCCAGTCCGCGCATCTGCTGCGCGAGGAGGGGTGCGCGTGGCAGAAGACGCCCTGGGAGTTCGTGGCTGATCTTTCGTGATTTGGTCTTTGGAACGAATTTGGCTCCAGGGCTTGTCTGGCAATCGCTTGCAGCTATCTTTTCTGGTATGGGTTGTGGGTTTTCATGGCGCTGGCCGGGATGTGCGCCCGGCGGCGCACTCACTTTCTTTTGCTTCGCCAAAAGAAAGTGAGCAAAGAAAAGGCGACCCTGCTGTCCGTGTCCCTTCGCTTCGCTGCGGGCAACCTGCGGTGCTCGCGCATGGGGTGTGCCGCATAACTCACTGCGCGCTGCGCGCTCCGTTCGGACAAATGCGGCAAGTCAGTTCACGAAGCATGGGCGCTTCGACGCCCATGCCCACCCCATGCGCTGCGCTCCTCGGCACGGCCAGAAGGGAACCCGCGACACGGGCCATCGCTGCGCTCGGCCTGGATCGCGCGGGCGCTACGCGCCGCGAAGGCGGGGCCGAGCGCAGCGATGGCCCGTGTGGCGGTTCCCCCCTGTGGCCACGCCACAGGTTTGCCCCGTAGCGCAGCGTAGGGGTCGCAGACTTGGGGGCGTGTTCTTTGCTTCCTTTCTTGCACGAGCAAGAAAGGAAGTCGCCCGCCGGGGCGAGTCCCGGCCAGCAACATCCGCCTCAGAGATGATCCGGCGACTGCACCGCGAGCAGGATGGTTTCGACACTCTCCTGCCTCTGCCGGTGCCTCAGCCACCACACCGCCCCCTTGCGTATGGAGCATTCCTGCGCCCGCATGCCCAGCAGCCGCGCCACCACCTGGCCCAGCATGGGCTGGTGGCCCACGACGAGCACCGCGCCGCGCGTGCGGGGCCACTGGACCAGTTCCAGCAGGTCGTCGGAGCTGCCGCCGGGCAGCAGTTCGGCCCGCAGCTTGTACTTGCGGCCCAGCGTGCGGACTGTCTGCTCGGTGCGGCGCGCCGGGCTGGCCAGCACACGCAGGCCGTCGGGCAGCTGGCGGTCCAGCCATACGGCCATGCGGGCCGCCTGCTTCTCGCCGCGCGGCGTCAGGGGCCGCTCCAGGTCGCCGTCTTCGCCGGGCAGGTTTTCCGCCTCGGCGTGGCGCCACAGTATGAGATCCGTCATGCGCCCGCTGCCATGGGCGCGTAGCGCGCCATGAGCGCGCTCTGGGCGCCCTGACCGTCCAGCGCGCGGGGCGCGCGGCGGTAGCTGCCGCCGGGCTCCAGGCGCCATGCGTCCCGGTCGTCGTGCAGGTAGGCCACCAGGCACTCGTCGATGATGCGCTGGCGCAGCTTCCTGTCGGTCACGGGCCAGGCCAGCTCCACGCGGCGCAGCATGTTGCGGTTCATCCAGTCCGCGCTGGACAGGTACAGGTCTTCCTTCGCGCCGCCGCGGAAATAGAACACGCGCGTGTGCTCTAGGAACCGCCCTATGACCGAGCGCACGCGTATGTTGTCGGTCACCCCGGGCACGCCCGCGGGCAGCATGCAGGCGCCGCGCACGATGAGGTCCACGCGCGCGCCGCGCTGCGCGGCACGCATGAGCGCCTGCATCAGGGCGGCGTCCGTCAGCGCATTCATCTTGGCCACGATGCGGCCGCCTTCGCCCCGCTCGGCCGCAAGGCCCACGGCGTCTATCCTGCCGATCAGGAAGCCGTGCAGCGCGAACGGCGCGATCACGAGCTGCCGCAGCCTGGGCAGGCGGTTCTGGTTGGCCAGGTGGTCGAAGACCGCGTCCATGTCCGCCGTGAGTTCGGCGTTGGCCGTCAGGTAGCTGATGTCGGTGTACAGGCGCGCGGTGCGCGGGTTGTAGTTGCCGGTGGACAGGTGGCCGTAGCGCCGCAGGCGGCTGCCCTCGCGCCGCGTCACCAGCAGCATCTTGGCGTGGGTCTTGAGGCCCACGACACCGTAGACCACCTGTGCGCCGATCGACTCCAGCGCCTCGGCCCAGTTGATGTTGGCCTCTTCGTCGAAGCGCGCCTTGAGCTCCACCACGGCCGTCACCTCCTTGCCGCGGCGCACCGCCTCGCGCAGCAGCTCCATGAGCTCGGAGTCCGCGCCCGTGCGGTAGATGGTCTGCTTGATCGCCAGCACCTGGGGGTCGTTCACCGCCTCGCGCAGGAAGGCCACCACGCCCTCGAAGCTCTCGAACGGCTGGTGGATGAGCAGGTCGCGCCGGCGCATCTCGGCCATGACCGACGCGGAGCGCGGCAGCCGCGCCGGCCACGCCGGGCGCCAGGGCGGGAACAGCAGCGCCGGGTCGTTCACGAGGTCCACCATCTGCGCCAGCCGCACCAGGTTGACCGGCCCCTGCACCCGGTACAGGGCCGCGGCGGGCAGCCCGAACTGCGACTGCAGGAAGTCCGAGAGGAAGCGCGAGCAGCCGGACGACACCTCCAGCCGCACGGCCTGCCCGTAATGGCGGTGCTGCAGGCCCTGGCGCAGCACGGTGCGCAGGCTGCGCACGTCTTCCTCGTCCACCGCCAGGTCCGAATGGCGCGTCACGCGGAACTGCGAGAACTCGCACACCTCCCGCCCCGGGAACAGGTCCGCCAGGTGCGTGCGGATGATGCTGGAGAGACTGACGAACTGCACGCCCGCCGGGGCCACCTGCTGCGGCAGGCGCATGATGCGCGGCAGCGCGCGCGGCACCTTGACGATGGCGATCTCGTTCTCGCGCCCGAAGGCGTCGCTCCCGCGCAAGCGGACGATGAAGTTCAGCGACTTGTTCGCCACCTGCGGAAACGGATGGGCCGGGTCCAGCCCCACGGGGATCAGCAGCGGCCGCACGTCGCGCCGGAAGTACTCGCGCACCCAGCGCCGCTGCGCGGCCGTGCGCTCGCCATGCGAGACGATGCGTATGCCGCGCGCCGCGAAGGCGGGAATCAGCGAACCGTTGTACAGCGCATACTGCCGCTCCACTAGGTCGTGGGCCTTGACGGCCAGGGCCTCGAAGGAGTGCAGGCTGTAGCCCTCCTTGGCGTCCCCGCCCTCGGCCGCCGCCAGGTGGGCCGCGGCCCGCACCTCGAAGAACTCGTCCAGGTTGGACGAGACGATGCACAGGTAGCGCAGGCGCTCGAGCAGCGGCACGTCCTCGCGGACGGCCCAGTCCAGCACGCGCTCGTTGAACGCCAGGATGCTGTGGTCGCGGTCGAGCGGATGGAACGGGTGCGCGGGCGCCGGCGCCTTGTCCGCGGCGCGCCCGGCCGCCTCTTCCGCGTCCCGCCCCTCCACGGATTCAGCGGGGGCGGGCGAAGGCTGGAAAGGGGGCATGGCTTCAAGCAGGTAACGAACGTTGCCGGCCAGTATTTGCCCTGCAGGTGACAGGCGCGTGACAGCAGCGCCTGCCGCCGCACCGGCAGTACCTGGCATCGCGGTGCCGGGCCCGTGTCGGCGCCGTGTCGAACGGATCCGCCGATGCGTCTATTCCTTTACGGCAGCAAGGAATAGGGTTGGAGCTCTATACAATTTGGTACAAATAGCGGTTTACGTTCATCAACCCTCTGGACTCTCGTCCATGTCCCACCCCCTCGCCGCCCTCGCGCCCGGGCTGGCCTCCTCCACGGCGCTTCAACGCATCCTGCGCGAACAGCAGACGCTGCTGGACAGCGCCGGGGTGGGCATCGCCTTCATCCGCAGCCGCACGGTGCTGCGCTGCAACCAGCGCTGCGCCGAGATCTTCGGCCTGTCCTCGCCCGAAGAGGCCGTGGGGCGCAGCAGCGAAGGCCTGCACCCCAGCCGCGCCGCTTTCCGCGAACTCGGGCGCGCGGCATTCCCGGTCCTCTCCCGGGGGCAGGCCTACCGCGCCAAGCGCCAGCTCAGGCGCAGCGACGGCCGCCTGTTCTGGGCGCACCTGACGGCGCGGCTGATCAACCCGCACGACAGCGGCGAAGGCTCGCTCTGGATCATCGACGACATCGACGCGCAAAGGCATGCCCAGGCCCTGCTCGACAGCGCCATGGTGAGCAGGCTGCAGCGCGAGATCGAAGACCGCCGCAGCGACCAGGAGCGCATCTACCGGATGGCACACTACGACGCCCTGACGCAGCTGCCCAACCGCGTACTGCTGGCCGAACGGGGCGAGGGGGCCATCCGCCTGGCGCAGGAAAACGGCACGCCGCTGGCCGTGATGTTCCTCGACCTGGACAACTTCAAGCATGTCAACGATTCGCTGGGCCACCGCGTGGGCGATGCCCTGCTGATGGAGATCGCCCGGCGCCTGCAGGGCACCGTGCGCGAGCGCGACACCGTGGCGCGCCTGGGCGGCGACGAGTTCGTGCTGCTGCTGCCGCGCGCCAACGCCCAGGGCGCGGCGCGCGTGGCCGCCAAGATGCAGGCGGCCGCCATGCAGCCGGTGCAGGTGGGCCACCACGAGCTGTCGCTCGCCCTGTCCATGGGCATCGCCCTGTTTCCCGAGCACGGCAGCGACTTCGAGACGCTGATCCAGTGCGCCGACACCGCCATGTACCGCGCCAAGGCCGCCGGGCGCAACAGTTTTCGCTTCTTCACGCCGCAGATGCAGGAACAGTCGGCGCGCGCCCTGCAGCTGACCAACGCCCTGCGCCGCGCGCTGGAGCGCGGCCAGTTCTCGCTGCACTACCAGCCGCAGGTCTCGCTCGCCACGGGCGCCGTGCACGGCGTGGAGGCCCTGCTGCGCTGGAGCCATCCCGAGCTGGGCGCGGTCTCGCCGACCGAATTCATCCCCGTGGCCGAGGACAGCGGCCTGATCCTGCCCATCGGCGAGTGGGTGCTGCGCACCGCCCTCGCCCAGCTGCAGGCCTGGCATACAGCGGGGCTGCCGCAGCTGACCATGGCCGTGAACCTGTCGGCCACGCAGCTGCGCCAGCCTCAATTGCCGCAGCTGGTGGAGCAGCTGCTCGGCGAACACCGCATCGCCGCCCCCATGCTGGAGCTGGAGCTGACCGAGAACGTGGCCGTGGACGACCCCCACACGGCCATCGCCAGCATGGAGCAGCTGCACGCCATGGGGGTGCGGCTGTCCATGGACGACTTCGGCACGGGCTATTCGTCGCTCAGCCAGCTCAAGCGCTTCCAGATCTACCGCTTGAAGATCGACCAGTCGTTCGTGCGCGACCTGGACCACGACGGCAACGACCGCGCCATCGTCAGCGCCATCATCCGCATGGCCCAGGCCCTGGGCATGCGCACCACGGCCGAAGGCGTGGAGACGGCGGACCAGCTGGCCTTCCTGCGCGAGCAGGGCTGCGACGAGGCCCAGGGCTATTACTTCAGCCGCCCCCTTCCGGCCGCGGAGCTGGAGCAGCACCGGCTGCGCCAGGCTTTTTGAAGCAAAAAACGCATCAACCGCTCATGGGGCAAGCGCAATAAGCTCTTATTTCAAGAGCACCATCGCCCCCTTGCTCACCCCGCGCGGGCCGCATCCGCCAGGCGCTGGGCACAGCGGCTGGCCTGTTCCGCGTCGCGCGCCTCGACCATCACGCGCAGCAGGGGCTCGGTGCCGCTGGCACGCACCAGCACGCGGCCGTTGCCGCCCAGGTCGGCCTGCACCTCGCTGGTCGCGCGCGCCAGGGCGTCATTGGTCTTCCAGTCCTGCCCCGGATTGAGCCGGACGTTGAGCAGCACCTGCGGGAACAGCGGCACGTCGGCCAGCAGATGCGCCAGCGTCTTCTGGCTGCGCACGCAGGTCTGCAGCACCTGCAGCGCGCTGACCAGGCCATCGCCCGTGGTGTGGCGGTCCAGCACCAGCAGATGCCCCGAGCCCTCGCCGCCCAGCAGCCAGCGCTGGCGCTGCAGCTCCTCCAGCACGTAGCGGTCGCCGACCTTGGCGCGCACGAACTTCACGCCGCGGCGCAGCAGCGCCTCCTCCACGGCCATGTTGGTCATCAGCGTGCCCACCACGCCGGGCACATGCTCGTCGCGGGCCAGCCGGTCGGCCGCCATGAGGTAGAGCAGCTCGTCGCCGTTGTACAGGCGCCCGTCGGCGTCCACCATCTGCAGGCGGTCGGCATCGCCATCGAGCCCGATGCCGAAGTCCGCGTGGTTGGCGCGCACGGCGCGCACCAGCGCCTCCGGGTGCGTGGCGCCCACCTCGTGGTTGATGTTCAGGCCATCGGGCGCACAGCCGATGGCGACGACGTCGGCGCCCAGTTCATGGAACACCTTGGGCGCGATGTGGTAGGCAGCGCCATGGGCGGCATCCACCACGATCTTCAGGCCGCGCAGCGTGAGGTCGTGCGCGAAGGTGCTCTTGCAGAACTCGATGTAGCGGCCCGCCGCGTCGTCGAGCCTGCGCGTCTTGCCGAGCGTCGCGGAATCGGCCCACACGGGCGGCTCGTCCATCGCGGCCTCCACCTCCTGCTCCCATGCGTCGGGCAGCTTCGCGCCCTGGGCGCTGAAGAACTTGATGCCGTTGTCGGGGTACGGGTTGTGGCTGGCGCTGATGACCACCCCCAGGCTGGCGCGCTGCGCGCGCGTGAGGTAGGCCACGCCGGGCGTGGGCAGCGGCCCGAGCAGGATCACGTCCACGCCGGCCGAATTGAAGCCCGACTCCAGCGCCGCTTCGAGCATGTAGCCCGAGATGCGCGTGTCCTTGCCGATCAGCACCGTGGGGCGCTCCTCGGAGCGGCGCAGCACGCGCCCCACGGCATGCGCCAGGCGCAGCACGAAGTCGGGAGTGATGGGGGCTTGCCCCACCGTGCCGCGGATGCCGTCGGTGCCGAAATATTTACGCGTCATGGCCTGGTTCTTCCTTGTCGATGGGTGTTGGCGGCGCATCCGCGCGGGCTGCGCCATGGCTTTGTGATTGCACCGCCTGCCAGACGGCCAGGGCCGCGACGGTCTCGCGCACGTCGTGCACGCGCACGATGCGCGCGCCCCGCTCCACGGCCAGCACCGCGGCCGCGACGCTGGGCGCCAGGCGCTCCTGCACGGGCAGGCCCGTGACGCTGCCCAGCGACGACTTGCGCGACCAGCCGGCCAGCAGCGGATAGCCCAGGGCCAGCAGTTCCTGCTGGCGCGCGAGCAGCGCGAAGTTCTGCTCCACGGTCTTGCCGAAGCCGATGCCGCAGTCCAGCACGATGCGGGATCTTTCGACCCCCAGGGCCCGCAGGTCCAGCGCCGAGCGCTCCAGGAACGAGAGCACCTGGGGCACCACGTCGCCCTCCATGGGGGCGCTTTGCATGGTCTGCGGGTCGCGGTGCATGTGCATCAGGCACACGCCGCAGCGCGCATGGCGCGCGACGACCTGCGCCGCCCCGGGGCGGCGCAGGGCCCAGATGTCGTTGACGATGTCGGCCCCCAGGTCCAGCACGGCCTGCATGACCTCGGGCTTGTAGGTATCGACGGAAATGGGGGCGCCCAGGCGCACGGCCTCGCGCACCAGCGGCACGACGCGTTCGAGCTCCTCGGCCAGGGGCACGGCCGGGCTGCCGGGGCGGGTGGACTCGCCGCCGATGTCGAGGATGTCGGCGCCCTCCTCCAGCAACCGCTCGCAGTGGCGCAGCGCGGCCTGCGTACCGGCGTGCCGGCCGCCATCGGAGAAGGAGTCGGGCGTGACGTTGACGATCCCCATGACCCGCGGGCGCGCCAGATCCAGGTCGAAGCGGGAGGTTTGCCAGAGCATGGTGGGGAGGCGGGCCGGTAGACGGCAAAACGGGGCACGAGGCCCCGTTGGACGCATGGCGCGGCGATCAGGCCGCCGACGGTGCAGGATCGGGCTTCACCGCAGGGGTGCCGCCACCGGAGCCGTCGCCACCCGACGAGGGAGTGCGCGGCGTCCAGTCCTTCGGGGGACGGGGCGCGCGGCCGGCCATGATGTCGTCGAGCTGCTCGGCGTCGATGGTCTCCCACTCGAGCATGGCCTTGGCCATGGCGTGCATCTTGTCCTGGTTGTCCTCGATCAGCTTGCGGGCCAGGGCATATTGCTCGTCGATGATGCGGCGCACCTCGGCGTCCACCTTCTGCATGGTCTCTTCGCTGATGTTGGTGGTCTTGGTGACCGAGCGGCCCAGGAACACCTCGCCCTCGTTCTCGGCGTACACCATGGGGCCCAGCGCCTCGCTCATGCCGTACTTCATCACCATGTCGCGCGCCAGGTTGGTGGCGCGCTCGAAGTCGTTGGAAGCGCCCGTGGTCATCTGGTGCATGAACACCTCTTCGGCGATGCGGCCGCCGAACAGCATGGCGATCTGGTTGAGCATGTACTCCTTGTCGTAGGAATAGCGGTCTTTCTCGGGCAGGCTCATGGTCACGCCCAGGGCGCGGCCGCGCGGGATGATGGTGACCTTGTGCACGGGGTCGCACTTCGGAAGAAGCTTGCCGATGAGCGCGTGGCCGGCCTCGTGGTAGGCGGTGTTGCGCCGCTCCTCCTCGGGCATGACCATGCTCTTGCGCTCGGGGCCCATGATGATCTTGTCCTTGGCCTTCTCGAAGTCCTGCATCTCCACGGTGCGCGCATTGCGGCGCGCGGCCATCAGGGCAGCCTCGTTGCACAGGTTGGCCAGGTCGGCACCGGACATGCCGGGCGTGCCGCGCGCGATGATGGCGGGGTTCACGTCCTGGCCCACGGGGATCTTGCGCATGTGCACGTTCAGGATCTGCTCGCGGCCGCGGATGTCGGGCAGCGTCACGTAGACCTGGCGGTCGAAACGGCCGGGGCGCAGCAGGGCCGCGTCGAGGATGTCGGGGCGGTTGGTGGCGGCCACCACGATCACGCCCAGGTTGGTCTCGAAGCCGTCCATCTCCACGAGCATCTGGTTCAGCGTCTGCTCGCGCTCGTCGTTTCCTCCCCCCAGGCCCGCGCCACGCTGGCGGCCCACGGCGTCGATTTCGTCGATGAAGATGATGCAGGGGGCGTTCTTCTTGGCGTTCTCGAACATGTCGCGCACGCGGGCCGCGCCCACGCCGACGAACATCTCGACGAAGTCCGAGCCCGAGATGCTGAAGAACGGCACCTTGGCCTCGCCCGCGATGGACTTGGCCAGCAGCGTCTTGCCGGTGCCCGGCGGGCCGACCAGCAGCAGGCCGCGCGGGATGCGGCCGCCGAGCTTCTGGAACTTCTGCGGGTCCTTGAGAAAGTCCACGACCTCCTTGACCTCTTCCTTGGCCTCGTCGCAGCCCGCGACGTCGGCGAAGGTGACGGTGTTGTTGTTCTCGTCGAGCATGCGCGCCTTGCTCTTGCCGAAGCTGAACGCGCCGCCCTTGCCGCCGCCCTGCATCTGGCGCATGAAGTACACCCACACGCCGATGAGCAGCAGCATGGGGCCCCAGCTGACCAGCAGGGTCATGAGCAGCGACCCCTCCTCGCGCGGCTTGACGTCGAACTTGACGTTGTTGTTGATCAGGTCGCCCACGAGGCCGCGGTCCAGGTAGGTGGCCGTGGTGCGGATGCGGCGGTCATCGTTGGTCGTGGCCAGGATCTCGGTGGCGCCGCCGGGCCCCTCCTGGATCGTGACGCTCTTGATGCGGTGGCTGCGCACATCCTCCAGGAACTCGGAATAGCCGATGGAGCCCGCGCCCGCGCCCACCCGGGTGTCGAACTGTTTGAACACCGTGAAGAGCACCATGGCAATGACCAGCCAGACGGCGACTTTTGAAAACCACTGATTGTTCAAGCGGGGCTCCAGATTCAGAAAGGGTGAACGGCCATGACGGCGTCATGCAGGCGTCCTGGCGCAATTGGGGTTCATTTTAGGCGTTTCAACCCTGGTCCAGGGACCATTAACCCCGGCATGGCCCATGGTCAACCCTTGAGCCCGATCCCCAGCAGAAAAGTCTCCGACGACTTGTCCCGCGACGCCTTGGGCTTGACCGGCTTGACCACGCGGAAGGTGTCCTTGAACAACTGCACCAGCTGGGTGTAGCCGCTGCCGTGGAACAGCTTGACGACCAGCGCGCCGTCGGGCTTGAGATGGTGCACCGCGAAATCGACGGCCAGCTCGATCAGGTGGGCGATGCGCACGGCATCGACCGACTCCACGCCCGAAAGGTTGGGCGCCATGTCCGACACCACCACGTCCACAGGGCGGCCCTGCACCGCCTGCTGCAGGCGCGCGAGCACCTCCTCGTCGCGGAAGTCCCCCTGCAGGAAGGCCACGCCCTCGATGGGCTCCATGGGCAGGATGTCCAGCGAGATGATGGTGCCGTCCAGCTGCCCCATGGCGGCGCCCCCCGGCGACAGGCGCCTGCGCACGTACTGGCTCCATGCGCCCGGGGACGACCCCAGGTCCACCACCACGTGGCCCGGCTTGATGAGCCCGAACTGCTCGTCGATCTCCTTGAGCTTGTAGGCCGCGCGGGCGCGGTAGCCCTCCTTCTGGGCGAGCTTCACATAGGTGTCGTTGACATGGTCGTTGAGCCACGCCTTGTTCACCTTCTTGCTTTTTGTCTTGACTTTCATGCGGTTGAGATAATACGGCCATGCCCCAAATTCAACTGACCCCGGCCGAGCGCCGGGAACACCGCGCCAATGCCCACCACCTGGACCCCGTGGTCCTGATCGGAGGGGACGGCCTCACGCCCGCCGTGCAAAAGGAGGTCGATGCGGCGCTCGCCGCCCACGGCCTGATCAAGGTGCGCGTGTTCAACGACGACCGCGCGGCGCGCGAGGCGATGTACCAGCAGCTGGCCCATGACCTGGGCGCGGCGCCCATACAGCACATCGGCAAGCTGCTGGTGCTGTGGCGCCCCGTCGCCCAGAAGCAGAAGGCCGCGGACGAGGACCGCAAGCCCGGCCCGCGCGACGTGAAGGTGCTCAAGTTCGGCCGCCCCGGCCAGCGCCCCGAGGTCAAGCAGCTGCGCGTGCTGGGCAACCAGCGCCTGACCAGCGGCGGGCAGGTCAAGCGCGCCAAGCCCAAGAAGAAATCGGTCAAGAAGGGCCAGGCGGACTGATGGCCGCCCCCGCCGCGCCGCAGCGCCATGTGATCTGCATGAAGTGGGGCACGAAGTACGGCCCCGAGTACGTCAACCGGCTCTACGCCATGGTGCGCCGCCACCTTTCCGGCGACTTCAACTTCGTCTGCCTGACGGACGACACCATGGACATCAGGAACGAGGTGCAGTGCCTGCCGATTCCGCCGCTGAAGCTGCCCTCCGGCATCCCCGAGCGCGGCTGGAACAAGCTGGCCACCTTTGCCGCCGACCTGTACGGCCTCAAGGGCACGGCCCTGTTCCTGGACGTGGACGTGGTGGTGGTGGGGCCGCTCGACGATTTCTTCACCCAGCCCGGCGAGTTCCTCATCATCCACGACTACAAGCGGCCCTGGCGCATCACCGGCAACTCATCGGTGTACCGCTTCGAGCTGGGGGCGCACCCGGACGTGCTGGAGTACTTCCGCGGCCACTTCGAGGAGATCCGCCGCCGGTTCCGCAACGAGCAGGCCTACCTGTCCGACATGCTGCACAGGCAGGGCAAGCTCGCCTACTGGCCCCAGGACTGGTGCCCCAGCTTCAAGTACCACTGCATACCGCGCTGGCCCGCGAACTACTGGAAGCCGCCCTTCGTGCCCCAGGGTGCGCGCGTCGTGATCTTCCACGGGGAATGCAACCCGCCCGACGCCCTGGCCGGCCGGCGCAACCGGCGCTTTCGCCATATCGAGCCCGCCCCCTGGGTGGCCGAGCACTGGCGCGAATGACTAGGAGCGCGCGGTGCTCCACAGCACGCGCAGCGCGCACAGCCACTGCAGCGCATACATGGCGCTGCCCGCGCCATGCCACAGGCGCAGGTTCTGGCGGGCGACGATGCGCGGCGCCACGCCGTACTGCACCAGCAGGGCCAGCAGCAGGCCCGCGATCACGAAAACCATAGCTGCTTGCGCCCACTCCTCGGGCTTTTCAGCATGTTTTTTCTTGGAAATGACCAGCAGCAGCGCGCAGCACGCTATGGAAATGTAAGTCTGCGCCTCGAACAGGCGTGCCGCCATGTTTCCCGCCATCGCCGGCGTGGGCAGGTGGGCGAACAGCAGCGGCACGGCCACGAAGCCGATGGCCGACAGGCTGCCCCACCACAGCGCGGCCGCGAGGACCGGCAAGCGCGCGCCCATGGTCAGACGTAGCTCACCGACACGACCTCGTAGCGGCGCACGCCGCCCGGGGCCTGCACCTCGGCGGTGTCGCCCTCCTCCTTGCCGATCAGGGCGCGGGCGATGGGGCTGGACACGTTGATCAGACCGTGCTTGAGGTCGGCCTCGTCCTCGCCCACGATCTGGTACCTGACGGCCTCGCCCGAGTCCTCGTCCGCAAGCTCCACGGTGGCGCCGAAGACCACGCGGCCGCCGGCGTCCAGCGCGGACGGGTCGATGATCTGAGCCGCCGACAGCTTGCCCTCGATCTCGAGGATGCGGCCCTCGATGAAGCCCTGGCGGTCCTTGGCGGCCTCGTACTCGGCGTTCTCGCTCAGGTCGCCCTGGGCGCGCGCCTCGGCGATGGCGTTGATCACGGCGGGCCGTTCGACGGTCTTGAGCCGGTGCAGTTCCTGCTTGAGTTGTTCGGCGCCGCGCTTGGTGATGGGAATGGTGGCCATGGGTCAGTCTCCGGATTCCAGAAGCAAAAAGCAAACCGCCGCGCGTTGCCGCGCGGCGGTATTCAGTGATGGATGGATTATGCCGCGTTTGCCGCGGCAATCATCCGTCGCAACCCGGCACGGGACTCAGGCCGCGGCGGCAAGGCGCGCGTGCAGTTCCTGCACCGAGTACACGTCGAGCGTGTCGAGGTGCTTCATGCCCTCGACGGCCGCCTCGGCGCCGAAGATGGTCGTGAACGTGGTCACGCGCGCGGCCAGCGAGCTGGTGCGGATGGCGCGCGAGTCGGCGATGGCGTTGCGGCGCTCCTCCACCGTGTTGATGACCATGGCGATCTCGTCGTTCTTGATCATGTCCACGATGTGCGGCCGGCCCTCGGTGACCTTGTTGACCACCTGCACGGACACGCCGGCCTCGGCGATCGCGGCGGCCGTGCCCTTGGTGGCCAGCAGCTCGAAGCCCATGGCCGCCAGGTCGCGAGCGATGGATACGGCGCGCGGCTTGTCCGCGTTCTTCACGGTCAGGAACACCTTGCCCGAGCGCGGCAGGCGCGTGCCGGCGCCGAGCTGGCTCTTGACGAAGGCCTCGCCGAAGGTCGTGCCCACGCCCATGACCTCGCCGGTGGACTTCATCTCGGGGCCGAGGATGGTGTCCACGCCGGGGAACTTCACGAACGGGAACACGGCCTCCTTCACGCTGAAGTACGGCGGCGTGACCTCGCGGGTCACGCCCTGGCTCGCCAGGCTCTGGCCGGCCATGCAGCGCGCCGCGACCTTGGCCAGCTGGATGCCCGTGGCCTTGCTCACGAAGGGCACGGTGCGGCTGGCGCGCGGGTTCACCTCCAGCACGTAGATCACGTCGCCCGCATCGGTCTCCTGGATCGCGAACTGCACGTTCATCAGGCCGACGACGTTCAGGCCATGGGCCATGGCCGTGGTCTGGCGCTTGATCTCGGCCACCGTCTCGGCCTTGAGGTAGTACGGCGGCAGCGAACAGGCCGAGTCGCCCGAGTGCACGCCGGCCTGCTCGATGTGCTCCATCACGCCGCCGATGAACACCGCTCCGGTAGCATCGCGCACGCAGTCCACGTCACACTCGATGGCGTTGGAGAGGAAGCGGTCCAGCAGCACGGGCGAGTCGTTGGAGACCTTCACGGCCTCGCGCATGTAGCGCTCCAGGTCGCGCTGCTCGTGCACGATCTCCATGGCGCGGCCGCCGAGCACGTAGCTGGGGCGCACCACCAGCGGATAGCCCAGGGCGGCGGCCTTCTCCAGGGCCTCGGCCTCGGTGCGGGCCGTGGCGTTGGGCGGCTGGCGCAGGCCCAGGTCGCCCAGCAGCTTCTGGAAGCGCTCGCGGTCCTCGGCCGCGTCGATCATGTCGGGCGTGGTGCCGATGATGGGCACGCCCTCGGCCTCCAGGCCCAGCGCGAGTTTCAGCGGCGTCTGGCCGCCGTATTGCACGATCACGCCCTCGGGCTTTTCCTTGTCCACGATCTCCAGCACGTCCTCGAGCGTGAGCGGCTCGAAGTACAGGCGGTCGGACGTGTCGTAGTCGGTGGACACGGTCTCGGGGTTGCAGTTGACCATGATGGTCTCGTAGCCGTCCTCGCGCATGGCGAGGGCCGCGTGCACGCAGCAGTAGTCGAACTCGATGCCCTGGCCGATGCGGTTCGGGCCGCCGCCCAGCACCATGATCTTCTTCTTGCCGGTGGGAGCCGCCTCGCATTCCTCGTCGTAGGTGGAATACATGTAGGCGGTGTTGGTCGGGAACTCGGCCGCGCAGGTGTCCACGCGCTTGTAGACCGGGCGCACGTTGAGCGCGCGGCGCGCGTCGCGCACGGCCTTCTCGCTGGTGTGCAGCAGCTTGGCCAGGCGCCGGTCGGAGAAGCCCTTCTGCTTGAGCGCGCGCAGCGTCGCGGCATCGAGCGCGGCCAGCGCGGCGTCGCCCTTGTCGGCGTAGAGCTTGTCCAGGTCGAGCTCGATCTTCACGATCTGCTCGATCTGCACCAGGAACCAGCGGTCGATCTTCGTGAGCTCGAACACCTCGTCGACCGACATGCCCTGGGCGAAGGCATCGCCCACATACCAGATGCGCTCGGGGCCGGGCTCGCCGAGCTCCTTCTCCAGGAGTTCGCGGTCCTGGGTCTTCTCGTTCATGCCGTCCACGCCCACTTCCAGGCCGCGCAGCGCCTTCTGGAAGGACTCCTGGAACGTGCGGCCCATGGCCATGACCTCGCCCACGCTCTTCATCTGCGTGGTGAGGCGCGAGTCGGCGGCGGGGAATTTCTCGAACGCGAAGCGCGGGATCTTGGTGACCACGTAGTCGATGGTGGGCTCGAACGAAGCCGGCGTGGCGCCGCCCGTGATGTCGTTGCGCAGCTCGTCAAGCGTGTAGCCCACGGCCAGCTTGGCCGCCACCTTGGCGATCGGGAAGCCCGTGGCCTTGGAGGCCAGCGCCGAGGAGCGCGACACGCGCGGGTTCATCTCGATGACGATCATGCGCCCGTCCTTGGGGTTGACCGAGAACTGCACGTTGGAGCCGCCGGTGTCCACCCCGATCTCGCGCAGCACGGCGATGCTGGCGTCGCGCAGGATCTGGTACTCGCGGTCGGTCAGCGTCTGCGCCGGCGCCACCGTGATGGAGTCGCCCGTGTGCACGCCCATGGGGTCGAGGTTCTCGATCGAGCAGACGATGATGCAGTTGTCCGCCTTGTCGCGCACCACCTCCATCTCGTACTCTTTCCAGCCCAGCAGCGACTCCTCGATCAGCAGCTCGTTGGTGGGCGATGCCTCCAGGCCGCGCTTGCAGATGGTCTCGAATTCCTCGGGGTTGTAGGCGATGCCGCCGCCCGTGCCACCCAGCGTGAAGCTGGGGCGGATCACCGTGGGAAAGCCCACGTTCTTCTGCACGGCCCAGGCCTCGTCCATGCTGTGCGCGATACCGGAGCGCGCGGATTCGAGGCCGATGCGCGTCATCGCGTCCTTGAACTTCAGGCGGTCCTCGGCCTTGTCGATGGCCTCGGGCTTGGCGCCGATGAGCTCCACGCGGTACTTGTTCAGCACGCCGTTGCGCCACAGGTCCAGCGCGCAGTTGAGCGCCGTCTGGCCGCCCATGGTGGGCAGGATGGCGTCGGGCCGCTCCTTGGCGATGATCTTCTCGACCGTCTGCCAGGTGATGGGCTCGATGTAGGTCACGTCGGCCGTGGCCGGGTCGGTCATGATCGTCGCGGGGTTGCTGTTGATCAGGATGACGCGGTAGCCCTCCTCGCGCAGCGCCTTGCAGGCCTGCACGCCGGAATAGTCGAACTCGCAGGCCTGGCCGATGATGATGGGGCCGGCGCCGATGATGAGGATGCTTTGGATGTCTGTGCGCTTGGGCATTATTTCTTCTCCTGGGCTGCTGCTGCCATGGATGCCATGAAGCGGTCGAACAGGTGGCCGATGTCGTTCGGGCCGGGTGCAGCCTCGGGGTGGCCCTGGAAGCTGAAGGCGGGCTTGTCGGTGCACTCCAGGCCCTGCAGCGTGCCGTCGAACAGGCTGACGTGGGTGGCGCGCACGCCGGCCGGCAGCGTGGCCGCCTCGACGGCGAAGCCGTGGTTCTGGCTGGTGATGCACACGTGGCCGCTGGCCAGGGTCTTCACGGGATGGTTGCCGCCATGGTGGCCATGGGGCATCTTGAAGGTCTGCGCGCCCAGGGCCAGTGCCATGATCTGGTGGCCCAGGCAGATGCCGAAGAGCGGGATGCCGGCCGCCAGGAAGGCGCGCGTGGCCTCGATGGCGTAGGTGCAGGGCTCCGGATCGCCGGGGCCGTTGGACAGGAAGATGCCGTCGGGCCTGAGCGCCAGCGCCTCCTGCGCCGTGGTCTGCGCGGGCACCACGGTGAGCTTGCAGCCGCGCTCGGCCAGCATGCGCAGGATGTTGCGCTTGACGCCGAAGTCATAGGCCACGACATGAAAGCGCGGCTCCTCGACGCGGCCGAAACCCTTGCCCAGCGTCCACTCGGTCTGCTCCCAGACATAGGGCTTCGGGGTGCTGACCACCTTGGCCAGGTCCAGCCCGCTCATGCCGGGGGCCTTCTGCGCGGCGGCCACGGCCGCGGCGATGCGCCCGGGCGTGGCGGCCTCGCCGGCCGCCAGGCCGACGATGGCGCCGTTTTGCGCGCCCTTCTCGCGCAGCAGGCGCGTGAGCTTGCGGGTATCGATGTTGGCAATGGCCACCGTGCCCTGGGCGTTCAGGAACTCGGGCAGGGTCTGCTGCGCGCGGAAATTGCTGGCCACCAGCGGCAGGTCGCGAATGACCAGGCCGGCGGCCTGCACCTTGGCGGACTCCATGTCCTCGTCATTGACACCGTAGTTGCCAATGTGCGGATAGGTCAGGGTGACGATTTGCTGGCAGTAGCTGGGGTCTGTGAGGATTTCCTGGTAGCCGGTCATGGCGGTGTTGAACACCACTTCGCCGACGGTGGTGCCGATGCTACCGATGGAATTGCCGATAAAGACCGTGCCGTCTGCGAGCGCCAGGATGGCTGGCGGGAAAGCTGCCTTGAGAGACGAAAGCACTGGGTTCTCCGAAATGAGTCGGGTCGCCCGGAATCCGCAAAAAACGTTCTTGCGGACTGCTGCTTGTTGGGGGATTTGCTTTGGATGCGGCCGGGCGACGTTTTTGCGGGAAAGCCTCTCATTATAGTGCGAGAGCCACCTTCCGGCGGCGTATGCAGCCTTGGCCGGGGCCGCCACGACCGTGCCCGGAACGCGGCACAAGGCTCCGAAAGGGCCGATCTCAACCCGCCGCCTGCTCGGCCAGCGCCTCAGCCGCAGTGCGAGCGGGCCGCCGCCCCCAGTTCATGACGGCCGTACCCGCCACGGCCATGGCACCACCCAGCAGCATGGGCGCGTCGACCGCCTCGCCCAGCAGCAAGGCCGAGAAGACCACGCCGAACACCGGAACCAGCGTGATGTAGCCCGAAGCCGCGCCCGCACCCAGCGCCTTGACGCCGTCGAAGTACCATGCATAGGCCAGCACTGTGGCGCCCAGCACCAGGAACGCCATCGCGCCCCAGGCCTGCGGGCCGCTATGCAGGGCGCCCCGCAGGCCTGCCGCACCCTCCACGGCCAGGCTGGCCACGAGCAGCATCAGCGCGCCAAAGCAGCTGGTGATGGTGGTGGCGGAGAGCGCATCCACCCCCGCGAGCACCCAGCGGCCGATCAGCGTGTAGCCCACCCAGCAGGCCACGCAGCCGAGGATCAGCACCTCGCCCACACCCACGTTGCCGCCCAGCAGGTCCAGCGGATGCCCGTGCGTGATGACGATGACCGCCCCCGCCGCCGCCAGCGCCATGCCGATGCCGATCACGCGGTTGATGCGCTCCCTGAACAGCCACGCCGCCAGCAGCAGCGTGGCCACGGGGTTGAGCGTGATGAGCAGCGCTGCCTTGCCCGCCGGAATGTGCTGCAGCCCGATCAGGAAGAACGCCGCATAGCCGAACACCCCCACCGCCCCCGCAGCAGCCATGCCCAGCCAGCGCCGGCGCGGCCAATGCGGCAGGCCCGCGAATGCGCCGCTGCGGTACATCCAGGGCAGCAGCACCATGACCGCCAGCAGAAAACGCAAAGCCGCAGCCGCCAGCGGCGGCATGGCCTGGGCGATCACCCGCCCAGCCGGCCACGATGCGCCCCACAGCACGGCCATGCCCGTCAGGCGCATGTGGGGGCCCCACCAGGTATTCGATTGCATGGTGCGCACTATGCTATGTCTTCAAACGAGCATCCAAGCGGCCCCCGTGGCATTTGCCCCGAGGCTGCAAAAAGAAAAACGGACTACAGTGTTGAATCTGTAGTCCGTTTTGGATAATGGTCGGCGTGGCGGGATTCGAACTCGCGACCCCTTGCACCCCATGGAAATATACGTGAAATCTTGCGAGATTTCCTGGGACGTTATGAGACAACTTTTTTTGTTTTAAATCATATAGATACAAAGAATACTTGATCCCAAGTCGTCCCACAAAATACACTGACAGCGTTTTTTCGGTTTACCCCCGGGTTTACCCCCCAGGACCTGTATGACGCGATATCCGAAGTCAGGAAAAGGCAAAAAGTGGACGGCTCTGGAGCTCAAGGCCGTGCCCCTGGCGTGGCGCGGCGACATGCTGAGCGACGGCGACGGACTGACCGGCGAAGTCCGCGTTGTCGGCGACCAGACCATCTCCATCCACTTCAAGTTCGCCTTCAAATGGAACGGCAAAGTGGCCTGGCACTACTGTGGCACCTGGCCCACCCTGTCCATGGAACAGATCCGCCGGCAACGCGATGAGGCGCGTGATCTGGTCCGCTCCGGCGTCAACCCCAACGACCAGAAGAAAGCCGAACGCATTGAGAACCAGGCCGCGGTCGAAGCGACGATCGCGCAGGCCGCCGCCGAGGCCAGCCAGAACAAGCCCTTCAAGAACATGTTCGACGCTTGGTTGGCCGATGGCGTCGCCCGCAAGGACGGCAATGCCGAACTGCGCCGCTCATTTGAAAAGGACGTGCTGCCCGTGCTGGGCGAGAAGCCCGTGCGCAGCATCACCGAGCACGACCTGCGCAAGGTCCTGCGAACCATGGTGGCCCGCGGTGTGAACCGCATGTCCGTGCGCGTGCACCAGGACCTGGTGCAGCTGTTCGCCTGGGCCGAAAAGCGTCAGCCCTGGCGCGGCCTGCTGATCGAAGGCAATCCGGCCGACCTGATCGAGATCCGCAAGATCGTGTCCAAGGATTTCGACATGGTCAACGAGCGCGACCGCGTACTGACGGCCAAGGAGCTGCAGGAACTGCAGTCGATCTTTCAGCGCATGGAGGCGGACTACGAAGAGACCCCGGCCGGCCACAAATACGAGGTGCCGCGCCCGCTCAAGCGGGAGACCCAGCTGGCGATCTGGATCTGCCTGGGTACGCTGTGCCGCATCGGCGAGCTGCTGATGACCCGCTGGGAAGACGTGGACCTGGTGGAGCGCTACTGGACCATCCCGATCGAGAATGTCAAGGGACCGATGGGCAAGAAGCAAGGCCACCGGGTCTACCTCTCGGAGTTCTCTCTGCGCCAGTTCCAGGCGCTCAAGGCACTGACCGGAAACTCGCCCTACTGCTTCCCGGCCCGCAACCACAAGGAAGACACCCACATCGACGTCAAGACCGTGTCCAAGCAGGTGGGCGACCGCCAGATCCAGTTCAAGGTCCGCAAGGACCTGTCACGTCGGGCCAACGACAACGCGCTGGTGCTCAAGAGCGGCAGCCACCGCGAGTGGACGCCGCACGACATGCGGCGCACCGGCGCCACCATGATGCAGGCGCTGGGCATCCTGCCCGACATCATCGACCGTTGCCAGAACCACGTGATGGCCGGCAGCCGGGTGCGGCGGCACTACATGCACCACGAGTTCGCCGACGAGAAGAAGGCAGCCTGGGAGAAGCTGGGGCAGCGGATTGATGACATCCTGGGGCATAGCGCTCCATCGTCTGCGGTGTCCGCATGAGCTTCGGCGCGACTGGTCGGAATCCCTAAGTCGGACCAACCTAACACACTATTGCACGATAACACTGTTAATGTTATTGTTCAAATTCCATGTTATGAAAGACTGATCGTTGACGCTTGTAGCCGCCACCCGGAAGTACCTCAACGAGGTGTTGGGCATTCCCACGCCCAAGGAAAAGCCCTGGGCGCAAGCCGGCGCGCTGCCGTATTTCCTTCAAGACGCGTTCCAGTTTGCCGAGCTTGAACTGCTGGGCCATCCCATCGTGCTCGCGATCACTCCATCCAGCGAAGAACAAGCCCTGGGGGACATCCGTACCCGGCTGGACAAAGTGCGCGCGCAGGGAGAGCCGCCGGTTGTGTTCGTGACTGATGCCTTGGCGTCGTACGAGCGAAAACGCCTGATCGAGCAGAAGGTTCCGTTCATCGTGCCAGGCAACCAGCTCTACCTGCCCGACCTGGGCCTGGACCTTCGCGAACACTTCAGGCAGCGGGCGCCAACCACAGGTACCGCCCTGAGCCCATCGACGCAGGCGATCCTCATCGCTGCGTTGATGAACGAACCCCTGGCCACCGACTGGCATCCCGCCCGCCTGGCATCGCCCATGGGCTACACCCCCATGACCTTGTCTCGGTCGGTCAGGGAACTGAACGCGGCGGGCCTCGCCGCGACGCGCAAGGTGGGGCGTTCGCAGTATCTGCACCGCGAGTTGCCACCACAGGAAATCTGGGAAATGGCAAGACCCTTGCTCCGCAGCCCTGTGCGCCGGACGTTGTGGGCCGTGAGCGATACCTTGCCATCAGGCCGCCAGTGGCGGCTGGCTGGCCTGAGCGCACTCGCACGCGATTCCATGCTCACGGAGCCACGACAACCGGTGTACGCCACCACCTTCGCAGAATGGCGGGAGGCCCTGAAAGCCGGTGCCCGCGAGGCGCCGGAACCATCCGAAGACACACAAGTGCTTGAGCTCTGGATCTACGATCCGGCGCTGGTGCCAGGTCAGGCGACTGTCGACCCACTGTCGTTGACCCTCAGTCTGCAGGACAGCACCGATGAGCGAGTCCTGCAGGCCCTGGACGAACTGAAGGGACAACTCCCATGGTGAGAGGGCTGGATCTTTTCCGTGACTGGTTTGCGGCGTACACCGATCAGTACCTGCTGATTGGTGGAACCGCCGCGAGCCTGACGATGGAAGACGCCGGGCTTCCCTATAGGGCAACCAAGGATCTGGACATCGTCCTGCATGTGGAGGTGCTGACCCCGTCTTTTGGCGAGGCGTTCTGGCAGTTTGTGAATGCAGGGGGCTATCAGCTACAGCAGGTCAGCGACACCGGAAAGCCGAAGTTCTACCGCTTCCAGAAGCCCGCGGACGAACGCTACCCGGCCATGATCGAACTGTTTGCACGGGCTCCCGATGGTTTGACACCCGCCGGGGGCAGCCAGCTCACCCCGATTCCGCTGGATGAGGCTGTGTCCAGTCTTTCTGCCATCTTGCTGGATGAAACCTACTACGCGTTCATCCTCGCTGGCAGACGTGAGATGGGAGGCCTGTCCTGGGTAGGAGAAGACCGGCTGATTCCGCTGAAGGCCATCGCATGGCTGGATCTGAAGGCACGCAAAGACCAGGGCGCCGTCATCGATGCCAGAGATATCCGCAAGCATCTCAACGACGTGCTGCGCCTGTCGCAACTCCTGGCGCCCACCACCCGCATTCCACTCGACCCCAAAATCGGTTCGGACCTCGCCCGGTTTCTCGCCGAGGTAGTCGCGGACACCTCCATCGATCCGCAGGTCCTTCAGCTCGGGAAGGTCAGCGTGGCCGAACTGGTGGCGCGTATTGCGCAGGCCTATGGGCTACAGGCCCCTGTTTGAGTGACCATATGAGATCCGGGCACGCAATGTGCGCTGGTGCAGTGGTGAAGCCATTCGGCCCACCACTGAAACGACTCATCCGATGTCTTCTAGGTAAGGCCGTATCACGTTGGCCACACGGCAGACCTTGGCGTAACGCCATATCTCGTCCACCGACGCTTTGTTCCTCGAACGCGCATCCTTGAGCGCCTCCAGAGCCACGTCCAGACCGATCTTGTTCCGGTGCTTGAAACTGTCCGCTACCGTCTTGGCCACGCCGTAGACCCGCAGCCGGACGCCATCGCGTTCCACTTCTTCGACCCCCGCGGAGAAGGCCTCACCCGTGAACTGCACCATCTTGATCGGCGGGTAGTCGATCCGGGGCGAGTGGCTCCCGCGTGGCATGGCGATCCAGACCTGGCGCGGCAGGTGGGTGGTCAGTTCATGGAACTGCAGCGCAGTGAACAGGCAGAACACGGCCTGTGGCACCTTGGCAGCGACTGCACCGAGGCTCTCGAACTCTGACACCTGTGCATCTGTCAGGCGATAGAGACCACGTCCAACCCGCTCCAGCAGCCCAGCGCCATTGAGCCGCGTGAGGACGACCCGTGGTGCGCCGATGGCATCCAGTTCACTGGCGCGCAGGAGGCCCCTCTGACCGGCCAGATCAAGGACACGCTGGCTATGGGTTTCGGAAGACATGCCGCAGTATGTTCCTTTACTTCGTCGAATGAAAGTAATCGACGCGAGATTGGAACAAACGATCTCCGGGCTTGGTTCACGCCAGGAACACCTATCCGCATAAAAAAATCGTCGCAGTTGACCCAGGAGGACAACTGTCGCAAGAAAAACATCCATCCAGTCGACCTGGCAAGACGGCCCATCGATTCACGTCGCCCCGCCCAGAGACGTACCCTGCCCTCACCGCATCAAGCCAGAAAATCGCCCCAGCGCTCACGGCCCAACGCTTCCTCTTCAAAAACCAGCCCGGGACCTAGGATGATCGGCACATGGAAGCGTCCGACACCACCACACAACGCAACTACTACGACGACCTGGCCAGACGCGCCGTGGGCCTCGGTCATCCCCTTGAAGCGGCCATCGAGCAGGCTGCAAGCGCCTATCTGGATGGCAAGCGCGCGACACAAGGGAAACGCAAGCTCACCAGAAGGGAACGCGACAGCCAGTTCTGGTTGAGTCGCACGGTGAAAGACTGCCCCACCAGTGCCTGGTCCACCGAACCCATGGTGCTGGCCCTGGCCCGTTACCTCAGTCAGGAGCAGCTTGCGGTCGAAGGCCTGATCAACGCGGTCGCTCGAATCGCGCCCGATGCCCTGATCCGGGCGGTCAGGTACTCCGGGCTGGTCCTGAACCAGGAATCACCCCGGCGAGCGGAACTCACGCTGGCGGGAGAAAGCTGCCCGGCAGTCGGAGAGCTGTGCCGCGTGCTGGACATCTTTGATCAGGCGAATCGGCTGCGAGTGAAGGCTGTGCAGACCGCAAAAGACCGATTGACCCACCTCTCGGCCTTCGACTTCCTGGTCTATGCGAGCCTCTACGCCTTCGAGTGCCTGGTGGGCAAAGACATCGCGGCCATGAAGGCCGGGCAAGCGACTGAAAGCCGCACCGAGCTTGCCTGGCATGCCATCAATGATTTACTGGCTTGGAAGCTGGAGACGGCGGATGAGTCGTCATTGAGGCTGAACGATGCAAGCATTGGTCTGTCCCTCGCCCGACATCTCCGCCCCATTCTGTTCGACGAAGAACGTGGCGGTGCAAGCGAAGCAGTACAGGCTTTCCATGCGTTCCACGCGCTGCTGGATGCGCAGATCGAGCTGAACGAGTTCATCAGTCGGTCTGCGGATGCCTTCTGCTACGACGATTCCATCAGGTTTGTGCGACACGAAGATCGCCTGGAGATCGTGGAGGTTGATCCAGCAGCTCGGACCGCCTGGCAGAACGACGGCCACAAGCTCAGGCGTTTGCACGACTACTGGTTTCACCGTGCAATAGACGAGTTTGTCGAATACGTTGCAGAAGATCCAGGGCGATGGGACATCGGACGACCAGAAAACGCCGATGCCAACCGGATGGCCTGGCTCCGTGCCCTGCAAACCAAGCTTCGTCTTCAAGAGGTCTACGGCATCGCAGACGAGGTGGTGACGGACTCGGGTGAGCCCGTCAATGTGTTCCAAGCGTGCCTGTCACTCAATCTGATGTCAGCCCACTTTGAACGTGACTTCCTCGTGGCCTTCACTGATCGACTCGGATCGGCAGGCGAATGGCGTTCTGCGCTTCGGCAAATGACCATGGAGGGCCTGCTCAACGGGATGCAGAACCGTCTGCCCATCACCTGGTCGGGGCGCGAAGCGAAGATCACCAACATCACCGGTTGGACGGTCAACGAATCCCAGCCCAAGGGAAGTCCCAGGATGGCGTCTGCGATCCTGGACTTCTGGACCTACGACATGGCAGTCCTGGCTGCAAGGATGCAAAAAAGCGAGCCAGGACTCCAGCCCCACCTGTTTGAACGCCCGGTACTGAAGTTCGGCGCCACCCTGGTCCAGTTGCCCTGGATTGTCGGTATGCAGAACAACAGCACCGCTTCCATCAACAACCTGCGGCGGCTGGGCTCTCGGCGCGGCAACGTCAAGGAAGAGACTCAACGGATCGAAGCCAGCGTGGCCGAGGCACTCGAATCCCGTGGATTTTGGGTCTTGCTCAACTGGCAGCCCCCGCGAGAAGAGGCACTCGACGATCCTGGTGAAGTGGACGTGATAGCAACACGCGACGGTCACCTGTTCGTGCTGGAGGTGAAGTCGACCTTCATTCGCCGATCACAACGTGATGCCTGGGTGCATGCCACAACGACGCTGAGGAAAGCCGGGTTGCAGTTGCAACGCAAGATGGCAGCGGTGTTGCGTGCAGTTGAAAGTACCGCCGAGTTCCGTATGGCCATTGGCCTGAACGACGAACGGAGCATCACGTATCACCATGGGTGGATCGTCGACACTTCCATCGAAAGCGATCACCAGCGCTTCTCCGGTTTTCTCAAGATCTCGGTCGAGGAAATGCTCATCGCCCTTCGCGATGATCGCCACCTGCTGAAAGACCTCTCCGAGTTTCGGACTGCATCGCCAGAACTCACCGAATCCCTTGATCCAGACGAGTCATACAGCAGGACGACGATGTACCCCGATGGATTCAGTGCTGAGCGCTTCGTAGAAGTCATAGAAGCAGGTGTAGCGTGGGAGGAGGTTGGAGATGATGGCCAGGCTATGCAGGGTCAAGGTTTCCTTGCCTGCTAGTGACCTGCCTATACGCATCATCGAACAGTCGTCGAAGGCCACTTGGCTGCATGATATTCGGCTGAATCCAGCGGCCAGCGCCGGATTCTCTGCCCCATAGTGAAGGCGTCGCTTCTATCAGGGGTGCGCCATGCAACATCTTCAAACAGGCTCATTGACCGATCATCGAGATCAGCCGGCGCTTGTCTTCTTGCGAATGCACGCGGTCATGAAGATCACGGGGCTCGGACGGTCAACCATCTACAGGTTGATCGCAAGCAAACAGTTTCCCAGCCCGGTGCGTCTGACTTCCCATGCGGTCGCATGGCGGAGCACCGACATAGAAGCGTGGAGCGAGACCCGTCCGATGGCGGCTCACTGAGTGCAACGCTGAGTGGGGGGTGCCATGAGCCTGATTCACGATCCGAACACCACACAGTGGCAGCCAGGCGATCTGGTCATCCACGATTCAGACGCTAAGCGCGCGGACATGCTCATGATCGTATTGGGACAAGACGCTACCGGTGCCTTTCGAACCCGATACGCTTTCCCTTGGGCCCAACCACGCCCGTGGCGCCGGAAGGTCTGGCGCAACACGATGGAGTGGCTTCATGATCCGGCCCGCTTCGGAATCAGCGCCTCCCGCCTTTCTCAGCCCTCAAGCGGCAAGCCTGAGGGCAAAGCCCATCATCAACAGCCCGAGAACTACCCCACCCCATCGCCAGGTGGTGAAGTGGTAGCGGTGGTTGAAAGCGATGGCGCGGCGAAGCCGGGCCACCGACAGCGCTAAAGCCGCGACGGTCAACACAGGGCCAACGACTCCAAGCGGTTGATTCGACAGCAGGATCGAGAAAGCGGCGGCCAGAGGCCACGCAACCGCGTCCAGCGCAGCAAGACTTGTTCTGCCCGGCCAATGGGGGGCATCTTGCCTCGGTTCACGAGCGACCAAGAGCCACATGGAGCACCTCCTTCATCTGGTAGTTCAAGAGTGCCACTTCGCGCCAAACGATTCAGTCCGCACGGCAACCGAGTGTAATTTTTGTGCACCACCTACTGACCTTTCCATCCTGAATCGGCAAATACTCGAAACCGCTCGTAACTTATCGGAAGCGATTGACACCCGAAAACCATCGACACAATTTCTGCTTTACCCATTAAATGGCGCAGGTTGGCAACCGCGTCAGCCAGACATCGGGAGATACCCATGCTGGATCGTGATCAGTTGGAAACTTTTGCTGTGGTGATTGAGCAGCAGAGCTTTGAAAAGGCGGCGACTGCATTAAGCATCACACGGGGTGCCGTCTCCCAACGAATCAAGGCACTGGAGGAATCCTTGTCGACAGTTCTGGTGCTTCGGGATCGGCCGGTGTCACCCACCCCAGCAGGAGAGGTGTTGCTCCGCCACGTGAAGGCGTTGCGGATTCTGGAAGGCTCGGCCTTGCAGGAGCTAGTGCCTCGACCCAAATCACATGCCCCTGTACCACTGTCCATTGCTGTCAATGCGGATTCATTGGCCACATGGTTTCCGGAGGTATTGAAGGAACTCCTTCTGAGCCAGCTTGTGGCACTGGAAGTGATTGCCGACGACCAGGACCACACTTCCCAGTTGCTGTCGCGCGGCGAAGTCATTGGGTGCATATCGACCAGTCCCAAAGCAGCCGACGGCTTCGTGGCCGAATGCCTCGGCGCCATGGAGTACCGCTGCTATTCAACGTCTGAATTCGCACAGAGCGCCTTTCCAGACGGATTGACCGTTCCATCGGTTCTCGCAGCTCCAGCTGTCCTCTTCAATCGAAAAGATTCTCTGCATGACGACTTCCTGAAGAGCCGATTCGGGTTTTCGATTGACCGGTACGCGAAACACTTTCTGCCTTCGCCAGTGGCCTTGCTGGAGGGTGTGGCAATGGGTGCTGGCTATGGCCTGATACCGAGCACGCAGGCCCAACCATTGGTCGACAGTGGACGGCTCATTGACCTGTGCCCCAACCACGGGGTCATGGTCGATCTCTACTGGCACCACTGGGAACTCGAACCGCCTTTGGCCCACGACATCACTGCACTGATCGTCAAGGTGGCTCAGCGAGAGTTGGTTTCGCGCGCAGTTGACGATTCTGTGAAGGTGGTGGCAGGGTCGGGCAACTCAGCGACAAGACTTCGTCACGTCAGCACGCTGGGAGCCAGCGACAAGGCCAAAGCCGACTGCAACACCCATTGATGCTGCAAGTCCGGCGCCCAGCGAGAGAGCGTCAGCCTGCGGGGCTAACAGACCCAGCCAACTGGCTGCATAAACGCATCCAGACACGACAAGCCCCACGACCATGGTGGCCCTGGCACGCTGGGGCGTCAGGCTGATATCTGCCAGCAGCGCGACAAAGCAAACGCCGACGCTGGCGAGGTAAATGATGTTGACCGACACCATGGTTTCTACAATGCCCTGATCTCGCGAAGCAAGTGCGGCGCCGATGATGAGTGCTGCGGCCGAAGAAAGCCTGGATCGGCTTTTGCCTGACAGGGTCGTACTCATCGCAGATGCCATCGCCCGCAGAATCGCTGCTCCCGAACCCAGCGCAGCAAGCGACAGTGCGACCAACATGCCGGCTCTCAGTCCCTCAGCAAGGCCGCCTACCGCGTGGGACAACGCCCACGGGATGACTTGCTTGCCATCTGGCATGTCCGCCAGCACACCGCCTGACTGCATGGCCATCACAACAGCCGCCGGCAGGAACCCGATTAGAGTTAGTGCCAGTCCAGCCATGGCGCATCCGACCACGGCGCTCCGGGCGGTTTGACCAGACATCACGAACTGGTGGTAGTCGGCCCCTGTGACAACCAGCAGGCAAACGGCGAGTGACATGGTGCCCAGGTAGGTCGGACTGAAGGTGTCCAGATCCTCCACAAATCTGGGTATTGCCTCCTGGTAGAGTGCCAGCCCGTCTGCAGCTACGAGCGCGTATACCAGAACCAAACTGCTCAACAGAAGACATCCAGTAAAGACGACCGACGCGATGCGCAAAGTCATCTGAGCTGCAGCGTAGATCAGCCCCAGCACGGTGATCAGTCCATACGGATCGGGTACTCCCAGCAAGCGAGCGACAGCCACACCGCCATGAATCTGTGCGGCGAGCACACCTGCCATCCAGACCAGAGACAGCGCCGCCACCAAGCCGCGCAGTTGTCTGCCGTAGGCCCGCCCAAACAAGTCCCACACGGACAAACCAGACCGCCACAAAGGTTTTGCCACCAGTGCGAGCGCGAGCATGCCGAACCCAGTGGCAACGCCGTAGATGCTTCCTGCCATCCCGTGAGTCAGGGCCAGCTCCCCAGAGCCGAACAAGAAGCCGATGCCGTAGCTGGCTGACACCAATAACGCCGCGATCTGAACGCTACTCAGGACGCGATCCATCACGTCGCCGCCCTGCTCTGCCACTCAGTTGTCACTGCATTCGCGGTGCGGAAGTAGGCGCGGCAGATGTGTGATCGATCCTCGAATATGGGCAACTGACACAGCAGTGTGTGAGCTTCCGGAAGTCGGTAGTACGGAACCGCTGGCAACAGGTGGTGGGTGAGGTGGTAGCCGTTGTTGCGCGGGTGAATGGCCCAGCGCCAGGGGCCCTGACAGACCATGTCACGGGTGAAGCCAAACACCCCACCCGGCTGCAGTCCGAAGTGATCGCACATTTCGCGAAAAGTGGTGATGCAATGAAAGAACGTCGCCCTCGCAATTAGCCACAACAACACAAAAGCCAACGCAAAATCGCCACCACCCGACAGGGTCAGGACACCGACGAGGCCTACCCACCATCCCAAGATGAAGGCTTTGCTCCGCAAGCTGACCTCCTTCTCGAACAGATGACCGCTCAGTGAGCCTAGCCAGGTAGGCCACGAGAGCAAGCACCTGGCGAAGCTGACCACCCAAAGCGATGGCAGATTTTCCTGCCCCGGTATCAGGTCGGGGTCACCTTGCGTGCGCCCCAACTCCAGGTGGTGCTGAAAATGTGTTTCCCGATATCGGGAGAGGCTTGCAAACAGCAATGGCGCCACCAGTGCACGGGCGACAAGATCGTTCCGATCCTTCTCTCGCCAGATGTTCCGGTGACCCGCGTCGTGCAGGATGTTGCCGAGTGCCCTTTGTCGATTGGAGATCACCAGCACAGACAACGGCGCAAGCACTGCATCGAGCCACACGACAACAGCAACAGCGACCAGAATCAGCGTCCAATCGAACGCTATATCGAGCAGCACACGCGCAGGACGCAGCTTGAACAATACGCTGTAGGGGCTGCCCTGCTGCCTCAATTGATCGCGAAGATCGGCCATGTCCGCGAGGACTTCGGAAGTCGGTGCCATGTGGACACTCCTTCTCACTGTGCTTTGCCGTCTGATGCCCGGCGGCCAAAGCAGTGGTTGGCGGGGGACTGTTCCGGGCTGCGCCAGACGGTAGCAGCAGATCCCGTTTGAACGCCGGGGTTTAGGAACTTTGGCCGCGTGTCAATTCAGCTAAACCGACCCATTCAGCGGTGCAACTGCGCACTTGCGCACGCGCTGGAGGAACGACTGCCGCCCATAATCAGTGCCGAATGCCAACACCATTGCCATGCGCAGGAGGCCACCGGATGAGCGGAGAAAAAGACCAAGTTCGGCTGCAGAAATTGATGGCCCCTGAACTTCGGCCAGAGACCTACGTTTACTGCACCTTCCAGGATCACTGCCTCCCTGTTGACTTCTCCCCTATCTGCACCTTCAGGGAATCAGAAGGACTGACGGCCATCGTGGAACGCTCTCAAGCAGTTCGGGCCAAAGTGCCCTACATCTTCGAGGCCAAACTCATCACGCTCACCGTGCACTCGTCGCTGGAGGCCATCGGCTTCCTGGCCATGATCTCCTCGGCCTTGGCCAAAGCGGGCATCCCATGCAACGCGGTCGCAGCCTTCCACCACGATCACCTGTTCATCCCTGTGAATCGAGCCAACGATGCATTTTTATTGCTGGAGGCTTTGAGCCAAAGCAGCGCGCCCGCAGTGATTTGACGAGCCGCGTGCATTGGGTAGTCGTCGTTTAGCGCGACTGACCTAGCTACAGATTTGGTCGCCCTGACCGGATTTCCTTTGACATCGCGCGACGTGTTTGTCTACCCTCCCCTCTATCCGGTCAATTGATACCTGAAGCGCGGGTCACTCGGTGCCAACACCGCGTGGCCTGTCGATCAACCCGATCTGCAGGGGCGGAGATGAACGAATTCCAGACTCCCATGGCAATGGCGTCAGCACCATCTGTGTTGACCAGACCATCGGTCAAACGCCGCATCGATCCCATCGACGTGCCCGCTCGCCCTCTGGGTGCCAAGCGCTTGGCGTTGGTCGAAAAGCGTGCTGGCTCAGCCATATTGGCTAGAAGCCGAAATGCAGCACTTGCAGCGCCGGAAGCTACGTTGCTGGCCACCGGTGATGGTGCAGTGACCATCCTGCTGCGCGCCACCAACTACGGTCTGCTGATGGAGCGCACCCAGCGTCTAGGTGTGGGCATGCGGCTGGTACAGGCGATGGTGTTTGGTGACGTGAAGAGCTTCGACCACTGGTGCGCGGTTGAGCCCCTTCGCTTTAAGGACGGCCTTCTATTCAGCAAACTGGTTCGCGAAGGCCATGCGGCATTCGCAGACCATCGCTGAAGGCAGCGGATATCAGCCGAGCGGGTCTGCAACCATGAACGATATTCGCGTTTTACAGCTGCTTCCGTTGATCGCAGAGGCGGGGTCCACTGGCGAAGTGATAACCCTGTTTCGCGAGGCAGTGGAAGGTCTTGGTGCTGATGCCGGCGTCTTCCTGAGTTGCCTTCGAGACGATGCAACGCGAACCTCCCTTCGATCCCTGTGGGCTTGCGATCCATCGTGGGCTGCGGACTACTCGTCTCAACGGAGGTTCGAACACGATCCCTGGCTACGGTACGCATCAACCGACACAGAACCGATCCGCTCCAGAGACATGGACTGCTCATCGACCGAAGAATGCGCTTTCATCCGCGCAGCTGCTGAGCACGGCTTCACCTCTGCCCTAGTTGCCCCTGCCCCCAGCCCCGTTGGCCTATCCCGGGTGGGCGTCCTATGTCTGGGATCAGCGGACTCAGGCAGGTTTGACGGCGAGAACTACCCACAAGTTCGGGTGCTAGCTCGTGCGCTCGCCATGGAGCTGCACCACTGGATCGCCAAATCCATGCGTGAGGAGTTGCTCCAAGGGGCTCATCTCACGGAAGCTGACCTGCACCTCCTGCGTCATGAGGCTGCCGGCCACAGCAGCAAGGTCATCGGCGCCACTATGAATTTGGAGGCCAAAACCATCGACTGCCGGTTTCAGAGGCTCAATGCCAAGCTGGGGGCGCCTGACCGGCGTTCAGCCGTCCGCATAGCACGCCTGTATGGACTTCTGTAGGCTGACTACGGACGCTCACCAGCGGCTGCTTTCTGGCACCGTATGCATCATGCTGTCGCGGGAACAGTTTTCGCGTTGCACAAGTCAGTTGCGCTGCCCCCGACTCATTGGGGCAAAGCGCTGGTTGCCATGGTCCGTTCAGAGCGCCTTGATTTCTCGGTTTGAGCGTGGGTCTTGATACCCTGGAGCCAGTTGCGCGTTACTTGCCCCGTAGAGCGCGAGCGGGTCGCGCAGCCATAGCGCGTACTCAAGGCCGCGCAGATGGTGGTCCGATGAGCAGTCCACAGACCAGCGACGAAGCATGTACCCTGCATTGGCCGCTCTGACTCGAACTCGGAGCACGCCTTCCTCCGGGAACTCGTAATCCATCTTCACGATTTCCGGACGGGGGTGCTCAGGGTGGGGCACCAACTCCAGTTCAATGATGCGGCTCCACTGCACATCGAACTCGGCCGTTTCTTCTCGCTGAACTGGGCTGTCTTCTAGCACGACTGGCTCGTCCATTCGCGTGAAGACGAAGTCGCGGAATTGCTTGTGCCTACGGTCGAAGGCTCGGACGTGCCAGCGAATCCCGATGTCTACCAGCGCCAATGGGACCAACTCACGCTCTGTGTGGCCGCTCTCGATTGATGTGTAGCCAAGGCGCACCGCTTTGCCGCGGTGAATAGCGCGCGTGATAGGTGCCAGCACGTGCATCTTCGGGAGGCTGAGCGCGTTCGGTACCTCGCATCTCAGCATGGGCTGCACCTCATCGCCAACAGGTTCTCCCAGGCCTTCGCCATACCCTTGTGTCAGGGCTGTGAGGATTCGGCGAGCGTTGTGTTCGAACAGCGGTTTGAAGGCGAGAGTTGGTCTGTAGACCTTAACCGAGCTGTCAAGTTCGAGATTCTCAGGTGCGATTTCCCGGTAGAGCGCAATGTCTCTAGTAGCTCCAGCGGGGCCGGTTCCGAAGCGGTCGACAACGTCGGCCCTTCGTAGTTCGCCCAGGAAAAACAGCTTGAAGTCAATGTGCGCCAGCCGTTCTCGCTGAGTCTTGGTTAGGCCTGCGAGGAACTGCGATCGCTGGTCAAGATGTTTTTCCATCCACTGATCATAGACGATGGCGTGAGCTGGTCACTACTAAAAATATCTATTGCATGATCAAAATGATCATATATACTGCCTAAAAATGAAATTTGAGGTCACGATGGCAAAGAACAACCCGCCCGGCGACGGGCACCGTATAGGCGCTGTGCGTGAGCGCAGCCAGAACACCACTCCCTCTGGGCACTACGTCAAGCGAGACACGCAGACGGGGCGATTCATGGATGTGAAGTCCGACAAGACGCCTTTCAAGGGCGTCCGGCGCGAAAAGAAGTAGGCCCAACATGCTGGAACGGCTGAACGATTACTTCCTCACCCAGCCAAGGCGTCTCGTCGCGCTAGGGGATGCATTGGTGTGTGCTGGTGGGTTCCTGCTCTTGGCGGGCCTCATAGGGCGAGTGGCAGCTACAGGGGTCTCGACCGTGAAAGGGCTGGCTGGCGGAGCACAAGTCGAGGGCGCACTGCCTGAAGTGCTGCCCGAATACCTCAGCGCCTGGATGCCAGAGAGCGCTCTCGGCTATGCCGTGGCGATTCTGATGTTGATTGCGGGGTTGATTTCGGCCCGCACAGGGCGAGTCTACGAGCGCTGCCTGGGCAACTAACTCACTTTTGAACGACAGGCTTGTAGCCCACCTTCCATATGAACCGACTCGACCACTTTCCCCGAGCTATTCGCAAAGTCACCGCGTCGGCGTCGGCTCGCTTCACATACCTTGCGGAAGCCATTGGGAGAACCATCGAGCCCACAGCCACGGAACTCCAGGAGCTTGAGCGAGCGTATAACGCGACGGGTGAGTACCTCATCGATTGCGCTGAATTCAATGGATTGGTGGAACAAGTACACGCGCAGGGTTCCCGTCAAATGGGAACCATCGTCCGGCCTATGGATGCGAACCGCGAGGGCTTCGACATAGACCTGGTGGTACGACTATCCAAGGCTGCACTCGTCCGATATGGCGGACCCGGCGGTGCGGCGCTGCTGCTCGAGCACTTGTACGTCGTGTTGAAGCGCTATGCCGAGCGTCATGGACTTGGCATTGAGCGGTGGGATCGGTGCGTGACGCTTGTCTACTCCGGCGGCATGCGAGCCGACTTTGCCCCGGTCATTGACGACCCTCTGCATGTGCTTCCGTATGGCAAGCACCATGGGCGCATCCCAGACCGAGACCTCAGAAACTACCTCTCGACCAATCCGAAAGGGTACTGCCTGGGATTCGATGCCGCTGCTGAGGTGTCTCCTGTCTTTCGGCTTACGGAGGCCCTCACATCGGATTTTGCAGAGGCGCGCAAGGCCGACCTCGTGCCGCTACCGGAGGCGGACGAGGTATTTGCCCGTCTTCTGAGCAGGTTCGTCCAGTTAGGGAAGATGCACCGAAATGTTTCTTTCGGAGAGTTCGAAGCGGGTTCTGACATTGCGCCGACCTCCGTCTTTTTGACGAGTCTGTTTGCGAAGGCCTACGTAATCTTGGCGCCGAAGCCACACGATGGACCTCTGGACTTGTTCTTCGACATCGTCGAGCTTCTGCCAGATCTGTTTGAGCGCGAGATTTTTCAGTCGGGCAAGGAAATCTGGACCTTGATGAACCCGTGCGCACAGGCTGACAACCTGGCTGCCTCCATGAATGATTCAAAACGCCAGCAGGCGTTTTCACAATGGCAGAAGAAGTTCGTGACCGACCTGGACGGGTTGCTTGCTGCCATCGAAGGAAACAATGGGCTTGACACCGTTTCGAAGGCCGTGGAGACCGCGTTCGGCCAGCGAGCAAAGCAGGCCGTGCTGCAGCACAGTGCGCAACGGCGTGAGAGCTTCCGGTCATTGAAGCAGGCGGGTTTCGTGATTGCAGGTGCGGCGTCGGTCGTCTCACCGGCCCGTGCACACACCTATTTTGGAGGGCCGTCTGATTGAAGCCCCCACCGCGTCTTCCGAGCCTTGCCCAGCGTCACGCTGAATTGAAGGCACTGAGGTGGCCAGAGTCGACGCTGGAATTTGTACAGGGTCGAGAGCTCAGGTTTGGATTCAAGGTGGCTCCAACACCAATGGCTCGGGTCTATCAATGTCTTCTGAAAGTCTACCCCTCCAATTTCCCTGAGCTGATAGTGATGGACCCGGACCCCAAGGAGCTCGCCGCAGGGCGTAAGTTGCCGCACGTCTATCCGCATAAAGGGAAGGGCACGAAGTTGTGTCTTTGGTTCCCGCGGGCGCACGAATGGGTGCCGCAGATGCGCTTTAGAGAGACCTATCTGCCCTGGGCCGCTGAGTGGCTCGACTACTTCGAGGAGTGGCTTGTGACCGATGTTTGGGCTGGCGGCGGAGAGCATCCAGAGCCCAAGACACGTAGGTTGGGACGACCACCACTGTTCATCCAAAACGCCGCAGCTACTTCTACAAAACACTGAAAAGGGAAGGACCACCAATGACCATGGAACATCGAATCGACATTGAGCAGAACAGGCCTGAACGACTGGAACTGTTGCGCGCGCAGCGGCGCTTCTATTCCCGTGCAAAGAACTATCAGAACTTCGTAGCCATCACCGCCCTGGTACTGCCGGTGTTGGTGCTGCTTTTTGGTGCTGATTTTCCAACTGTCCGATCCTATGTTGGCTTCGCTTCTATTGCCCTACTGCTTCTCGATGTGGGAGTCCTCTCACCGAAGCAGCGCGCGTGTAGCAAGGCGGGAGCCAAGGTTCAGGAGCAATTCGACACCGAGGTCTTGAAGCTTGACTGGAACAAGTTGGTCGCCGGTAGTCGAGTGGACCCTGAAGAGCTGCGTGCTATTGCGCCTGGCCAGATGTCCGACATGGAGAAGAAAGGACTGGAAAGCTGGTACGAAGGCGCCATCAACAGATTGCCATTGCCATTGGGGCGGCTTCTTTGCCAGCGAACGAACGTGGTCTACGACTTGCGGGTGCGGCGAACCTATTCAGCGGTACTTTTCTGCATCGCTGGAGTTCTTGGTGTTGCGCTGTTTGCCATCGGTCTTCATCAAGGGCTCAAGCTCGACGAGCTCATCATCTCGGTGGGTCTTCCAGTCTTACCGATGGTCAGCTTTGTCTTGCGGGAATACCGCAAGCAAGAGGACACCGTCGAATCGTTGACGACGCTGAAGGGTGAAATCGAAAAAATTTGGGAAAAAGCTCTCACCGGCGCTTCTGCGGAGGAGCTGACGCTGAGCTCGCGTGCATTGCAAGACGCCATTTACCGGCACCGAGCGAGCAATCCTCTGGTGTTCGACTGGCTCTACAACCGACTTCGCAAGAAGTCAGAAGCACAGGCTAAACATGCAGTTGAGAAGCTTGTTGCTGAAGCCGTGAGCAAGCTGAACCTATTGGGGGTCTGATGAAGCTGCACGAACACTTTAGGACTTTTCTTGACGACCATGTCAATCTGAATAGCACGCGTCTCCGCTTGCTGGAGGACAGCATTGTTGCTGTTGAGAACGCAGTTCGCGCCCTTGCCTGGGGTCCGAAAATCATATCGTTCGCTCCGCAGGGTTCTTGGGCCCACGAGACCATCATCAAACCCCAGTCTGGGCAACCGTTCGACGCTGATCTGCTGGTATTCGTCGAGGCCAAGGAGGGCTGGGCACCGAAGGACTACGTGAACGAGCTTGCTACCAAGCTCGGGCAGCTTCCTGCGTACGATGGGAAAGTCCGTCGTTTTTCGCATTGCGCCACAGTTGAGTACGCGGGTGAGCGCAAGATCGACGTTGCGCCCTGTGTGGTCAACCGGCTTTATGCAGGTCAGTACGAGGTCTGTAATCGAAATAGCGACAAGTTCGAGGCCTCGGCACCGTCTGCATATACGGAGTGGGTGAAAAGCAAGAATGGCGTCGCCGGCGGGAATGATTTGAAGAAGGTCACTCGGCTACTGAAGTACATGCGCGACATCAAGGGCAACTTTACGTGCCCATCGTTTTTGCTGACAACACTGATGGGGTTGCAGGTCTATGAAAGTGACCGTGACAGTGTGCAGTTTGCCGACTTGCCTACGACGCTCAAGACACTGGTCGGTCGTCTGGATGACTGGCTGCAGGTTCGGCCGAACGTCCCGGTAGTACCCAATCCAAAGCTGCCTGAGGAGGACCAAGCAAGCGGCTGGGACCAAACGCAATATGGAAACTTTCGCGACAAGGTAAACCTTTACCGCGGCTGGATTGACGATGCATACGCGGAGCCAGACCGCGACGAAAGCATTGGCAAGTGGCAACGGGTGTTCGGCGACAGCTTTGCTGCGGGCGAGGCGAAGCGGGCTGCGGAGCAGGTCAGTGAGGCTGCAGCTACAGGCGAGTTGGTCCTGGGCAACCACTTCCGGGACTTGGTGGAAAAGGTGAAGACTCTGGGCGCCGCCGCAGTACCTGCGAAGCTACGGCATTTGCCCCACGTTCGAAGGCCTACATGGCGCAGGGCTCCAGAACAACATGTTGTACGGGTGGCCGCAGAGCTGAAGACTGGTCATTATGGAAATACCGTTCGGACCATCCAGTCGGCAGAGGCATTGCAGCCTGGCTATTGGGTACGGTTCAATGCCAGCGGAGTCCACGGAATGCCGTTCTCAGCAGATTACAAAGTTCAATGGCGCGTGACGAACACTGACAAAGTGGCATCTCGTGCGGGTGCACTTCGGGGCGAATTTTATCCATCCGACAATGGGGCGAGTCGTTCGGAAGGACTGGAGTACCGCGGCGTGCACTTTGTTGAAGCATTTCTGATTCGCAAGCGCGACAACCGACTGGTGGGGCAGTCAGACCCCTTCTACATTGTCATCGAGTAAACCGGCGACAAATGCTTGAAGCTGATTGCGGAAGTTCACCAATGCCCGCTGGGCAGCGAGTCCAATGGGTTAAGCACGCTGCCGCCACAGACTTTCAGTGCATGTGTGGAATTCATCGTGGTCACCAAATCGGCATGGCCCGGTTCTAGCTACCGCTCGGTTATGGGCAAACTCCACTTTGACTGATGGAGAAGCGAGGATGGGCAGACCGATTCCAGGGAGCGAGACGATATGAAGATCACATTCAGCCTTCATGCTGGAGGATGGCAGGGTGCTGCTGCAGCGCCGCATCTGGGCGAACCTGTCCTGAGTCCACCGGCTTTACTCGGGCTGCTGGAAGTCCAGCTTGGCCTCGCCGGGCCGCCTACGGTCATGGCGAGGCGCATTGCCACCTTTCTGGTGGCTTTGAGGGCAGCTGACGCACCTGAACGGTTCTTTCACAGCAGTCTGCAAGCCGATGAGATGGGAACCGCCGCTACGCTGTTGGCCTTGCGAGATGAATGGCTTCTTGCAGGTTGGGACGGCAAGTCTCGTGAGGGATGGCCAAGCAGGCTCTGCGACATGGCCGCTGTCGAGGGTGCAGCCGCCGGCCGAATTGGGCTTGTCACCGACCGGCATATTGGATCCACTCCATGATCGGCATATAGGCGCCACCCGCTGACCGGCGTAATGGAGCCAGGGCGTGATCGCCGTATTGGAGCCAGTCTCGGATCGGCGTAATGAGGCCAC